>NZ_CP073105.1:0-311244 GCF_018138085.1 Stutzerimonas stutzeri
GTGTCGGTGGAACTTTGGCAGCAATGCATTGACCTCTTGAGAGATGAGCTGCCGGCCCAGCAATTCAACACATGGATCCGGCCGCTTCAGGTCGAGGCCGAAGGGGAAGAGCTGCGGGTTTACGCGCCGAATCGGTTCGTTCTCGACTGGGTGAACGAAAAGTACCTGTCCCGATTGCTCGAACTGCTGTCGGAGCGCGCCACCGGCTTGGCGCCGTCGTTGTCCCTGTTGATCGGTAGCAAGCGTACGGCGGCTGCGCCGCAGCCATTAGCGTCGGCGACTCGCAACCAGCAGCCGGTCGGCTCGCCTGCCGCCGCGGCTCCCCCACAAGCTGGGCCGGCGGAAGCTCCGGTCATGGCTGCGGCTGAGGCCTCCCCTACCGTTGCTCCGGCGCGTGCCGAGCGCAACGTACAGGTCGAAGGTGGGCTCAAGCACACCAGCTATCTCAATCGCACCTTTACCTTCGAGAATTTCGTCGAAGGTAAGTCGAACCAGCTGGCACGTGCCGCTGCCTGGCAGGTCGCAGATAATCCGAAGCATGGCTATAACCCGCTGTTTCTTTATGGCGGCGTAGGTCTCGGCAAGACGCACCTGATGCACGCGGTAGGCAACCATCTGCTGAAAAAGAACCCCAACGCCAAGGTGGTCTATCTCCACTCCGAGCGTTTTGTGGCTGACATGGTCAAGGCGTTGCAACTGAACGCGATCAACGAGTTCAAGCGCTTCTACCGCTCCGTGGACGCGCTACTGATCGATGACATCCAGTTCTTCGCCAAGAAAGAACGATCCCAGGAGGAGTTTTTTCACACCTTCAATGCCCTGCTCGAAGGCGGGCAGCAGGTGATCCTGACCAGTGATCGCTACCCGAAGGAAATCGATGGGCTGGAGGAGCGACTGAAGTCGCGGTTCGGCTGGGGTCTGACCGTAGCTGTCGAGCCACCCGAACTCGAAACGCGGGTGGCGATCCTGATGAAGAAGGCGGACCAGGCCAATGTCAACTTGCCACACGACGCGGCATTCTTCATTGCTCAGCGAATCCGCTCGAACGTCCGCGAGCTTGAAGGCGCGTTGAAGCGTGTGATCGCCCATGCGCACTTCATGGGGCGTGATATCACCATTGAACTCATCCGCGAATCCCTGAAGGATTTGCTCGCGTTGCAGGATAAGCTGGTAAGCGTCGACAACATCCAGCGCACGGTAGCCGAGTACTACAAGATCAAGATTTCCGACCTGCTCTCCAAGCGCCGCTCTCGCTCGGTGGCGCGGCCGCGCCAGGTTGCGATGGCGTTGTCGAAAGAGCTGACCAACCACAGCCTGCCTGAAATCGGCGATGCCTTTGGCGGGCGGGATCACACGACGGTGTTGCATGCCTGTCGTAAGATTGCTGAACTTCGCGAGCTGGATGCGGATATTCGTGAAGATTACAAAAACCTGCTGCGCACTTTGACGACTTAAAAGACTGCGGCCAATTAATAGGCAAGGGACCAGACCATGCATTTCACTATTCAACGCGAAGCCCTGTTGAAACCTCTGCAGTTGGTTGCCGGTGTTGTCGAACGGCGCCAGACCTTGCCGGTGTTGTCCAACGTCTTGCTGGTTGTGCAGGATCATCAGCTGTCCCTGACCGGTACCGACCTTGAAGTCGAACTGGTTGGCCGAGTTGCGCTTGAGGACGCCTCCGAGCCTGGCGAGATCACCGTACCGGCGCGCAAGCTTATGGATATCTGCAAGAGCCTGCAGCCCGATGCACTGATCGACATTCGATTGGACGACCAGAAGGTCGTGATCAAGTCCGGGCGTAGCCGGTTCTCGCTTTCCACCCTGCCGGCCAATGATTTCCCTACGGTCGAAGAGGGCCCGGGGTCGCTGAATTTCAGCGTCAATCAAGGCAAGATGCGTCGTTTGATCGAGCGCAGCAGCTTCGCGATGGCCCAGCAGGACGTCCGCTACTACCTGAACGGCATGCTCATCGAAGTATCCAGTGGAATGTTGCGAGCGGTCGCGACCGACGGCCACCGCTTGGCGATGTGTTCCATGCAAGCCGGTATCGAACAACCCGATCGCCACCAGGTTATCGTGCCGCGCAAAGGCATTCTGGAATTGGCGCGTCTGCTCACCGATCAGGATGGCGAAGTCGCTATTGTCCTGGGTCAGCATCATATTCGTGCCACAACCGGCGAGTTCACCTTCACCTCGAAGCTCGTCGATGGGAAATTCCCAGACTATGAACGCGTGTTGCCCCGCGGAGGTGACAAGCTGGTGGTGGGTGAGCGGCAGACGCTGCGCGAAGCGTTCAGCCGTACCGCGATCTTGTCCAACGAAAAGTATCGGGGTATCCGCCTGCAGCTTGAGAGCGGGTTGTTGAAGATTCAGGCTAACAACCCCGAGCAGGAAGAGGCCGAAGAAGAGGTTGCAGTCGACTATTCGGGAGGCTCGTTGGAAATCGGTTTCAACGTCAGCTACTTGCTTGATGTACTGGGCGTCATGACCACAGATCAGGTCCGACTGATTCTGTCCGATGCCAACAGTAGCGCGCTGGTTCAAGAGTTCGATAACGACGATTCGGCGTACGTCGTCATGCCGATGCGTTTGTAACCCACCACTGAATGTCACTTAGCCGTATCTCCGTCACCGGCATCCGCAATCTGCAGCCGGTGACGTTAAACCCCTCTCCTCGCATCAACATCCTCCATGGCGACAACGGCAGCGGGAAAACGAGTTTTCTTGAGGCCATTCACCTGCTCGGTATGGCGCGCTCTTTCCGCAGCACCCGTCTGAATCCGGTGATCAGCCACGAACAAAGTAGCTGTACGGTCTTCGGGCAGGTCGAGCTGGCGCAGGAGCAGTCCAGCGCGCTTGGTATTTCTCGAGATCGAAATGGCGAAGTGAGAATCCGCATCAACGGCCAGAGCGTAAGAAGCGCCGCTGAGCTGGCCGATGCGTTGCCCTTGCAGCTCATCAATCCTGACAGTTTCCGTTTGCTCGAAGGCGCGCCCAAGCTTCGGCGCCAGTTCCTCGATTGGGGTGTGTTTCACGTGGAACCTCGATTCTTGCAGGCCTGGCAACGGCTTCAGCAGGCGCTCCGGCAACGGAACTCGTGGCTGCGGCATGGTACACTGGACGCCGCTTCGCAAGCGGCGTGGAGCCGTGAGCTCAGTGCCGCGAGCGATGAAATAGATGGCTACCGGCGGGCATACATACAGGCCTTGAAGCCTGTATTCGAACGTACCTTGGCTTCGCTGTTGTCGCTTGAAGGCTTTCAGTTGAGTTACTACCGCGGCTGGGACAAAGAGCGTCCTCTGGCTGAGGTTTTGGCTGCATCGATCGAGCGGGACAGGCTGATGGGACATACCCAGGCAGGGCCCCAGCGCGCCGACCTGCGGTTGCGGATCGCTAACCATAACGCAGCAGAGACGTTATCACGCGGTCAGCAGAAGCTGGTGGTCTGTGCCCTGCGGATCGCCCAGGGACATCTGGTGAGCGAAACGAAGCGCGGTCAGTGTATTTATCTGGTCGATGACCTCCCGTCCGAATTGGACGACCAACACCGGCTTGCGTTGTGCCGGTTGCTGGAACAGCTGAATTGCCAGGTTTTCATTACCTGCGTCGATTCGAACGTATTGCGAGAAGGCTGGCGTGAAGATACGCCGGTCTCAATGTTTCACGTGGAACATGGTGCGATAGCCCAAGTCCACGGCCCCTCGGGAGTGAAGGCATGAGCGAAAACCACACGTACGATTCGTCCAGTATCAAGGTTCTGAAAGGTCTTGATGCCGTACGTAAGCGTCCCGGCATGTATATCGGCGACACGGACGACGGGACCGGCTTGCACCACATGGTATTCGAAGTGGTCGATAACTCGATCGACGAAGCGCTGGCCGGCCACTGCAGCGAAATCAGCATCACTATCCATGTGGACGAGTCCATCAGCGTTCGCGATAACGGCCGCGGGATTCCGGTCGACATCCATGAAGAAGGTGTGTCTGCTGCCGAGGTCATCATGACCGTGCTGCATGCGGGCGGTAAGTTCGATGACAACTCATACAAGGTTTCCGGTGGCCTGCACGGCGTGGGTGTTTCGGTAGTCAACGCGTTGTCCGAAGAGCTGGTGCTGACGATTCGTCGTGAGGGTAAGGTCTGGGAGCAGACCTACCGCCATGGCGTACCTCAAGCGCCGTTGGCTGCGGTTGGCGAAACCGGCGACTCCGGAACCGAGATTCACTTCAAGCCCTCGGCCGAGACCTTTCAGAACATCCATTTCAGCTGGGACATCCTGGCCAAGCGCCTGCGTGAACTGTCATTCCTGAACTCTGGCGTGGGCATCGTGCTGCGCGACGAGCGCAATGCCAAGGAAGAACTGTTCAAGTATGAGGGCGGTCTCAGCGCATTCGTGGCCTACCTCAACACCAACAAAACGCCGGTCAACGAGGTATTTCACTTCAACGTTCAGCGCGACGATGGCGTCGGTGTGGAAGTGGCGTTGCAGTGGAACGACAGCTTCAACGAAAACCTGCTCTGCTTCACCAATAACATTCCTCAGCGAGATGGCGGTACCCATCTGGCGGGTTTCCGTTCTGCGCTGACACGCAACCTGAACAATTACATCGAGCAGGAAGGCCTAGCCAAGAAGCACAAGGTGTCGACCACCGGTGATGATGCACGCGAAGGTCTGACGGCGATTATTTCGGTGAAGGTCCCGGATCCCAAGTTCAGCTCACAGACCAAGGACAAGCTCGTCTCGTCGGAAGTCAAAACTGCGGTGGAACAGGAAATGGGCAAGCATTTCGCCGACTTCCTGCTCGAGCACCCCAACGAGGCGAAGGCCGTCGTCGGCAAGATGATCGATGCGGCACGCGCGCGTGAGGCTGCGCGTAAGGCGCGTGAAATGACCCGTCGCAAGGGCGCCCTGGATATAGCCGGGCTGCCCGGCAAGCTCGCCGACTGCCAGGAAAAGGACCCTGCCCTTTCCGAACTCTACATAGTGGAGGGTGACTCCGCGGGCGGTTCTGCCAAGCAGGGCCGCAACCGCAGGACGCAGGCGATCCTTCCTCTCAAGGGAAAGATCCTCAACGTCGAGAAGGCAAGATTCGACAAGATGATCTCCTCACAAGAAGTGGGCACGCTGATCACGGCGCTCGGCTGCGGCATCGGTCGCGAAGAGTACAACATCGACAAGCTGCGTTATCACAACATCATCATCATGACCGATGCCGACGTTGACGGTTCGCACATCCGCACGCTGCTGCTAACCTTCTTCTTCCGTCAGCTGCCTGAGTTGATCGAGCGCGGTTATGTCTATATCGCTCAGCCTCCGCTGTACAAGGTCAAGCGCGGCAAGCAGGAACAGTACATCAAGGACGACGAGGCGATGGATGAATACCTCACCCAGTCGGCGCTTGAGGATGCCAGTCTGCACGTCAACGAGCACGCTCCTGGACTGTCGGGCGAAGCGCTGGAGCGGTTGGTTAACGATTACCGTACCGTGATGAAGACGCTGGACCGACTTTCGCGTCTCTATCCGCAGGAGCTTACCGAGCACTTCATCTACCTGCCTCGGGTCTCGATTGAGCAACTCGGCGATCAGGCGGCCATGCAGGCCTGGATGGAGGCATACGCTGCCCTGCTCAAGGGTGTCGAGCGCTCCGGTCTCACGTACAAGGCGAGCCTGCGCGAGGACAAGGAGCGCAATCTGTGGCTGCCAGAAGTGGAGATCGTTTCCCATGGCCTGGCGAGTTACATCACCTTCAACCGGGATTTCTTCGGCAGCAACGACTACAAGACGGTCACGGTGCTGGGGGAGAAGCTGAACAGCCTGCTTGAAGAAGGCGCCTATGTTCAGCGTGGCGAGCGCAAGAAGCCGGTCTCCACGTTCAAGGAAGCACTCGGTTGGTTGATGACCGAGGGCACGCGCCGCCATAGCGTCCAGCGCTACAAGGGATTGGGTGAGATGAACCCGGACCAGCTGTGGGAGACGACCATGGATCCGGCAGTTCGTCGGATGCTTAAGGTCACCATTGAAGACGCGATCGCAGCCGATCAGATATTCAATACGCTGATGGGCGACGCAGTTGAGCCCCGCCGCGATTTCATCGAATCCAACGCTCTGGCCGTATCCAACCTGGATTTCTAAGCGTCTCGTGGTTGCAACATCTACAAGCCCGGCGCAAGCCGGGCTTTTTTGTTCCACGTGGAACACCATAGGGCGAGTCAATCGGCATTCTTGGTTTAATCAATTTAGAGAATCCGGATCTGTCCCCTAAGCTGTGTTCATCAACTTATGAACCTTAGCTGCAAAGGAATTCCGCATGCTCGACACTAACCTGAAAACGCAACTGAAAACCTACCTGGAAAAGGTCACCCAGCCGTTCGAGATCGTCGCGTCCCTCGGTGACGGCGAGAAATCCCAGGAAATGCTCGATCTGCTGGAAGAGATCACCAGCCTGAGCGACAAGATCACGCTGCGCACCGATGGCGACGATGTTCGTCGTCCGTCGTTCGCGCTCAACCGCATCGGCGGCAATATCAGCCTGCGCTTCGCCGGCATTCCGATGGGGCACGAATTCACCTCGCTGGTCCTGGCCCTGCTGCAGGTCGGTGGCCATCCGTCGAAGACCGCGCCGGAGATCATCGAGCAGATCAGGAACCTCGACGGTGAGTACCGCTTCGAAACCTACTTCTCGCTGTCCTGCCAGAACTGCCCGGACGTGGTCCAGGCGCTGAACCTGATGGCCGTGCTCAACCCGAACATCCATCACGTCGCCATCGACGGTGCGCTGTTCCAGGAAGAAGTCACGGTGCGCCAGGTCATGTCGGTGCCGAGTATCTATCTCAACGGTGAGCTGTTCGGCCAGGGTCGCATGGGCGAGGAAGAAATCCTCGCCAAGCTCGACACCGGCGCCTCGGCGCGCGATGCCGAGAAGCTCAGCGCCAAGGACGCCTTCGACGTGCTCGTCGTTGGCGGTGGTCCAGCCGGTGCCGCGGCGGCCATCTATGCCGCGCGCAAGGGCATCCGTACCGGTGTCGCGGCCGAGCGCTTCGGTGGCCAGGTGCTGGACACCATGGCCATCGAGAACTTCATCTCGGTCAACGAGACCGAAGGCCCGAAACTGGCTCGTGCGCTGGAAAACCACGTGCGCGAATACGACGTCGACATCATGAACCTGCAGCGCGCCGCCCAGCTGATTCCCGCCGAGAAGGCCGGCGGACTGCACGAAATCAAGCTGGAGAACGGCGCCTCGCTGAAGGCCAAGACGCTGATCCTGGCCACCGGCGCGCGCTGGCGCGAAATGAACGTGCCCGGCGAGCAGGAATACCGCGGCCGTGGCGTCGCCTACTGCCCGCACTGTGACGGCCCGCTGTTCAAGGGCAAGCGCGTCGCGGTGATCGGTGGTGGCAACTCGGGCGTCGAAGCGGCCATCGACCTGGCCGGTATCGTCGCACAGGTCACGCTGCTGGAATTCGACAGCCAGCTGCGCGCCGACGCCGTGTTGCAGAAGAAGCTCAACAGCCTGCCCAATGTCACCGTGATCACCAGCGCGCTGACCAGCGAAGTCCACGGCGACGGGCAGAAGGTTACCGGGCTGACCTACAAGGACCGCAACTCCAGCGAGTTCCACCAGCTGGAGCTTGAAGGCATCTTCGTGCAGATCGGCCTGCTGCCGAATTCCGACTGGCTGAAGGGCACGGTGGAGCTGACCTCACGCGGCGAGATCATCGTCGATGCACGCGGCGAGACTTCGCTGCCGGGCATCTTCGCCGCCGGCGACGTGACCACCGTGCCGTACAAGCAGATCGTCATTGCGATCGGCGAGGGCGCCAAGGCTTCGCTGAGCGCCTTCGATCACCTGATCCGCAGTTCGGTCGCCGACTGAGCCGCGGGTAAACAAAAAAAGGGGGAGTCGACGCAGGTCGGCTCCCCCTTTTTTTGTTCCGCTATTGTTGTTCAGGCGCTGCGTTCGAGCTCGCTGACCTGCAAGTTGACCCAGTCTTCGGCCCGCTGGTTGAGTTCGGCAACCGCCCGCGGCCCTTCGCTTTCGGCGCGCATTGCCGGCCCTATGACGACCCGAATGGTTCCAGGCCGTTTGCCCCAGCCGGACTTGGGCCAGAACATTCCCGCGTTATGTGCGATTGGCAGCACCGGCAGGTCGGCATTCACGGCCAGCGCCGCCCCGCTGCGGGAAAACTTTCCCGGTTGGCCGACCGGCACGCGGGTACCTTCAGGGAAGATCAGCACCCAGGCGCCCTGCTCCAGGCGCTCCTGGCCCTGCTTGGCGACCTGGCGCAAGGCGGCCTTGGGGTTGTCGCGATCGATGGCGATCGGCTTGAGCAGCATGATCGCCCAGCCGAAGAACGGGACGCGTAGCAACTCGCGCTTGAGTACCTGGCTCAAGGGCTCGAAGTAGGCGGAAAGGAAGAAGGTCTCCCACGTGCTTTGATGCTTGGCGAGAATCACGCAGGGCCGGTCCGGAATATTTTCCTGGCCGCTGACTTCATAACGCAGGCCGACGATGGTCTTGGCCAACCATACCGCGCTACGGCACCACGTCTGGACGACGAAGCGATAGCGCGTGCGAAACGACATGAAGGGCGCGCAGACCAGGCTGACCAGACACCAGGCAAAAGCCGTGAAGGCCAGCAACAGATAGAACAAAGCAATGCGCACCGGCAGCAATACGCTCATTGCTTTGTCCCCAGCAGATGTTCGGCTACTGCCGCCAGGTCATCGAAAAACCGCGTGCCCGGTGGCAGCGCACCTTCCAGAGTCTTCATGCCCTTCCCGGTTCGCACCAGATAAGGCACGCCGCCCAGACGCATCCCTGCATGCAGATCACGATGGCTATCGCCGACAACCGGCACGCCTTCGAGATTTTCCAGGTGAAAGTGCTCGGCGATCTTGAGGAACAACCCGGGCAACGGCTTGCGGCAATCGCAGCCGGCGTCCGGTCCGTGCGGACAGTGCACGATGAGGTCGATACGACCGCCCTGCTCCATCACCAGCTGCTGTAGCTTGAAATGCATGTCGTCGAGCGTGGTTGCGTCGAACAGGCCGCGTGCCAAGCCGGACTGGTTGGTGGCGACCGCCACCGTCCAGCCCGCCTTGCACAGCCGAGCGATGGCTTCGATGGATCCCGGAATCGGGATCCATTCGGCCAGGCTCTTGACGTACGCGTCGGAGTCCTCGTTGATCACTCCGTCGCGGTCGAGCACTATCAGTTTCACTGGCCTAGCCAAGTGCGGAAATATCGGCAACGCCAAGGAACAATCCTCTCAACCGGGCAAGCAAGGCATAGCGGTTGGCGCGCACCGAAGGGTCTTCGGCATTCACCAGTACCGCCTCGAAGAAGGCATCCACCGGCCCCCGCAGGTGCGCCAGGCGTTCCAGCGCCTCGCGATACTGGCGGTTCGAGGCAAGTGGCTGAACCGCCTGTTCAGCCTGTTGCAGAGCGGAATACAGTGAAAATTCGGTGGCGTTGTCGAAGTAGCGCGGCTCTACCGTCTCCGGCAATTTCGCCTCGAACTTGCTGAGCAGGTTCCAGACACGCTTGTTGGCCGCTGCCAGGGCTTCGGCTTCCGGTAGATTGCGGAACGCCTGCACCGCCTGCACCCGCTGATCGAAATCCAGCGCCGAGCCCGGCTGTACGGCACGCACCGACAGATAGGACGCCACCTCGATGCCTTCGTCTTCATAACGCGCCCGCAGGCGATCGAAGATGAATTCCAGCACCTGATCGGCCAGCCCCTCGGCCTTCACCTGCTTGCCAAACTGGCTGACGGAAAACCGCACAGCGGCCACCAGATCGAGGTCCAGTTGCTTTTCGATGAGGATGCGCAGGATGCCCAGCGCAGCGCGGCGCAGCGCGTAGGGGTCCTTGCTGCCGGTGGGCAGCATGCCGATGCCGAAGATGCCGACCAGTGTGTCCAGCTTGTCTGCCACCGCCAGCACTGCGCCGGTGTGGGTGGTTGGCAGTTCGGCGCCAGCACCGCGTGGCATGTATTGCTCGTTCAAGGCCAAGGCGACGTCGTTGGGCTCGCCACCGTTGGCAGCGTAGTAGTAGCCGGCGATGCCCTGCATTTCCGGAAACTCGCCGACCATTTCGGTGGCCAGGTCGCACTTGCTGAGCAAACCGGCGCGCGCGGCCCACTGGGCGTTGCCCTCGGTGCGCTCGGCAATGAAAGCGGCGAGCCGGGAGACCCGCAGCGCCTTGTCATAGACGCTGCCGAGCTGCGCCTGGAAGATCACGTTCTTCAAACGCTCATTGAAGCTGTCCAACGGCTGCTTCTTGTCCTGCTTGAAGAAGAACTCGGCATCGGTCAGACGTGGACGGACGACCTTCTCGTTGCCGGCGATGATCTGCGCCGGATCCTTGGATTCGATGTTGGCCACGGTAATGAAACGCGGCAGCAGCTTGCCGTTGGCGTCCAGCAGGCAGAAGTACTTCTGGTTGTCCTGCATGGTGGTGATCAGCGCCTCCTGCGGGACCTCCAGGAACCGTTCTTCGAAGGAACACACCAGCGGTACAGGCCATTCGACCAGCGCGGTGACTTCGTCCAGCAATGCCGGCGGCACGATGGCCGTGCCGTTCTGCTCGCCGGCCAGTTGCTCGATACGCTTGGCGATCAGCTCGCGGCGCTCGGCGAAATCGGCGATCACACGAGCGCCACGCAGGTCCTCCAGATAGCTAGTCGGCTTGGAAATGCGTACCGGGCCCGGACTGTGGAAACGATGGCCGCGGGACTCACGACCCGCGCGCTGGGTAAGAATCGTGCAATCGATCACCTGGTCGCCCAGCAGCATCACCAGCCACTGGGTCGGCCGGACGAACTCTTCCTTGCGTGCGGCCCAGCGCATGCGCTTGGGGATCGGCAGGTCGTTCAACGAGGTTTCGACGATGCCAGGCAGCAGCTCGGCGGTCGGCTGGCCCGGAATCGAGCGGCTGTACCGGAGTTTTGGGCCGCTACGGTCGATTTCAGCGAGGTCCACACCACACTTGCGGGCGAAGCCCAGGGCGGCCTGGGTCGGCTCGCCTTCGGCGTCGAAGGCTGCCTGCAGCGGCGGGCCGTCGAGGTTGATGCTGCGATCCGGCTGTTCGCTATCGAGCTGCTCAATCAGCACCGCGAGGCGCCGCGGGGCGGCAAACGCCTGCACCCGCCCATAGGCGAGGCCAGCATCCTTCAAGCCTTTTTCGATGCCCGAACGGAATGCCTCGGACAACTTGCCCAAGGCCTTGGGTGGCAGCTCTTCGGTGCCGAGTTCGACCAGGAAATCCAGTGCACTCATTCTGCAGCCTCCAGCTTGGCCAATACTTCGTCACGCAGATCAGGGGTCGCCATGGGGAAGCCGAGCCTGGCGCGCGCCTGCAGGTAGCTCTGCGCCACCGCACGAGCCAGTGCGCGTACGCGCAGAATGTATTGCTGACGTGCGGTCACCGAGATGGCCCGGCGGGCATCGAGCAAGTTGAAGGTATGCGAGGCCTTCAACACCATTTCGTAGGTGGGCAGCGGCAGTTCCAGCTCGATCAGCCGGTTGGCTTCCGACTCGTAGAAATCGAAGAGTTCGAACAGCTTGTCGACGTTGGCGTGTTCGAAGTTGTAGGTCGATTGCTCGACTTCGTTCTGATGGAAGACATCGCCATAGGTGACGGTGCCGAACGGGCCGTCTGTCCAGATCAGGTCGTAGACCGAGTCGACGCCTTGCAGATACATCGCCAGACGCTCCAGGCCATAGGTGATCTCACCGGTGACCGGGTAGCACTCGATTCCGCCGACCTGCTGGAAGTAGGTGAACTGGGTCACCTCCATGCCGTTCAACCAGACTTCCCAGCCAAGACCCCAGGCACCCAGCGTCGGTGATTCCCAGTTGTCCTCGACGAAACGGACGTCATGGACCGAGGTGTCCACGCCAATACGGCGCAGCGACTCGAGGTAAAGCTCCTGGAAGTTTTCCGGGTTGGGCTTGAGTACCACCTGGAACTGGTAATAGTGCTGCAGGCGGTTGGGGTTCTCGCCATAGCGGCCATCGGTGGGACGGCGCGAAGGCTGCACATAGGCGGCGTTCCAGGTTTCCGGACCGATGGAACGCAAAAACGTGGCGGTGTGGAATGTACCGGCGCCCACTTCCATGTCATAGGGTTGCAGAACGACGCAACCCTGCTCTGCCCAGTAGCTTTGCAGGGCGAGGATCAGGTCTTGGAAGGTGCGCACGGCAGGCGTAGGCTGGGTCAAAATTTCACCTGTGCTGGCTTCGACAGAAAGCCCCGGAGTATACCCGATAACGGCTCCGGCCCGTGGTAGCGCGTGCCTTCCGGCGCGCATCGGTGGCCAGGCCATCTGCTCGTCGCCCTTTTCGAAAGGACAAAGGACATGCCGCGTTGCGCCTGGTGCAGTGACGATCCGCTGTACATCGACTATCACGACAACGAGTGGGGCGTACCAACCCGCGATCCGCAGGTGCTGTTCGAATTCCTCATCCTCGAGGCTTTCCAGGCCGGGCTGTCGTGGATCACCGTGTTGCGCAAGCGCGAGCGTTATCGCCAGGTGCTGTTCGGCTTCGATCCCCAGCGTCTGGCGCAGATGACCGATGCCGAAATCGACGAGCGCATGCTCGACCCGGGCATCATCCGCAACCGACGCAAACTCGAGGCGGCACGGCGCAACGCGCAGCTGTGGCTCGAGCTGGACGATCCGGCCGGCTGGTTGTGGTCATTCGTCGATGGTCAGCCGAAGATCAATCATTTCGAATCGATCAAACAGGTCCCGGCGGTGACCGCCGAAGCCGAGGCGATGAGCCGCGCGTTGAAGAAGGCCGGCTTCAGCTTCGTCGGCCCGACCATCTGCTACGCCTACATGCAGGCCTGCGGCATGGTCATGGACCACACCATCGATTGTGATCGCTATGCGATGCTGGCCGATGCGAGTGCCTAGTGGTCAGGCTGCCGAACGAGTAGCGCAGCGCCCGGAGCAGTTACACTAGCGGCTTTGATTTTCGGGAGAGATCCTTGGACAAGTTCAAAGGTGCGCTGGTGGTCGGCTTCCTGCGCCTGTTCGCCCTCCTGCCCTGGCGCGCGGTACAGGGGCTGGGCAGTGCCATCGGCTGGTTGATGTGGAAGCTGCCCAATCGTTCGCGCGAGGTCGCCCGCATCAATCTGGACAAGTGCTTTCCCGAGCTCGCCAACACCGAGCGGGAACGGCTGTTGCGCAAAAGCCTGCAGCAGATCGGCAAGACCTTCACCGAAAGCGCCTGTGCCTGGATCTGGCCGGCAGACAAGACCCTGCGTCTGGTCAAGCAGGTCGAGGGCCTGGAAGTGCTCGAACAGGCATTGGCGTCCGGTAAGGGCGTGGTCGGTATCACCAGTCACCTGGGCAATTGGGAAGTGCTCAATCACTTCTATTGCGCGCAGTGCAAACCGATCATTTTCTATCGCCCGCCCAAGCTCAAGGCCGTGGACGATCTGCTTCAGCGGCAGCGGGTCCAGCTGGGCAACAAGGTGGCGCCTTCGACGCGTGAAGGCATCATCAGTGTCATCAAGGAAGTGCGCAAAGGTGGCGCCGTGGGTATTCCCGCCGACCCGGAGCCCAGCGAGGGCGCCGGTGTCTTCGTGCCCTTTCTCGGAACCCAGGCGCTGACCAGCAAGTTCGTGCCCGGCATGCTCACCGGCGGCAAGGCGGTGGGGGTATTCCTCCATGCGTTGCGCCTGGACGATGGTTCAGGCTACAAGGTGATCCTCGAAGCGGCGCCGCCGGCCATGTACGACGAGGACGTAGAGGTCGCGGTCGCCGCCATGAGCGGCGTCATCGAGCGCTACGTGCGCACTTGGCCGAGCCAGTACATGTGGACCATGAAACGCTTCAAGAAACGCCCGGCAGGCGAACGCCGCTGGTACTGATAAACGACAAGCAGGACGTCAAATGGCCAACCAGCGACAGCATCCACGTGCCCCCATGAAGTGCCGCATCCGCATCAGTCACGAATCCTTCGGCGAAATCTTCGCCCATACCCGTGATCTGTCCGATGGCGGCGTCTACGTCAAACATCCCCAGCTGACCGAGCTGCGCACCGGGATGATCGTCAGTGGCCAGGTGCAGGACCTGCCGATTCCGGCGCCGGAGCTGGAAATGGAAGTCATGCGGGTCGACGCGGAGGGTGTCGGGCTGCGCTTCGTCGGACGCGACTGAGCGCTTGCAACGGCCTGGTCCAGGCCGGGCGACATGGCCGCATAGAGCGCCGAATACCGCGTGGCAGACGGATGCGGGAAAGCCCTTGTCCTTCGAAAACATCCTGATACATTTAGCCTCCCGGATCCGCCCCTACCCGTGGCCAGGTCCTTGCGAGGCGCTTTTCCATGAGTCGCGCGGTTGTTGAAGTCGGCTCCACCCCTGCCGAAGATCCTGTAGTTCCCTCCTTTTTATTTCTCGAACGGCTGCGGCCCTACCGGCACGCCATCGGCCTGTGCGTGTCGCTAGTGCTCTTCGCCCTGGCACTGCTCGCCTGCTGGCATCTGCTTGGCTCGATCGATAAGGGGCAGGTGCGCGACGCATTGGCCGCGGTGCCTCCACGCTCGCTGTTGCTGTCGGCATTGGCGAGCCTGGCCGGAGTGGTTGTGATGATGGCCTACGAGGCGTCCGCAGCCCGTTACGCGCAGGTGCGTCTGCCATGGCGTACCCTGGCGCTGGGCGGCTTCTGCGCGTTCTCGATTGGCAACGCGGTCGGCTTCTCCGTGCTCTCCGGCGGCTCTGTGCGCTATCGCCTGTATGGCCGGTTGGGGCTGGGTGCGGCCGACGTCGCGAGGATGACCTTGTTCGCCAGCCTTTCGCTGGGCCTGTGTCTTCCAGTAATGGTCGCCTTCGCTGCGCTGTATCAGCCGGCCGATGCGGCGCGGGCGCTACATATATCGGAGCCTGTCCTGCGCATCGTTGCCATTGGAATTCTCCTGTTGGCCGGTGCGGCAATTGGCGTGGCCGTTCGCTTCCGCTCCGAGGCGCGCCCGGCACCGGGCTGCTGGCGCGTCGAACTGGGGCGGCTCAGCGTGCGCGTGCCTGGCGGCCGCCTCACATTCACGCAACTGGTCATTAGCGTGCTGGACGTCGGTGTGGCTGCCTCCGTGCTCTACCTACTGTTGCCGGATGCGCCGCCCTTCGTCAGCTTCGCGCTGATCTACATGCTGGCGCTGGCTGCCGGCGTGCTCAGTCATGTGCCGGGTGGCGTTGGTGTGTTCGAGGCGGTGCTGCTGGCAGCGTTCGCGGGGCGCCTCGATCCGGCCGCGCTGATCGCCGCCATGCTGCTTTACCGTTTGCTCTACGTGCTCCTGCCGCTGTGCGTCGCCGGTGTGCTGTTGCTGATCGCCGAAGCACGCCGCCTCTGGCTGGCGCGTCAGGTGGCACGGGTCGCCGGCGGTCTGGCCGTTCCGCTGCTGGCGCTGCTGGTGTTCGTGGCCGGCAGTCTGCTGCTGTTTTCCGGCGCGACCCCAGCGGTCGATGAGCGCCTGGCAACCTTGGGCTTCCTACCGCTGGCGGTGATCACCGCATCGCATCTGAGCGCCAGCCTGATCGGCACGCTCTGCCTGCTATTGGCCCAGGGGCTCTATCGGCGCCTGTCCGCGGCCTGGGCGCTGACGCTGGCGCTGCTCTGCCTCGGCGCGCTGGCCTCGCTGCTCAAGGGCATCGATTGGCCGGAAGCGCTCGTCCTGCTGGCGATTGCGGCATTGCTGGCGACCTTCCGCCGCGAGTTCTATCGCCACAGTCGGCTCATGGAAGCGCCGGTTTCGGGCGCGGCGCTGGCCGGAACCCTCGGCATCCTGGCTGCGTCGGTCTGGCTGCTGCTGTTCGCCTATCAGGACGTACCCTACAGCCATGAACTCTGGTGGCAATTCGAGCTGGACGCCAATGCACCGCGCAGCTTGCGCGCCGTGCTCGGCAGCGTGCTGGTGCTGGTCGTGGTCGGTGTCACCTGGCTGTTGCGTCCGCCACCGCCGGCCATCCGCCTGCCTGACGGCGAGGCGCTGGCACGGGCGGCACGGATCGTCGGCAACGGCGAGCAGCCCGAAGGCGGACTTGCGCTCAGTGGCGACAAGGCCCTGCTATTCCACCCCAACGGTGACGCCTTCGTCATGTATGCCCGGCGCGGGCGCAGCCTGGTCGCGCTGCATGATCCGATTGGCCAGCCCCACGAGCGTGCCGAGCTGATCTGGCAGTTTCGCGACCTATGCGACCGCCATCACGCTCGCCCAGTGTTCTATCAGGTGCGCGCGCAGAATCTGTCGAACTACCTGGACATCGGGCTGACGGCGCTCAAGCTGGGCGAGGAAGCGTTGGTCGACCTGGCCGGCTTCGACCTAGCCAGCAACGGCAAGGAGATGACGGCCCTGCGCTACACCTGGAATCGCGGCCAGCGTGACGGCTTGACGGTCCAGTTCTACGCCCCCGGTGAGGCGCCGATCGACGAACTGCGCGGCATCTCCGATGCCTGGCTGCAGGGCAAGAAGGTGCGGGAGAAAGGCTTTTCCCTGGGCCGTTTCAGCGCCGACTATCTCGCCCATTTCCGCATCGTGGTGGTGCGCGTCGACGGGCGCGCGGTGGCCTTCGCCAATTTGCTCGAATGCGGCAGCCGCGCCGTGGCCAGCCTGGACCTGATGCGCGTGCTGGCCGACGCGCCCAAATCCACCATGGAGTTCCTCATGCTCGGGCTGATCCTGCATTTCAAGGAGGCCGGCTACGCCCGCTTCAGCCTGGGTATGGTACCCCTGGCCGGCCTGCAGCCGCGTCGCGGCACGCCGCTGCCGTTGCGCCTGGGTGCCTGGGTGTTCACCCGTGGCGAGAGTTTCTACAACTTCCAGGGACTGCGCCGGTTCAAGGACAAGTTCCAGCCGCAGTGGGAGCCCCGCTACCTGGCGGTGCCCGCCGGTCTCGATCCCTGGGTGGCGCTGGCCGACACGGCGACGCTGATCGCCGGCGGCATGGGCGGATTGGTGAGACGCTGAAATGAAACGAGACAGCTGGTTCAAAGGCGGACTGTTGGCCGCCGCCTTGGTGGTCGGTATCGCCGTCGTCTGGCACGAACGTGACGACTCGGGGCTGCAGCATTTGGTACTGAATGACGGTACCCCAGCACTCCGGATCGGCGCGCATGCCGCCCCGCAGCACGTGCTGATACTGGTCACCGAACAGCAGCGGCTCGACCCGGCCACGCTCGAGCGCCTGGCCGCTTCAGGCTCGGTCGAGCTGGTGCAGGTGCCGCTGTCCGGCAGTTGCGTGGCGCAGCAACGTCAGCGCACGGAAGCCGAAGGATTGCTGGGCGGCGCTCCAACGCTGGTGGCCGGGCTCGGCCCCGCCTCCGTCTCGGCCTGGCGCTGGCTGGCTGAACAGAAAGACGACTCGGCCCAGGCGCTGTCGGTGGGCTTCGATCTGGAGCATCCCGATTGTGCCGAGCCGCTGCCGCAGACGGCGCCACACGGCCGCTGGATCGGCGCCTGGAATGACAACCCGGGCGATGCCAACGCGCTGTTCCTGCGTGGCCAGTCCAATGCCGAACCGCGCATCAGCGCCTACGGCACGGCATTGACGACGGTGCTCGAGTCCGAGCTGGCCCGCCTGCTCAGCGGCCAGGCCAACCCGATGCCGGTGATCGAACACCCGGCGGCAACGCCGTCGGACACCCTGACGCTGTTCTATTCCGGTGACGGCGGTTGGCGGGACCTGGACCGCGCCTCGGCCGAGCACATGGCCAAAGTCGGCTACCCGGTGGTCGGCATCGACACCCTGCGCTACTACTGGCAGCACAAGAGCGCCCAGCAGAGCGCCGACGACCTGTCGCGGCTGATGCAGCACTACCGCGAGGCCTGGCACATCAAGCGTTTCGTGCTCGCCGGCTACTCGTTCGGGGCCGACGTGTTGCCGGCGATCTACAACCGCCTGCCCGGCAGCGATCGCGAGCAAGTCGATGCGTTGCTGCTGCTCGCCTTCGCCCGCAGCGGCAGTTTCGAGATCGAGGTGAGCGGTTGGCTCGGCAAGCAAGGCGAAGAAGCGGCGACGGGTCCGGAGATGCGTCAGCTGCCGGCCGCCAAGGTGTTTTGCGTATATGGCAGCGAGGAGGCGGCCGACAGCGGTTGCACTCAACCCGGCGCCGTCGGTGAGCGGCTGCAACTGTCTGGCGGTCATCATTTCGATGGTGACTACGATGCCCTGGCGGAAAAGCTGCTCGCCGCGATTCGGGCACGCCAACCCGGTTCCTGAGCGGCGTCTCCCGCAGACGGCTGTAGCGGGGGGCAGGCCGTTGTGGTCATCCCGTCACGCCGGGAGGGAGCCCCTGCGACGCCATTGCCTTGGTCTGGCAATGGCCGAGGCCTGTACCGGCTAGCCCGGTTGGGCTTCAGGACTTAACCGGCTTGTCGAGCTTGCGCAGGAATACGCCCATTTCCTTTTCGGCCTGCTTGTCGCCGTGCGCCTGCGCGGCGATCAGGCCTTGCTCCCAGGCGCGTCGCGCGCCTTCGAGGTCGCCGCTAGCCTGCAGTGCCTTGCCGAGCAGCTTCCAGGCCGCCGAATAATTTGGATCCTGTTCGACGCAGCGCTGCAGATGCGTCGCGGCCTGCGCTGCGTCGCCCGCATCCAGATAGCCCTTGCCCAGGCCAAAGCGCAGCATGGGATTGTCCATGCCTTTGGCGAGCATCTTTTCCAATGATTCGAGCATGGCTTCCTCTTGATCGCGCCAATGGGTCGGTACGGTGAGCAGGTCGACCCATTCCGCCAATCGCTAGCTAGCCTGGGTGACCGCGCTGAGAAACTCTTGAGTACGGGTTTCCTGCGGGTTGCCGAACAGCTCGTCCGGGGTCCCCTGCTCATGGATGCGGCCTTCGTTGAAGAAGCATACCCGGTCGGCGAACTCGCGGGCGAAGCCCATCTGATGGGTGACCATCAACATGGTCAGGTTGTGTTCGTCGCCGAGGCGGCGGATCACGTTGAGCACTTCGCCACAGAGCTCCGGATCCAGTGCCGAGGTCACCTCGTCGAACAGCATCACCCGTGGCCGCATGGCCATGGCACGGGCGATGGCCACACGCTGTTGCTGACCACCGGAGAGTTGCGCCGGGTAATGCTCGAGTTTGTCCTCCAGCCCGACCATGGCCAACAGCTCGTCCGCGCGTTCGCGGGCTTCGGTTTTCGACAGCCCCAGCACCTGCACCGGCGCCTCCATCACGTTCTGTCGAGCGTTCATGTGCGGGAACAGGTTGAAGCTCTGGAAGACCATGCCGACCTTGCCGCGCACGTGGCGCTGGTAACGACCGCTGGCCGGAATCAGATGGCCGTCGGACGCGGGCATGTGGGTCAGCGGCTCGCCGTCGACTTCGATGACGCCATCGTCGATGGTTTCCAGGGTCATCAAGGCGCGCAGCAGGGTCGACTTGCCTGAGCCGCTGGGGCCAATGATCGCGACCTTCTCGCCATTGGCGACTTCCAGATCGAGGTGATCCAGTACGGTGAGGTCGCCGTAGCGCTTGGTCACCTGGTCGAAGCGCACCAGTGGCTCGGCCACGTCAGGGTTGCCGTTGGCGAAGGTGTTCGGACTGGCGTCGAGATGCGGTGAAGTATTCATCGGGCAAGCTCCAAGCGGTTTTCAAGACGGCGGACGCACCAGGCCAGGGCCAGGCTCAGGATCAGGAAAAACAGGCCGACCATGGTGATCGGTTCCAAGTAGCGGAAGCTCTCGGAGCCGATGTTCTTGGCCTGCTGCATGATTTCGACCACGGTGATCGCCGAAAGCACCGGGGTGTCCTTCAACATGGCCACTAGGTAGTTGCCCAGCGCCGGCAATATCGGCCGCAGGGCCTGGGGCAGGATGACGTCGCGGTAGGCGGTCGTCGGCTTCATGTTCAGCGCGGTCACCGCCTCCCATTGCGCCCGCGGGACCGCATCGAGCCCCGCCCGATACACCTCTGCCGTGTAGCAAGCGTAGTGCACGGCGATGGCGACGATGCCGGCCTGCAATGCGCTGAGGTTGATGCCGTAATTGGGGAATACATAGAACAGGAAATAGGCCTGGATCAGCAGCGGCGTGCTGCGGATGAATTCGATCAGGCCGGTAGCCGGCCAGGAAAGCCACACACGCTTGCTGCGGCGGGCGACGGCCAGAAACAGGCCGAGCACCACGGCAATGGCGAAGCCGCTGATGGTGATGCCGATCGTTTTCAGCGAAGCCTGTAGCAACTGAGGCAGGATTTCCCAGGCGAACTGCCAATCGAAGAAGCTCATGCCAGGCCCCCTTTGATCCGCCCGCGGCTGAGGCGCCGTTCGACCAGGCGCATGCCTAGGTTGATCGCCTGGGCCATGACGAAGTACATCACCAGCGCCATGCCGAAGATTTCCAGGGTCATGAAGGTCGCCTGGTCCAACTGCCGTGAACGGAACGCCAGATCGGAAATGGTGATGAGCGAAACCAACGAGGTGTTCTTCAACAGTTCGATCAGCAGGTTGGTCCCAGGCGGGATGGCTGCCAGCAGCGCCTGGGGCAGGATGACCCGGGTAAAGCGCTTGATTGGCGGCATGTTGAGCGCCACACAGGCTTCATATTGCCCACGTGCCACCGAGCGGATGGTGCCGCGCATGACCTCTGCGCCGTAGGCGCCGATATGCAGGCCCAGGCCGCAAATGGCCACGGTTAAGGCGGACAGTTCCACGTGGAACGGCGGCATCGGCAGCACGAAATACAGCCAGAACAGCTGGACCAGCAGCGAGGTGCCGCGGAACACCTCGATATAGACAATCGTGAACCAGCGCAGTGGAGCGAACGGTGACAGGCGACCCAGGGCACCGAGTACGGCGCACACGATCGCCAATAGCGAGGCCCAAAAGGTGATCTGCAGTGTCACCCAGGCCCCTTGGAACATGAGGGGAAGGAGTTCGCCCATAGGTTCGATGCCTCTGTTGCAGGAACGAAACCACACGAGCGGAGCCCCGTGCCACCTGAGGCACGAGGCTCCGCGCGTGGATCACTGGGCGCAGAGTTGCACGGCGGTCTTGTCGGTGATGTTGGACTTGTCGAAGCCGAACGGCTCGACGGTCTTCAGGTGCTCTTCGCTGCCGAGCCACTTCTTCAGTTCGGCATTCACGGCGTCGCGCAGCGCGGTGTCTTCGGGGCGGAACGCCAGCGCACCATAGCCGGTGTGCGACGGATCGTCCTTGAACTCGCTGATGGCCTCGAGCGAGTCGCCACCCTTCTCTGCCAGGCCCTTCATGGTCAGCTGGGTGCCTACCGCGGCATCGGCGCGGCCGCTGCGCACCGCCTGCAGCTGCGCGGTGGTATCGGGGACCTGAAGGATCTGGTCATCGCTGATACCGCCGTCGCGTGCGTAGTTCAGGTTCACGGTACCGGACATGATCGCCAGCTTGGCACCGCTCTTGGCGATGTCTTCGTAACTGTGCAGGTTCTTCGGGTTGCCCGCCTTCACCAGCAGCGTATCGGGCAGCTGGTACTGCGGATCGGTGAAGATCACCTGCTTGCAGCGCTCGGGCGTGATGTACATGCCGGCCGCGATCAGGTCGAAGCGCCCGGCACGCAGGCCGGGAATCAGCGAGCCCCACTCGGTGAGGACGGGCTTGATGG
This sequence comes from Stutzerimonas stutzeri, assembly GCF_018138085.1. Taxonomy (NCBI): domain Bacteria; kingdom Pseudomonadati; phylum Pseudomonadota; class Gammaproteobacteria; order Pseudomonadales; family Pseudomonadaceae; genus Stutzerimonas; species Stutzerimonas stutzeri. Next base: position 21,590 of record NZ_CP073105.1, read on the forward strand.
TTTCGACGCCCATCCGCTGGAAAATCTTCTCGACGATCTCCGGCGATTCGCCCGTGACGCTGCCGTCGGTGGCGGTGTAGGCGAAGGGGGTTTCGTTGGCATAGCCGATGCGGACACTGTTGCTCTTCTTGATCTCATCAAGGGTGTCGGCGTTGGCCAGGCTGGCGAGCGAGAGGCCGGCCAGTGCGGCGGAGGCGAGCAACAGCTTGCCGAAATGGAAAGGACGTGCGCGATTCATCGTGAATTCTCCTGTGCTTTTATGGTTCGCAGGCGGGCCTGCTGTATTTAGGAGGGCAGCTTCATGAGCATCAGGACAGGGCATTCCCTGCCTCAGCGCGGCTTTGGACTTCTTTTTATTCGGGATGTGCGCCGCGTTTCGCCGCCCGAGCATAACAAAGACCGTTTTCTCAATGGGATTGCACTAGGACAATTGCATGACACTGCACTTCGGCTGATCCTGTCGGTTCGACTGAAGGTGGATCGTCATGCGCAACTGGAAACAGGCCTTGCTCGCTGCCCGGAGTGGCGCGTCGAAATACAAGCTGCTGGTTACCGCCATCGCAACCGACATCGAACAGGGAAACCTGCACGATGGCCAGCGTCTGCCGCCGCAACGGCTGCTGGCCGAACAACTCGACATCAGCGTGCAGACGGTGACCAACGCCTACAAGGAGTTGGAGCGCCAAGGCTGGGTGCGCTGCGAGGTCGGGCGCGGCAGCTTCGTCAGTCGGAGGATCAGCGAGCGTGTAGCCAGCTCCATGCTCGATCGCGGTGAGAATTCGCTGCTCGATTTCTCTACCGCGCGGATCATCCGGACGGACAGCCATGACCGTTACTGGCGGCAGACCTGCGAGGAGCTGGCCGCCGAGCATGAGCAACCGTGGATCCATGCCTGCCGTCCAATCGCCGGCTTCGAGCATCACCGCGAAGTGGGCGTGCAATGGCTCGCCGGGTTGGGCCTGACCGTAGAGTTGCAGGACCTGCTGCTCACCAACGGCACCTCCCATGGAATCTTTCTCGCCCTCGCCTCTCTGGCTGGACCGGACGACCTGGTGCTCTGCGAAAACTGTACCGACCACGGGGTAATCGGCACCGCCCAGGTCCTCGGCTTCACCCTCCAGGGGGTCGAGACCGACCGTCATGGTCTCGATCCGGAGCATTTCGAGGATCTGTGCGGCAACGAGCGGGTCACCGCCCTGGTCTGTACGCCGAACCTGAACAACCCCACCAGCACCATCATGCCGGATACGCGTCGTCGCGAGATCGCCGAGATCGCCCGTCGCTATGGCGTCTACGTGATCGAGGACGACGTATACGGCCCACTGTTGGGCGATTATCGCGACGCCTTGCCGATCAGCCATTACCTGCCGGAACGCTCGTTCTACTGCACCAGCCTGACCAAGTCGGTGCTTACCGGGCTGCGGATCGGCTATATGGCCATGCCGCGGCGGCTGGCTTTGCGCACCGAAAGCATCTTGCGGGTCAACAGCTGGATGGCCGCGCCCCTGCTGGGCGAAATCGCCACACGCTGGATCGAGCGCGGTGTGGCCGATGAGCTGGTGCGTGTTCAGCGTGGGCTGATCGCGACCCGCCAGGCCGCGGTGACCGCCGAACTGGGCGATTACCTGCGCGGCAGCCATCCGGCTTCCCTTAGTGCCTGGCTGAACGTGCCCGAGCACTGGGAGCTGGATGCGCTGCAGCACGAGCTGCGTAGGCGCGAGATCGCGCTGACCCTGCCCGACCCTTTCCTGCCGCCGGGAAGCCAGCGGCCCAAGGCGATGCGTCTGTGCGTGGGTGCCGAATGCGACGACGAGCGTTTGCGCGAGGGGCTGTGCAGCATCCGCGAAGTCTTCGAGCAGTTTCCGGAGATCCACGAATTTCGCGGCGCCCGCTGACAGCGAATCGCCCGTGCACCACGTGCGCGCATTGCCAGCCTATGAGCCCATGAACTGGGCGTTTCGGCCCTTCGGAGCGGCACAATCGTGGGGCGAAAAAAAAGAGTCCTAGTACATTGGGCTGCTGAAATCGGCGCTCCTACACTCGGCGACATCCACCATCGGAATGTTCGCCATGCAGCCGATTCTTCTCGACCAGCTCTTCGAAGCACGTGAACGCATTCGCGGCCTCGTGCGGCAAACGCCGCTGGAGCGTTCGGCGTCGCTCAGCCGGCTGGCTGGCGTACCGGTGTGGTTGAAGCTGGAATCGCAGCAGGCCACCGGCAGCTTCAAGCTACGTGGCGCGAGTTATGCGGTCGCGCAGTTGTCAGAGGCGCAGAAACGCCTCGGCGTGGTCTCCGCCTCCACCGGCAATCATGGCCGTGCGCTTGCGTACGCGGCGGCGCAGCAGGGGGTCACCGCCATCGTCTGCTTGTCGCAATTGGTGCCGCCGAACAAGGTGCAGGCGATCCGCGAGTTGGGCGCCGAGGTGGTCATCATCGGTCACAGCCAGGACGACGCCCAGGTCGAGGCCGAGCGCATCGCCCGTGAACGGGGCGCCGCCTTCATCCCGCCGTTCGACCATCCGCAGGTCATCGCCGGCCAGGGCACGCTCGGCCTGGAAATCCTCGAGCAGTGCCCGGAAGTCGCCGAGGTGCTGGTGCCATTGTCCGGCGGCGGCCTGTTTGCCGGTGTCGCTCTGGGCCTCAAGCGTCAGCGCCCGGAAATCCGCGTTCATGGCATCAGCATGCGGCGTGGCGCGGCGATGTACGCCAGCCTCGAGGCAGGCCACCCGGTCGAGGTGCAGGAATGCCCCAGCCTGGCCGATTCACTGGGCGGCGGCATCGGCCTGAACAATCGCTACACCTTCGCCCTCGTGCGCGAGCTGGCCGACCAGATCCATCTGCTCGACGAGCCGGCCATCGCTGCCGGCATCCGCCATGCCTATCACGAGGAGCGGCTGGTGATCGAAGGCGCCGCCGCCGTTGGCATCGCCGCGCTGCTCGAACGTTCGATCAAGCCGCGCGGGCCGGTGGTCATCGTGATCAGCGGCCGCAACCTGGACACCGGACAGCACTTGCGCGTGCTCAACGGCGCCGACGAATAACCCAACCCAAACCCGACAACCTTGCTACCGGTGCGTCCGGAGTAGCCTCAATGGAGATCAACATGGCCGAGACCGTGCTGCTCAGCGAAACCGATCTCCGCGCTTGCCTGGCCCTCGATCCGGCCAGCCTCGACGCGGTCGAACATGCTTTTCGCCTGCTCGCGACCGAGGCGGTGGCGATGCCGCCGATACTGCGCCTGGACATTCCCGAGCATAACGGCGAGGTCGACGTGAAGACCGCCTACCTGCCCGGCCTGCCGCGCTTTGCCATCAAGGTCAGCCCCGGCTTCTTCGACAACCCGACGCTCGGCCTGCCGAGCCTGAACGGGCTGATGATGCTGTTCTCGGCGCGTACCGGTCTGCTCGACGCCCTGCTGCTGGACAACGGCTTCCTCACCGCGGTGCGCACGGCCGCCGCCGGCGCGGTGGCGGCGAAATGGCTGAGCCGGGCGGATGCCAGCCGCGTGGCCATTCTCGGCGCCGGCGAGCAGGCGCGTCTGCAACTGGCTGCCCTGCGCCTGGTGCGCGATATCCGCGAGGTGCGCATCTGGGCACGCGACCCTGAGAAGGCGGCGGTTTTTGCCAGCGAGATGGAGGGCGTCGAGGCGCGGGTCGCGGACCATGTCGATGCCGCCATGGACGGGGTCGACATTTCCATCACCACCACGCCCAGCCGCACGCCCTTGATCCAGCCGCATCATCTGCAGCCGGGCCTGCACATCACCGCCATGGGTTCGGATGCCGAGCACAAGAACGAAATCGCCGCCGCCACTCTGGCCGCCTGCGATCTCTACGTCGCCGACCGCCTGAGCCAGACCCGGGTACTCGGCGAACTGCACCACGCACTCGCCGCGGGCGTGGTGGATAGCGATTCATCGTCCCTCGCCGAACTCGGCCAGGTGATCGCCGGGCATCACCCCGGCCGCACCTCGGCCGGTCAGGTCACCCTTTGCGACCTGACCGGCACCGGCGCGCAAGACACTGCCATCGCCAGCTTCGCCTTCGACCGGGCGCGCGCAGCGGGCAGGGGTTTCATCTTCAACCCCTGATCTTCAGACGCGAGCCTGTTCGCGCCCGGGCCGCACGCCGGGCTCGCGAGCCAGCTCGCCCCTGCAGAGCAAGCGCGGTCCATCCACGAGGGCAAAAAGATGTCCGAAATCGTCGTCAATCTCCCGTTCAGTCGGGAGGAATATGCGTTGCGTATCAGCCGGGTCCGCCAGGTCATGGCCGCCCGCGGTATCGAGCTGCTGATCGTCACCGACCCGTCGAACATGGCCTGGTTGACCGGTTATGACGGCTGGTCGTTCTACGTCCACCAGTGCGTATTGCTGGCGCTCGAAGGCGATCCGCTGTGGTTTGGCCGTGACCAGGACGCCAATGGCGCACGCCGCACCGTGTTCATGGGCGATGACGATATCGTCGGTTACCCGGATCACTACGTGCAGTCCAGCGTGCGTCATCCGATGGACTATCTGTCGCGCGAGGTGATCGCCGCGCGCGGTTGGGACCGCCTGGCCATCGGTGTGGAGATGGACAACTACTACTTCAGCGCGGCCGCCTTCCGCTCGCTGCAGCAGCACCTGCCGCACACGCAATTCTTCGACGCCACCGCGCTGGTCAATTGGCGGCGGGCGGTGAAATCGCCTCAGGAAATCGAGTACATGCGCGTCGCCGCGCGCATCGTCCAGCGCATGCACGAGACGATCTACGAGCGTATCGAGCCGGGGCTGCGCAAGAACGAGCTGGTCGCCGATATCTACCGCGCCGGCATCCTCGGGGTCGAGGGCCACGGCGGTGACTATCCGGCAATCGTGCCGTTGCTGCCGACCGGCGCCGATGCCAGTGCGCCGCACCTGACCTGGAACGACAACCCGTTCCGACTGGGCGCCGGCACCTTCTTCGAGATTGCCGGCTGCTACAAGCGCTACCACTGTCCGCTGTCGCGCACCATCTACCTGGGCAAACCGCCGGCGCACATTCTCGAGGCCGAGCAGGCGGTGGTCGAGGGCATCTCCGCGGGCCTCGCAGTGGCGCGCCCGGGCAATACCACCGGCGATATCGCCCGCGCCTTCCTCAAGGTGCTCGACAAGTTCGACATCCAGAAGGACAGCCGCTGCGGCTACCCGATCGGCATCAGCTATCCGCCGGACTGGGGCGAGCGGACCATGAGCCTGCGTCCGAGCGATGAAAGCGTGCTGGAGCCGGGCATGACCTTCCACTTCATCCCCGGACTGTGGATGGACGACTGGGGGCTGGAAATCACCGAGAGCATCCTGATCACCGAGACCGGGATGGAAACCTTCTGCGACTTGCCACGCAAGCTATACGTCAAGGACTAGCCATGAGTGAAACGCTGCTGCGCAACCCCATCAGCCCCACCGTCGACTTCGAACGTGACGGTGTGCAGCATGGCTATCTGCGCCTGCCCTACTCGCGCGACGACTCGGCCTGGGGCGCGGTGATGATCCCCATCAGCGTAGTCAAGAACGGCGCGGGCCCCACCGCGTTGTTCACCGGTGGCAACCACGGCGACGAGTACGAAGGCCCGCTGGCGCTGAGCAAGCTGGCCTGCAATCTCGACCCGGCGCGGGTGCAGGGTCGGGTGATCATCATTCCGTTCATGAACGCGCCGGCGGTATGGGCCGGCACACGAACCTCGCCCATCGATCACGGCAACCTCAACCGCAGCTTCCCCGGCCGACCCGACGGCAGCGTGACCGAGAAGATCGCCGATTACTTCCAGCGCAGCCTGCTGCCGCTGGCCGATCTGGTGCTGGATATCCACTCGGGCGGCAAGACCCTCGACTTTCTGCCTTTCGCCGCCTGCCACCTGCTGCCCGACAAGGCCCATCAAGCCCGTTGCGAGGCCGGCATGCGGGCCTTCGCTGCGCCCTACTGCATGCGCATGCTGGAGCAGGATGCGCTGGGCATGTACGACACCGCGGCCGAGGCGCTGGGCAAGGTGTTCGTCACCACCGAGCTCGGCGGCGGCGGCTCCATCAGTGCCCGGACGCTGGCCATCGCCGAGCGTGGCGTGCGCAACCTGCTGATCCATTTCGATCTGCTCGATGGCGAAATCGAGCCGGCCGAGTCGGTGATGCTGGACATGCCGGACGGTGATTGCTACCTGTGCAGTGAGAGCGATGGGCTACTCGAACTGTGCAGGGACCTGGGCGAGACCGTGCGGGCCGGCGAACTGGTGGCGCGGGTGCATGATGCACGGCGCACCGGTGCCGCGCCGGTTGAATACCGTGCACGGCGCGGCGGCCTGATCAGCGCGCGGCACTTTCCGGGACGGGTGCAGAGCGGCGACACGCTGGCGGTAATTGCGCAGGTGCTGCAGTGAGCGCCGCGCCTGTTGGGCGACGAGCGGCTCGTCAGTCCACGGCCGGAGGGCGCAAGAGAGCTGCAGTGTCGTCCGGACGCGATGTTTTTGGGAGGCTGCATGCACAAGCTCGATCGCTATGACTTGAAGATTCTGCGCATCCTGTCCGAGGATGGCCGGATCACCAAGTCGGCGCTGGCCGAGGCCATCAACCTCTCGGTGACGCCGGCCTGGGAGCGTGTGCGCAAGCTCGAGGCCGCCGGGCTGGTGCGCGGCTATCGGGCGCTGATCGACTGGGGCGCGCTGTTCCGGACCCAGCAGGTCCTGGTGGAAATCAGCCTGGCACGGCATACCGCACAGGATATGCGGCGCTTCGAACAGCGCCTGGCCGACGCGCCGGAAGTCGCTTTCTGCTACGCCACCGGCGGTGGTATCGACTACATCGCGATGATCCGCGCACGCGACATCGACCACTACCAGCGCTTCATCGACGCGCTGTTGCTCGAAGACCTGGGTATCGAGCGCTACTACACCTACATCGTCACCAAGAGCGTCAAACGCGACGAGGGCGGCGCCCCCACGGCACCCGACGAAGACGTACAGGCGCCGCATACGGGGACGTTCTGACCGGCGCGACTATCACCACGGCTCGAATGCCACTAGAATGCGCGCCGCCTTGGCCCTGTTGGCCCGGCAAATGGGTTCCCTCACCCCATCACGTTTAAAAAGGACATGCCATGCTGCAGATTCCCTCGTCGGTCCATAGGGCCACACTGGGCGGCCTGATCGCCTTCCACATCCTTATCATCATCGCCAGCAACTACCTGGTGCAGCTGCCGATCACTCTGTTCGGCTGGCACACCACCTGGGGCGCGTTCAGCTTCCCGTTCATCTTCCTGGCCACCGACCTGACCGTGCGCCTGCTCGGCAAGGGCCCGGCACGCCGCGTGATCGCTCGCGTCATGGTCCCGGCGCTAATCGCCTCCTATGTGGTTTCGGTGTTGTTCCATCAGGGCGCGTTCAGCGGGTTCGCGGCGCTGGGTGAGTTCAACCTGTTCGTGTTTCGCATCGCCATCGCCAGCTTCCTCGCCTACGTGTTCGGCCAGATCCTTGACATCCAGGTGTTCGACCGGCTGCGGCGGCTGCGTCAGTGGTGGGTCGCGCCCACCGCCTCCACGATATTCGGCAATCTGCTGGACACCTTCGTGTTCTTCTCCATCGCCTTCTGGCACAGCGACGACGCCTTCATGGCAGCCAATTGGGTGGAGATCGCCAGCGTCGACTACGTGATCAAGCTGGGCATCAGCCTGGCGCTGTTCGTGCCGCTCTACGGCATGCTGCTGAACGCCATCGTGCGCATGCTGCCGGTACAGCAGACCGCGACCGCATAAGCGACAGCCTCGGCCAGAGCGCAAAAAGTGCTTGGCTCCTACGCGTAGGGTGGAAAACGGCGAAGCCTTTTCCACCGCAGCCTCCAGGCTTTTCTCGTTTGCCCACCGCCAAACAGAAAATTCCGCCCGCCAATCGCGCCGCTACGGAAAAAAGCCCAAGCCGCCCTCCCCTAGCATGTCTCCCATGCCACTCGGCCCGGAGGCATCGCCATGTCGCTCAAACACCCGCTGTTGTTCAAATCACTGTGCTACGTCAACGGTCAGTGGATCCACAGCCGTAGCGGCGCCAGTGTCGCCGTGCAAAACCCGGCCAATCTGGCCGAGATCGGCCATGTACCGATGCTCGAACGTGAGCAGATCGTCGCCGCGGTGGACGCCGCCGAGCGAGCCTTTGCGTCCTGGCGTCTACAAAGCCTGGACGAGCGTGCGGCCCTTTTGCAGCGCTGGGCCGCGCTGATCCTGCAACATCAGGACGATCTGGCGGCGATCCTTTGCGAAGAGCAGGGCAAGCCGCTGGCCGAGGCGCGGGGCGAAATCCGTTATGCGGCCAGTTTCATCCCCTGGTTCGCCGAGGAGGCTCGGCGGTTGTATGGCCGGACCATCCCGAGCCATATCGCCAATGCCGACCTGAGCACCCTGAAGGAGCCGGTCGGTGTCTGCGCCCTGCTCACGCCCTGGAACTTCCCCAGCGCGATGATCACCCGCAAGGCCGCCGCGGCACTGGCGGCCGGCTGCACGGTGGTGGTCAAGCCGGCGCACGAAACGCCTTATTCGGCCTTCGCCCTGGCTCAGCTCGCCGAGGAAGCGGGCCTGCCGGCCGGCGTGTTCAACGTGGTGCTCGGCGAGCCGCAGATGGTCATGCAAACCCTGGTACAGGATTCGCGCGTGCGCTCGGTGAGCTTCACCGGTTCGACCCGGGTCGGTCGCTTGATCCTGGAGGCCGCGGCCTCCGGGGTGAAGAAGGTGGCGCTGGAACTGGGGGGCAATGCACCCCTGATCGTCTGCGCCGATGCCGACCTCGAGCACGCCGTGCAGGTGGCGCTGGATGCCAAGTTCCAGACCTCCGGGCAGGACTGTTGCGCCGCCAACCGTATCCTCGTCCAGCGGCCGATCTACGAGGCGTTCCTGACGCGTTTCGCCCGTGCCGTACGTGAATTGCGTGTGGGCCTCGGGCTGGATGAACGCAGCCAGATCGGCCCGCTGATGCACCAGGCGGCGTTCGACGCCACCACCGCGCGGGTTGCCGACGCGCTGGAAAAGGGCGCTCGGCTGCTGGCCGGCGGCGAGCCCCACGCCCTTGGCGGCTGGTTCTGGCAGCCGACGCTGCTGGCCGACGTTACCCCCGATATGCGCATTTACCGCGAAGAAAATTTCGCCCCGATCGCCGGCGTGCTGCCGTTCGATAGCCTCGACGAGGCTGTCGGCATGGCCAACGACACCGAATACGGGCTGGCCGCCTACATCTGCTCGAACCGGCTGGACGTGATCCACCCGCTCATCCGGCGTCTCGATCACGCGATGGTCGCGGTCAATGGCACCAAATTCACCGGCCACCCGATCCCCTTCGGTGGCATGAAAGCCTCCGGTCTCGGCCGAGAAGGCGGCAGCGAGGGCTTCGAGCCCTTCGTCGAGACCAAGTACGTCTGCGTCCATCACCAAGGCCAGCGGTACTGATGGCCTGCTTGATCGGGCGGAGCTGTGGCACTGAGTTGGCGCAATGCTCGGGCCGCTTCCGTGGGAGCCCGACCTCGGGGCGAAGCGCTCGGAGCACCGGATTGGCGACATTCGGCGCGAGGTCGCGCCTCCCACAAGTGGGGGCGGCGTTCACTGCTTTTTCGTGGGAGGCCCTACCCCGGGGCGAAGCTTTTCGGGCACCGAGTTGGCGCCGTTCGCCGCGGGTCTTGCCTCCCACAGAACCTGGCCACTAGCCGGAGAGCCAACAACACGCTGGCGGGCCGAAAACAGCCTGCCAGGCAAGCCGAGCCATTTCCGCCCTTAGGGGCGGGTCAGGATGAGGGAGGCGGAATCCGAGCCCCTTTTTCCATTACCGCAAAGGAGACGCCCATGAGCCATGACTACGATGCCCTCTTCGCCCAGGACCGTGCCCACTTCATGCACCCGTCCACCCATGCCCATGACCATGCCAGCGGGGCGCTCAAGGGGCGCATCGTCACCGGCGCCTCGGGCATCCGTATTCGCGATCACGAAGGCCGCGAGCTGATCGACGCCTTTGCCGGGCTGTACTGCGTGAACATCGGCTACGGCCGCACCGAGGTGGCCGAGGCCATCTACCAGCAGGCCAAGGAACTGGCCTACTACCACACCTATGTCGGCCACTCGACCGAGGCCATCATCGAGCTGTCGCGGCGCATCATCGACTGGGCGCCCGAGGGCATGAAGAAGGTCTATTACGGCCTCTCCGGCTCGGATGCCAACGAAACCCAGATCAAGCTGGTGCGCTACTACAACAATGTGCTCGGCCGCCCGCAGAAGAAAAAGATCATCTCCCGCCAGCGCGGCTACCACGGCTCGGGCATCATGACCGGCAGCCTGACCGGCCTGGCCAGCTTCCATCAGCACTTCGATCTGCCGCACGCGGACATCAAGCATGCCGCCTGCCCGCATTTCTACAAGGCCCCGGCCGGGATGGACGAGGCGGCGTTCGTGCGCCATTGCGCCGACGGCCTGGAGCAGCTGATCCAGCGTGAAGGCCCGGACACCGTGGCCGCCTTCATTGGCGAACCGGTGATGGGCACCGGCGGCATCATCGTCCCGCCCACCGATTACTGGGAGGCGATCCAGGCGGTGCTGACGAAATACGACATCCTGTTGATCGCCGATGAGGTGGTCTGTGCCTTCGGCCGTCTGGGCACGCCCATGGGCAGCCAGCTGTTCGGCATGAAGCCGGATCTGATCACCACCGCCAAAGGACTCACCAGCGCATACGCGCCGCTGTCTGCGGTGATCGTCGGGGAAAAAGTCTGGGACGTGATCGACGAAGCCTCCGCGCGCGACGGCGCCATGGGGCACGGCTGGACCTACTCCGGGCACCCGATCTGTGCCGCGGCGGCGCTGGCGAATCTGGATATCCTGGAAAGGGAGAACATTCCCGGCAATGCCGCCGAAGTGGGGGCCTATCTCAATGCACAGCTGCGCCAGACGTTCGACCATCACCCGCTGGTTGGCGAGGTGCGCGGCATCGGCATGCTGGCAGCGCTCGAGTTCATGGCGGATCGCGAGGCCCGTACGCCGTTCGACCCGGCGCTCAAGGTCGGTCCGCGCGTCTCGGCCGCTTGCCTGGAGCGCGGCATGATCGCCCGCGCCATGCCGCACGGCGACATCCTCGGCTTCGCCCCACCACTGGTTCTGACCCAGGCGGAGGCCGATCAGGTGGTCGAGATCGCCCGAAGCGCGGTAGACGCGGTAGCTGCCGAGGTGCTCTGACGCACCTCGTGGAACCTCAGAAGAAGGTCAGGCCGGCCTGGAACAGGCGCTCCACGTCGCGGATGTGCTTCTTGTCGACGAGGAACAGGATCACGTGGTCGCCCGACGCGATGACCGTGTTGTCATGGGCGATCAGCACTTCCTCGTCGCGGATCACCGCGCCGATGGTGGTGCCTGGCGGCAGGACGATCTTGCCGATGGCGCGGCCGACGACCTTGCTCGAGCGCGGATCACCGTGGGCGATCACTTCGATGGCCTCGGCCGCACCGCGGCGCAGCGAATGCGCGCTGACGATGTCGCCGCGGCGCACGTGGGTCAGCAAGGTGCCGATGGTGGCCAGCTGCGGGCTGATGGCGATGTCGATCTCGCCGCCCTGGACCAGATCGACATAGGCCGGGTTGTTGATGATGCACATCACCTTGCGCGCGCCGAGGCGCTTGGCCAGCAACGACGACATGATGTTGGCTTCGTCGTCGTTGGTCAGCGCGAGGAAGACGTCGGCATCATTGATGTTTTCCTCCACCAGCAGGTCGCGGTCCGAGGCGCTGCCCTGCAGGATGATTGTGCTGTCCAGGGTGTCGGAGAGGTGACGGCAACGGGCCGGGTTCGATTCGATGATCTTCACCTGGTAGCGGCTTTCGATGGCCTCGGCCAGGCGCTCGCCGATATGTCCGCCACCGGCGATGACGATGCGACGATAGCTGTCGTCGAGCCGGCGCATCTCGCTCATCACGGCACGAATATGCCCGCGCGCGGCGATGAAGAAGACCTCGTCGTCAGCCTCGATCACCGTGTCGCCCTGAGGCAGGATCGCCTGATTGCGGCGGAAAATGGCGGCCACCCGCGTGTCGACGTTGGGCATGTGCTTGCGCAGCTGGCGCAGTTCCTGGCCCACCAACGGCCCGCCGTAATAGGCACGCACGGCCACCAGCTGCGCCTTGCCCTCGGCGAAGTCGATCACCTGCAGGGAACCGGGATGCTCGATCAGCCGCTTGATGTAGTTGGTTACCACCTGCTCGGGGCTGATCAGCACGTCGACCGGAATCGCTTCGTTGCTGAACAGGCCGGAGCGCGTCAGGTACACCGACTCGCGTACCCGGGCGATCTTGGTCGGGGTATGGAACAGGGTGTAGGCGACCTGACAGGCGACCATGTTGGTTTCGTCGCTGTTGGTCACCGCCACCAGCATGTCGGCATCGTCCGCGCCGGCCTGGCGCAGCACCGTCGGGAACGAGCCTCGACCGACCACGGTACGGATGTCCAGGCGATCGCCCAGGTCGCGCAGGCGATCGACATCGGTGTCGACCACGGTGATGTCGTTGGCTTCGCTGGCGAGGTTTTCGGCAAGCGTACCGCCGACCTGCCCTGCACCGAGAATGATGATCTTCAAGCGATCACTCCTGAAAGGCAGCTGTGGGCCGCCGCATCCATGATTGGCGGAAGCATTCCGCCTGGCTCATTTACGAATTCTGGCCGTTGGGTTGGGCCGCGATTTTTATCAGTTTGGCGTAATAGAAGCCGTCATGGCCGTTTTCCTGCGGCAGCAACTGACGCCCATGGGATTGTTCGACACCGAAACCGCTCGGCAAATCCAGTTCACGGGCACCAGGCATGCGCGCCAGGAAGGCTTCGATCACCTCGCGGTTCTCGGTCGGCAGTACCGAACAGGTGGCATAGAGCAGCACGCCGCCGACCGCCAGCGTCGGCCAGAGCGCATCGAGCATCTCGCCTTGCAGCGTCGCCAGCGGCGCGATGTCGTCGGCCTGCCGGGCCAGCTTGATGTCCGGGTGGCGACGAATCACCCCCGTCGCCGAACAGGGTGCGTCGAGCAGAATGCGCTGGAACGGCTGGCCGTCCCACCAGACTTCGGTCGCGCGCGCATCGGCCGCGACCAGCTTGGCCTGCAATTGCAGGCGGTCGAGGTTTTCCTGAACGCGCTGCAGCCGCTTGGGCTCCAGGTCCAGCGCGATGACTTGCGCCAGCGCCGGCTCGCGCTCGAGGATATGGCAGGTCTTACCGCCGGGTGCGCAGCAGGCATCCAGCACGCGCTGCCCCGGCGCGAGATCGAGCAGGCCGGCGGCCAGTTGTGCGGCTTCGTCCTGCACGCTGACCCGGCCTTCGGCAAAGCCGGGCAACTGGTTGACGTCGCAGGCCGCAGCCAGACGGATGCCATCCTCGCTGTGCTCGCAGGCAAAGGCGTCGATACCGGCGCTTTGCAGCTCGCCAAGGTAGGCGTCGCGCTGGGTCTGACGATGGTTGACCCGCAGCATCATCGGCGGATGAACGTTGTTCGCCGTGCAGATCGCCTGCCAGTGCTCGGGCCAGTGCGCCTTCAGGGCCTTTTGCAGCCAGCGCGGGTGGGCGAAGCGGATCACCGGATCGCGCTCCAGCTCGGCGAACAACGCCTCACCGTCACGCTGGGCGTTGCGCAGAACGGCGTTGAGCAATCCTTTGGCCCATGGCTTTCGCAACTTTTCCGCGCAGCCGACGGTTTCGCCGATGGCGGCGTGCGGTGGGATGCGCGTATAGAAAAGCTGATAGAGACCGACCAGCAGCAAGGCTTCGACATCGCGATCGGCGGCCTTGAACGGCTTCTGCAGCAGGCGCTCGGCGAGGCCAGCCAGGCGCGGCTGCCAGCGGGCCGCACCGAATGCCAGGTCCTGGGTCAGGCCGCGATCGCGGGCGTCGACCTTGCCCAACACTTCGGGCAGGCTGCCGTTCAGCGAGGCCTTGCCGGACAGCACGGCGCTGAGCGCACGCGCCGCGGCCAGGCGCGGGTTCATCGACATTATTCGAACACCTTGCCAGGCGTGAACTGCTCGCGCCGGCTGTTGTACAGGTCGCCGAAATGCAGCGGCTTGCCGTTCGGCAGTTGCAGACGGATGAGCCGCAACGAGCCCTCGCCGCACGCGACCTGCAGCCCATCCTTGCTGGCCTCGAGGATCTGGCCGGGCGCGCCCCGCCCTGAATCCAGGCAAGCGGCATGAATCTTCACGACGGCGTCGTCCAGCCGGCTATGGCAGATCGGCCAGGGATGAAAGGCCCGCACCAGACGCTCCAGCTCAACGGCCGGGCGGCGCCAGTCGAGGCGCGCCTCGTCCTTGTTCAGCTTGTGCGCATAGGTGGCCTGGCTGTCGTCCTGCACCTCGCCGCTGAGCGTGCCCGCCTCGAGCGCGGCGACGGCCTGGACCAGCGCATCCGAACCCAGCGCGGAAAGGCGGTCATGCAGGCTGCCTCCCGTGTCATCAGCGGTGATTGGCGTGCTGACCTTGAGCAACATCGGCCCGGTATCCAGCCCGGCTTCCATCTGCATCACGGTCACGCCGGATTCGCTGTCGCCGGCCTCGATGGCGCGCTGGATCGGCGCCGCTCCCCGCCAGCGTGGCAGCAGCGACGCGTGGCTGTTGATGCAGCCCAGGCGGGGCAGATCGAGCACGGCTTGCGGCAGGATCAATCCGTAGGCCACCACCACCATCAGGTCGGCGTTCAGCTCCGCCAGCTCGGTCTGCGCCTCGGCGGCACGCAGGGTCTGCGGTTGATAGACCGGAATGTCGTGCTGCACGGCGAGCTGCTTGACCGGGCTGGGCATCAGCTTCTGCCCGCGCCCGGCTGGCCGATCCGGCTGGGTGTAGACCGCCACCACCTGGCGCCCGGCGTCGAGCAGGGCTTGCAGATGCTGAGCGGCGAACTCCGGTGTTCCGGCAAAAACGATGCGCATAGGGGACTCGTCAATCAATAAAAAAGGCTTGCTGCTGCAAGCCTTTGGGGTCGGTGATCAAGCCTGCTGACGGTGAAGCTTTTCCAGCTTCTTCTTGATCCGGTCGCGCTTGAGATTGGAGAGGTAGTCGACGAAAAGTTTGCCGTTGAGGTGATCGCATTCGTGCTGGATGCACACCGCGAGCAGGCCTTCGGCGATCAGCTCGTAGGGCTGGCCGTCGCGATCCAGCGCCTTGACCTTGACCTTCTGCGGGCGGTCGACGTTCTCGTAGAAACCGGGCACCGACAGGCAACCTTCCTGGTACTGCTCCATCTCGTCGGTCAGGAACTCGAACTCGGGGTTGATGAAGACCCGCGGCTCGGACTTGTCCTCGGACAGGTCCATGACCACCACGCGCTTGTGCACATTGACCTGCGTCGCGGCCAGGCCGATGCCGGGGGCGTCGTACATGGTCTCGAACATATCGTCGATCAGTTGACGAATGCCGTCGTCGACCACGTCCACCGGTTTGGCGATGGTGCGCAGGCGTGGATCGGGAAATTCTAGGATGTTCAGGATTGCCATATGCGTTTGTGATGCACTTATGGAATAAAGTCAAAAGCCGCTGCTAAGATGCCGGGCAGCTTGTAAACGGCTTAACGCCGCTTTCCACAAGGGTTTCTGCGGCGCTAGGGCGCTTTACGTGAAGGCACATCATAAAGGGATTCACCACATGAGGAAATCACTACTCGCCCTGCTGCTGGTGGCGGTCGGCGGCCTGGCGCACGCCGCTGTGACGCTCAAGGATGGCCATCCTGAGCAATACACCGTGGTGAAAGGTGACACGCTCTGGGACATTTCGGGGCGCTTTCTCAAGGAACCCTGGAAGTGGCCGGAGCTGTGGCACGCCAACCCCCAGGTGGAAAACCCGCACCTGATCTATCCCGGCGACAGCCTGAGCCTGGTCTATATCGACGGCCAGCCGCGCATCGTGCTCAACCGTGGCGCGTCGCGCGGGACCATCAAACTCTCGCCTACCATTCGCACCACGCCCATGGCCGAGGCGATCAGCACCATCCCGCTGGAAGCCATCAACAGCTTCCTGCTGAGTAACCGCATCGTCGACAACGTGGCCGAATTCGAGGCTGCGCCCTACATCGTCGCCGGCAATGCCGAGCGCGTCATCAGCGGCGCCGGTGATCGCGTCTACGGCCGCGGCAACTTCCAGGACGACATCAAGGTTTACGGTATCTTCCGGCAGGGCAAGACCTATGTGGATCCCGAGACCCAGGAGTTCCTGGGCATTAATGCCGATGATGTGGGCACTGCCGAACTGCTGGACATGGAAGGCGACATCGCCACCATGATGCTTACCCGGGTCACCCAGGAAGCACGCCTTGGCGACCGCATGTTCCCCAGCGAAGAGCGGGCGGTGAACTCCACCTTCATGCCGAGCGAGCCGAAAGGCGAAGTCAACGGCGTGATCCTCGACGTACCGCGTGGCGTCACCCAGATCGGCCAGTTCGATGTGGTAACCCTGAACAAAGGCGCGCGTGACGGGCTGAGCGTTGGCAACGTGCTAGCGGTGTACAAGACCGGCGAAACCGTACGCGATCGCGTGACGGGCGAGCGGGTCAAGATCCCCGACGAGCGCTCGGGCCTGCTGATGGTCTTCCGTACGTACGACAAGCTCAGCTATGGCCTGGTCTTGCAGGCTACGCGCTCGCTGTCGGTGATGGATAAGGTGCGTAATCCCTGAGTTTCCCGAGCCCCGCCGACGCGGGGCTTTTTACTGCTGATACCACCGCATGGATGCGGTGCGACGAGACAAGGATGCTCTCCTATGCCCGCGATTTCCCCTGCCGAACTGGAAGCCCGCCTGCGCCTGCATCTGCTGCCGGAGCTCGGCCCGCGGCGTCTGCATAAGCTGCTCAGCGCCTTCCCCGATGCCTCCTCCGCGCTCAGTGCGCCGGCGGCCGCCTGGCGTGCGCTGGGGCTGCCGGTCAGTTGTGCCGAACCCCGACGCAGCCCGGCGATACGCGAACGCGCCGCCGCCGCGCTGAGTTGGTTGGAACAGCCCGGTCATCACGTGCTGATGTGGGACGCCCCCGATTACCCCGCGCTGCTGGCGGACCTACCGGATGCGCCGCCGCTGCTGTTCGTCGAAGGCGATCCGAGCCTGCTGGAGCGGCCACAGCTGGCCATGGTCGGCAGTCGTCGAGCCTCGCGCCCGGGCCTGGACAATGCCACCGCCTTTGCGCGGAGCCTTGCGGGCGGTGGTTTCGTGATTACCAGTGGCCTGGCCCTCGGCATCGATGGCGCGGCCCACCAGGGCGCACTGGATGTGGCCGGCCAAACGATCGCCGTGCTGGGTACCGGCCTGCAGCATCTCTACCCGCGCCGGCACATTGGCCTGGCCGGGCGCATCGTCGACGGTGGCGGCGCGCTGGTCTCGGAATTGCCGCTGGACTGTGCACCGCACGCCTCCAACTTTCCTCGCCGCAACCGCATCATCAGCGGGCTCTCGCTCGGCGTGCTGGTGGTCGAGGCCAGTCCCTTGAGTGGTTCGCTGATCACCGCCCGGCTGGCCGCCGAGCAAGGTCGGGAGGTCTATGCCATCCCCGGTTCGATCCATCACCCCGGCGCACGCGGCTGCCACCAATTGATCCGTCAGGGCGCGGCGCTGGTCGAGAGCGTCGACGACATCCTCCAGGCTCTCCGGGGTTGGCAGCAGACGACCGCGAATGGCCAGCCGCAGTCGCAGCCGGAGCGACCGGCACATGCACTGCTCGATCAACTGATTGCCGGGTCGATGACCAGCGAGACCCTCGCCGGAGCGGTGGAACAACCGCTGGCCCAGGTACTGGCGGAACTGACCGAGCTGGAAATCGAGGGGCTGGTCGCCTGTGAAAACGGAGTCTGGGTCGCGCGGGTCCGCTGAGCGTGGCTGTGCAGCCGCATGTGCTTGGGTACACTGCGCCGATCAGTCTCAGCGGGGGTGCGAATGATCGGTAACTGGCGTGTGCAGCAGGCGGCGCGGGTGGTCAGGAATGGTGGCGTCATCGCCTATCCGACCGAAGCGGTCTGGGGACTGGGTTGCGACCCATGGGACAGCGACGCGGTGCACCGCTTGCTGGCGTTGAAGGAGCGGCCTGTGGAGAAGGGCCTGATTCTCGTGGCCGATTGCATCGAGCAATTCGATTTTCTGCTGGAAGACCTGCCCGAACGTTGGCTGGACCGACTGGCGGGCAGCTGGCCGGGGCCCAATACCTGGCTGGTGCCGCATCGTCAGCGGTTGCCTGGCTGGATCACCGGCAAGCACGACAGCGTGGCGCTGCGTGTCAGCGATCATCCGTTGGTCGCCCGACTATGTGCACTGACCGGGCCGCTGGTTTCCACCTCGGCGAACCCCGCCGGCCGCCCTTCGGCGCGTTCACGTTTGCGTGTCGAGCAGTATTTCCCCAGGCAGCTCGACGCCGTGCTCGGCGGGCGCCTGGGTGGTCGGCGCAATCCCAGCACTATCCGCGACCTGCGAAGCGGCGAAGTGATAAGGGCGAGCTAGTCGGCAGCCGGAGGCGGGAAGCCAGAAGGAGACACTGGCGCGCACCAGGTAACTGCTCCTTTAGCTTCCAGCGTCCCACTGCGGCTACGGCAGCAGGATCGTCGACCCGGTGGTCTGGCCCGCAGCCAGCGCCCGCTGCGCCTCGGCGGCCTCCGCCAGCGGATAGCGCTGGCCGATCTCGACCTTGATCTTGCCGCTGGCGATCTTCTCGAACAGTTCGGCGGCCATCGCCTGCAGGCGCTCGGCGGTATCAGCATAGCCGGCGAGGGTCGGCCGGGTGACATACAACGAACCCTTCTGCGCGAGCACCCCGAGGTTCACCCCGGTGACCGCCCCTGAGGCATTGCCGAAACTGACCAACAGGCCGCGCGGCGCGACGCAGTCCAGCGATATTTCCCAGCTGCTCTTGCCCACCGAGTCATAGACCACCGGGCATTTCTTGCCATCGGTGAGCTCCAGCACACGCTGCACCACGTCTTCACGGGTGCGGTCGATGGTCTCCCAGGCGCCCAGCGCTTTGGCCCGCTCGGCTTTTTCCGGCGAGCCGACGACCCCGATGAGTTTCGCGCCGATGGCCTTGGCCCATTGGCAGGCGATCGAGCCGACGCCGCCGGCCGCGGCATGGAACAGCACGGTTTCGCCGGCCTGCAAGGCGTGGGTCTGACGAAGCAGATACTGCGTGGTCAGGCCCTTGAGCATCACAGCGGCGGCCTGCTCGTAGCTGATGGCGTCCGGCAGCTTCACCAGATGCCGCGCCGGCAGGGTGTGGTGTTCGCCATAGGCGCCCAGTGGGCCAGTGCCATAGGCGACGCGATCGCCAACCTGCAAACCCACTACGCCCTCGCCAACCGCCTCGACTTCACCCGCGCCTTCGGTACCCAGGCCGGACGGCAGGCTCGGCGGAACATAGAGCCCGCCGCGGAAATAGGTATCGATGAAGTTCAGGCCGATGGCGTGGTTACGTACCCGGACCTCACCGGCCCCCGGCGCCGTGACAGGCACATCCACCTGCTCGAGAACCTCGGGACCACCGTGCTGGCTGAACTGGATGCGCTGCGACATATCGACTCCTGGGCAAATGCAAAGGAGCCTATCCAACGCTTCCAGCGCGCATCCGTCAATCGGCTGGGTGATATGCTTGCCGGCCCTTCCGCTGAAGCACTGCCGGGTTGGTCGCCGCCGCCGGGTCTGTGCCGCTATTTGCCAAGGTGATTTCGTGAACGAGCGTACCGAAGCCGTCAAAGCCTACCTGCTCGACCTGCAGGACCGTATCTGCGCCGCTCTTGAAGCCGAAGACGGCGGCGCCCGCTTCGTCGAGGACGCCTGGACCCGACCAGCCGGCGGCGGTGGCCGGACCCGGGTGATCGAGAATGGCGCGCTGATCGAAAAGGGCGGTGTGAACTTCTCGCATGTCCATGGCAGCGGTCTGCCCCCTTCGGCCAGCGCGCACCGTCCGGAGCTGGCCGGCCGCGGCTTCGAGGCACTCGGCGTGTCGTTGGTGATCCACCCGGAAAACCCCTACGTGCCAACCTCCCATGCCAATGTGCGGTTCTTCATCGCCGAAAAGGAGGGCGAGGAGCCGGTGTGGTGGTTCGGCGGCGGTTTCGACCTGACGCCCTATTACGGCAACGAGGAAGACTGCATCCACTGGCACCGCGTGGCCCGCGACGCCTGTGCACCCTTCGGCGCAGACGTCTACCCGCGCTACAAGGAATGGTGTGATCGCTACTTCCACATCAAGCACCGTAACGAACCACGCGGCGTCGGCGGCCTGTTCTTCGATGACCTCAACGAGTGGGACTTCGATACCAGCTTCGCCTTCATGCGCGCCGTCGGGGATGCCTATATCGAGGCCTACCTGCCCATCGTGCAGAAGCGCAAAGCCACCCCGTTCGGCGAGCGCGAGCGGGAGTTCCAGGAGCTGCGACGCGGCCGTTACGTGGAATACAACCTGGTCTACGACCGCGGAACCCTGTTCGGGCTGCAGTCCGGCGGACGCACCGAATCGATCCTGATGTCGCTGCCGCCGCTGGTGCGTTGGGGCTACGACAAGCATCCCGAGCCCGGCAGCCCGGAAGCGCGGCTGACCGAATACTTTTTGCAGGACCGCGATTGGCTGGCCCAGAAGTCATAATCCGGCAGCCATAACCGCGCGCCCAACGCCCCTGCTTCAGACGAGAACATCCATGGATCGCTACGCCGTATTCGGCAACCCCATCGCCCACAGCAAGTCTCCGCAGATTCACCGCCTGTTCGCCGAACAGACCGGCCAGTCGCTCAGCTATGAGCCGCTGTTGGCGCCACTCGACGATTTCGCCGGGTTTGCCCGTGGGTTTTTCGAGACCGGACTGGGCGCCAATGTCACCGTGCCGTTCAAGGAGCACGCTTGTCGCCTGGCCGATAAGCTGAGCGAACGCGCGCGCCGTGCCGGTGCGGTCAACACCCTGAAGAAGCGCGAAGACGGCACGCTGCTGGGCGACAACACCGACGGCGTGGGCCTGGTGCGCGATCTGCTGGATAACGCCGGCGTGGTGCTGCAAGGCAAGCGTATCCTGCTGCTGGGCGCCGGCGGTGCGGTGCGCGGTGTGCTCGAGCCGTTGCTGGCGCAGCGGCCAGCTGCGCTGGTCATTGCCAACCGCACGCTGGGCAAGGCTGAACAGTTGGCCGGTGAATTCGCCGAGCTGGGCCCCGTGAGCGCGAGCGCCTTCGAGCAGCTGCAAGGCCCGTTCGATGTGATCATCAACGGCACCTCGGCCAGCCTCGGCGGCGAGCTACCGCCGCTTGCCGACAACCTGATCCGCTCGGGTGCAAGCTTCTGCTACGACATGATGTACGGCGCAAAGCCGACGCCCTTCTGCCAGTGGGCCTCCGACCTTGGTGCGCAGACCCGAGATGGCCTCGGGATGCTGGTCGAGCAGGCCGCGGCGGCCTTCGAGTTGTGGCGTGGCGTGCGGCCGGCCTCGGCTCCGGTGCTGGCGCAGCTGCGTCAGCAACTGGCCGGCTGAGGGGCACTCAGACGCGGAAGTGGATCTGTTGGTGCAGATGCTGCGGCGTTTCCAACTCGTCGATCATGCCGGCGGCGACGCGGCGAAGCTGCACACGGCGGTCCTCGCCCGGCAAGCCTTCGAGATTGGCAAAGTCCTCGATCGACAGGTCTTCGCCGCCGGTTTCGGCATCCACCAGGGTCCACTTCAACGGATGCGCGGCGACCCGTTGCAGCGCAGCAGCAACCGTTGGCTCCTCGCCATGGGCGCTGAAGTCAGCCACCAGCAGCAGGCGTTCGACGTCGACCTTCGGCAAGCCTGACAACAGGGCGTCGACCGCCTGGTAGAAATCATGTGGCTGTGCGGCCTCGGCGTCACCCGAGGCGGTAGGCACCGAACGGCTGTCGAACAGGCAGATCACCGCGTCCATGCCGGCGACGCTCTGCGACACGCTGATGGCGTCGAACAGGTCGCCCGTCTTGGCACGCAGCCCCGGGCGAACGGTCATCGAGTTGAGGTCGTCGACCAGGGCCACCGCCTCGTGCTGGCGGCTCAGCAGCTCGCAGAGCAAGGCGTTGCCCAGGCTGGAGTGCGCCCCGTACAGGGCGAACTTGAGGCGCGGCGTCTCGGCGTTGAGCATGGCGTCAGCGACGGGTGACCAGATAGCCAATCAGCGCCACGGCGCCGGCCGCCAGCGCCACGGTGCTCAGCGGATGCTCGCGTACGCATTCCTTGGCCATACGGCTGGCGTCGCGACCCCGCTTGGACAGGTCACGGCAGTGTGAATCCCAGTCAGCGTCTTGCCACAGCGATTCGGCGCGCGAGCGCAGCGAATCGAGGCGGTGCCGCGATCCTTGGGTCGCGTCGTGCTTGAGGTCGTCGAGCGCCGTCATCAGGTTGTGGATTTCGCGTTCGATCTCGTCGCGTGTGGTGGGTTTGCGGCTGAAGAAGCGGGACATGGCTGGTTCTCCCCTCTGAATGTGCTGGTTTGGACCCCGTGAACGGCTGAAGGTGCAGCCACACGGCAAGCGGTCTGGTAGGCAGCGGACCCACAACAGTCACCTTGGGTTCCCGTCTGTCGGGACGATTGGTCCAGCGGCGCGGCGCCGCCGATAGCCAAGGAGGCGCCCGTGGCAGGGCCTGCGCGGGTTACGGGTCAGCGAGGCCGTGGATCTTCTTCTACACTCAGGCGGCGTTCGACACGCAAGCGCCCGGCGGGCCGGGGAGGCGAGCCGAACGGCGCAATCCAAAGCCGCTGCGGCACACCGCGAAATAAGCTGCACGGGGCCTTATCTTCGGCCTGGGTTTACCTAATAATGCGCGCCGCGTCCGTCGGCTTCGGCGCTTCTTTTTCACTGCCAATTCATCGGTGTTCATTTTGAAAATTCGTCAAACGATTCTTGGTCTCCTGTTCGCCTGCGGCAGCGTCGTCCTGCCCCTCTCCGTCACCGCTGCCCCGGCGAGCTCCGCGCACCAGGAGCTGGCGTCTGGCAGCGCCCTGCTGATCGACCTGAAGACCAACGAGGTGCTGTATTCGAGCAACCCCGACCTGGTGGTACCGATCGCCTCGGTGACCAAGTTGATGACCGCGATGGTCGCGCTCGACGCCAAGCTGCCGCTCGATGAGCAACTGCCGGTCACCATTCGCGATGCGCGGGAGATGCAGGGCGTGTTTTCACGGGTGCGCATCGGTAGCGAGATCAGCCGGCGCGAGATGCTCCTGTTGGCGCTGATGTCGTCGGAAAACCGCGCTGCGGCAAGCCTCGCGCATCACTATCCGGGCGGTTACAGCGCTTTCATCCAGGCCATGAACACCAAGGCCAAGGCACTGGGCATGACCCACACGCGCTACGTCGAACCCACCGGGCTGTCGGTGCAGAACGTGTCCAGCGCCAACGACCTGGTCAAGCTGCTCAAGGCCAGCCAGGCCTATCCGCTGATCGAGCAGTTCAGCACCACCCACGAGAAGACCGTCGCCTTCCACAAGCCCAACTACACGCTGGGCTTTCGCAACACCAACGCGCTGGTGCGCAAGCCTGACTGGAACATCCAGGTGACCAAGACCGGCTTCACCAACGCCGCCGGCCACTGCCTGGTGATGCGCACCGTGATGAACAAGCGCCCCGTGGCGTTCGTGGTGCTGGATGCCTTCGGCAAGTACACGCACATGGCCGACGCCAGTCGCCTGAAGAAGTGGATGGAGACCGGCAAGGTGACCCCGGTCGCCCCGGCCGCGCTGGCCTACAAGCAGCAGAAGATGGCCGAGCGGCGCCTGGCCGCTCGATCCGGCGGCGCGACGACGGTCATCGCCGGCGCTCGCTGAAACGCCAGAGTCCGCTGGCAGCGCCGTGCGCAGGTCGCACGGCGCAAACCTCTGCGGCTCGGCCTTCACGCGGCCAACGGATACGGCCGCCGCCGCTCATACGCGTATCGATACGCGCCTCGATGCAACGATGCCGGTGCAGCTGACTCAAACGACTACATTCTCCCTCAGCGCAACGGGATTCGAACGTCGTTATGAGCACGCCAGACAACACCTACATCGAGTGGCTGGAAAACCAGTCCATGCTAAAC
Organism: Stutzerimonas stutzeri; assembly: GCF_018138085.1. Classification (NCBI taxonomy): domain Bacteria; kingdom Pseudomonadati; phylum Pseudomonadota; class Gammaproteobacteria; order Pseudomonadales; family Pseudomonadaceae; genus Stutzerimonas; species Stutzerimonas stutzeri. The sequence continues at coordinate 45,609 of NZ_CP073105.1, forward strand.
GCCGCCCGCCAGCGGGCCCGGCTCTATGCAGGCCAGGCGCGGCTCTGGCAGCGTCCCTATGCCCAGGCGCGGCCACGCGATGCCAGTGCCATCGCCTCGGTGTGGTTCACCGCCTACCCGGCCGCCATCATCACGCCAGAAGGCGGCTCGGTGTTGCAGGCGCTGGGTGATGACCGGCTCTGGAGTGCACTCTCCGAGCTGGGCGTGCAGGGCATCCACAACGGCCCGATGAAGCGCTCCGGCGGGCTGCGCGGGCGCGACTTCACGCCGACCATCGACGGCAACTTCGACCGCATCAGCTTCGACATCGACCCCAACCTCGGCACCGAGGCCGAGATGCTGCAGCTCAGCCGCATGGCCGCAGCGCACAATGCGGTCGTCATCGACGACATCGTGCCGGCGCACACCGGCAAGGGCGCCGACTTTCGGCTTGCCGAGATGGCCTACGGCGACTATCCGGGCCTCTACCACATGGTCGAGATCAACGAGGAAGACTGGCCGCTGCTGCCGGACGTGCCCAAAGGCCGCGACTCGGTGAACCTCTCGCCGATGGTGGTCGACCAGCTCAAGGACAAGCACTACATCGTCGGCCAGCTGCAACGGGTGATCTTCTTCGAGCCCGGCATCAAGGACACCGACTGGAGCGCCACCGGCGTGATCACCGGCGTCGACGGCAAGCGCCGGCGCTGGGTCTATTTGCATTACTTCAAGGAAGGCCAGCCGTCACTGAACTGGCTGGACCCGACCTTCGCCGCCCAGCAACTGATCATCGGCGACGCCCTGCATGCCATCGATGTCTCCGGCGCGCGGGTGCTGCGCCTGGACGCCAACGGCTTCCTCGGCGTCGAACGCCGCGCCGAGGGTACCGCCTGGTCCGAGGGGCATCCGCTGTCGGTGACCGGCAACCAGCTGATCGCCAGCACCATCCGCAAGGCTGGTGGCTTCAGCTTCCAGGAGCTGAACCTGACCATCGACGACATCGCCGCGATGTCCCACGGCGGCGCCGACCTGTCCTACGACTTCATCACCCGACCGGCCTATCACCACGCCCTGCTCACCGGCGATACCGAGTTCCTCAGGCTGATGCTGCGCGAGGTGCACGCCTTCGGCATCGACCCGGCCTCGCTGATCCACGCCATGCAGAACCACGACGAGCTGACCCTCGAGCTGGTGCACTTCTGGACCCTGCACGCCTACGACCATTACCACTACCATGGCCAGACGTTGCCCGGCGGCATCCTCCGTGAACACATTCGCGAGGAAATGTACGAGCGGCTGACCGGCGAGCACGCGCCCTACAACCTCAAGTTCGTCACCAACGGCGTGTCCTGCACCACGGTCAGCGTGATCACCGCGGCGCTGGGCATTCGTGACCTGAACGCCATCGGCCCGGCCGAGATCGAACAGATCCAGCGGCTGCATATCCTGCTGGTCATGTTCAACGCCATGCAGCCCGGCGTATTCGCCCTCTCCGGCTGGGACCTGGTCGGTGCCCTGCCGCTGGAAGCCGAGCAGGTCGAGCACCTGATGGGCGACGGCGATACCCGTTGGCTGCACCGTGGCGCCTACGACCTGGCCGACCTGGCGCCGGAAGCCGAAGTCTCCAGCGAAGGCCTGCCCAAGGCGCGCTCGCTCTACGGTAGCCTGGTCGATCAGCTGCAGAACGTCGGCTCCTTCGCCTGCCAGCTCAAGCGCATCCTCAGCGTGCGCCGCGCCTACGACATCGCCGCCAGCAAGCAGATCATGATCCCCGACGTGCAGACTCCGGGTCTGCTGGTCATGGTTCATGAACTGCCGGCTGGCAAAGGCGTGCAGATCACCGCGCTCAACTTCAGCGCCGAGACCATCAGCGAGACGCTCACCCTGCCCGGCATCGCGCCCGGCCCGGTGGTGGACATCATCCACGAAAGCGTCGAAGGCGATCTGACCGAGAACGGCGAAATGACCTTCAACCTCGATCCCTACGAAGGCCTGGCCCTGCGTGTGGTGAGCGCCGCGTCGCCGGTGCTGTGAGCCCGTCGGACCCGCGCCGGCTTTTTCGGGCTTGGCGCGGCGGCGACGGCGCACTACCGTGTGGGGCGAATCCCCGAACGACAATGCGGCCAGCGGCCTCGCGCCGGCTGGCCCCGGAACAGGAGCAACTCATGACTGCGGAAAACATGCGCCACATCGAACATCGCCCAGGCGGCGGCGCCGAGTGTCTGCGAGTGGCCGAGGGGCCGGTGCCCGAGCCGGGCCCGCAGGATGTGCTGGTGCGTGTCGCCTACGCCGGCATCAACCGCCCGGACGTGTTCCAGCGCTCCGGCAGCTACCCGCCGCCACCGGATGCCTCGCCATTGCTGGGCCTGGAGATCGCCGGTGAGATCGTCGCGCTGGGTGCCGAGGTCAGTGGCTGGGCGGTGGGCGACCAGGTCTGCGCGCTGACGCCCGGCGGCGGCTACGCCGAATATTGCGTGGCGCCCGCCGAGCATTGCCTGCCGGTGCCGGCCGGGTTGTCCTTGATCGAGGCCGCCGCCCTGCCGGAAAACTACTTCACCGTCTGGAGCAACGTCTTCGACCGCGGTCGCCTGCAACAAGGCGAGACCTTCCTGGTGCACGGCGGCTCCAGCGGCATCGGCCTGACCGCGATCCAGCTGGCCAAGCAGTTCGGTGCCCGCGTGCTGACCACCGTCGGCAATGCCGAGAAGGCCGAAGCCTGTCGCCGTGCCGGTGCCGACCGAGTAATCCACTACCATGAGGAAGATTTCGTCGAGGTGGTCGCCGAGTTCACCCAGGGCAACGGCGCTGACGTCATTCTCGACATGGTTGGCGGCGACTACATTCCACGCAACGTGAAGTCCCTGGCCATCGAAGGCCGGCTGGTGCAGATCGCCTTTCTCAAGGGTAGCCGGGTCGAGCTGGACACCTCGCCGATCATGCGCAAGCGCCTGACCTTCACCGGCTCGACGCTGCGCCCGCGCAGCCGTGCCGACAAGGCCGCCATCGCCGCCGCGCTGCGCGAGCAGGTCTGGCCGTTGCTGGAGCAGGGTCGCTGCCATCCGGTGATCCATGCGACCTTCCCGCTGGCCGAGGCGGCCGAAGCGCACCGGCTGATGGAGAGCAGCAAGCACATCGGCAAGATCATGCTCGATCTCGCGCCTTAAAGGCGCCGCCCGAACCACCGGGAGGTCGCGCCTCTTGCAAACGCGGCGATGCGTCTGTGGGAGCCCCGACCGCGGCGCGAAGCTTTGCTTTGAGCGGGCAGGGACCGCATCGGCCGCGAGGTCGCGCTTATTGCAAAATTAACAAGGCGGGCGGCCCCGGGACATTTGCCTGGCGCGCGGCGCTGGCTATAGTGCGCGCCGGGCGGCCGCAACGGTCGCCCCGCCCGCCCCTCGCCATGAGAGCCACCGTGCCCACGCCCACCCGCCTCCGCGTTCTGCGCGCCCTCGTCGCCGGGCTCGCTGCCCTGCCCGTCATCGCCCTGGCGCAGGCCCTGTGCAGCGCCGACCAGCAGCCGCTGTGCCTGAATCGCTGCACCTGTTTGCCCGCCCCGGTTCCGCCAGCGAGCCTGCAGAGCGAGGCGCTCTACCAGCGTCTGCAAGGGTTGGCGGCGGCCGGGCTGGAGGCCTGGATTCGCCAGTCGCGCGACCAACTGGCCATGCAGCCGAGCCAGCCGGTGCCGTTGCAGGTGCGCTCGCAACTGGAGCCGTATTACGACCTGGCCGTGCTGGAAACCGCGCGCTATCGCGTCGGTGACGACAACGTCCTGACCACTGCCGGTGCCCTGCTGCGCAACCCCGACATCGCCGCCGTCACGCTGATCGACCTGATCGTGTTCCGCAACGAGGCCGATGCCGAGCACAACGTCGCCCTCTGGGCCCACGAACTCAAGCACGTCGAGCAATATTTGCAGTGGGGCGTCGGCGAGTTCGCCCGACGCTACACGCAGGACTACCAGCAGGTCGAACGGCCCGGCTACGCCATGGAGCTGCGGATCGAACGCGAGCTGGGTCAGCGTGCCGCGGGGCCGACGGCGCCCTAGCGGCTGCTCATCGCGTCGACGGTCGCGCAGGCAGGGATCGGCTGGTGGCCGCTCCGGTCCGCGTTTCTCCGAGTCCTCCGGTCGGGCTTTTGTCGGCTCGTCGGCTGATGCTGGAACCATCCGCCGCTTCCCCGCCTCTGCTCTATACAGGCTGTCACCAGCATCGAACCGAGCCGAAGCGGCGCCGTCACGCGCCCGGCTCGCCAGACGAGGATCAAGCACATGAGCGACGAACAGCGCATACGCGACCGGGCCTATGAAATCTGGGAAGCCAAGGGCCGTCCCGAGGGCCAGGAGGCCGAACACTGGGCCCAGGCCCGCGACGAGGTCGAGTTCTACAAGGAGGGCGACGCCACCGCCGGTAGCGTCGAGAGCAGCGTCGCCATTCCCATGCCGGCGACGGGGGCCAATGCCGACACAAAGCCGGATCGCGACAACTGATCGCGCCGCCAGGCGCGCCAGCACTTGCGCTGCTGGCGCGCCCTGGCAGCCATGCCCGACAACCTTCCGAAGCTGATGCTGCCTCGAGCCGCCCCAATTACAGGCTCCTGACTTCCCGATGACGTACGCACTCGACTATCAGGCCATATTCGAAGCCAATCCCAACCTGCACCTGATCCTGGCGCCGGATAAAGATTTCACCGTTCTGGCCGCGAACGACGCGAGGCTGCGCGCAACCTATACACGCCGAGAGCAGAGCGTGGGCCGCCCGGTTTTCGAGGTGTTTCGCAAGAATCCGGATGATCCTGACGAGTTCGGCACAAGCGTGCTGCGCGCCTCCCTGGAGCGCGTTCTGCGCAGCCGCAGCCCTGACGAGATGGCCATCACCCGCTACGACATCCCGCGTCCGGCCTCGGAAGGCGGCGGCTTCGAGGTGCGCTACTGGAGCCCGGTCAACGTCCCGGTACTCGGCGCCGACGGCAACGTGCGCTACATCATCCACCAGGTCGAGGACGTGACCGACGAGGTGCAGCAGCCTGATGCGGGCATGCTCAGCCACCTCAACGAGCGCTTTCGCGCCGCCCTACTGGCCTCGGGCACCGGCACCTTCAACTGGGCGCTGCGTGACGGCAGCCTGCACTTCGACAGTGCCTTGGAACAGATATTCGGCCTGGCCCATGGCGTCCGTGTCGCCAACCTCGAGGGCTTCGTCGCCCAGGTCCATCTCGAGGACCGTGAGCGGGTGCGCCAGGCGTTCGAGCAGTATGCCGAGGGTGAGGATTTCGCCATCGAGTTCCGCCTGGCCCGCGCCAGTACCGGGGACAAATGGCTGGCCTGCAAGGCCAAGGCCTTCTGCGATGCCGAGGGCACCCTCGCCTACGTCGCTGGCGCCTGCACCGACATCACCGCACGCAAGCAGGCCGAAGAATCGCTGCGTATCAGCGAGAACCGCCTGCGCCAGCTCAATGAACAGCTCGAAGCGCGGGTGGCGACTGAAGTGCGTGAGCGCAGCCGTACCGAAGACGCCCTGCGCCAAGCCCAGAAAATGGAAGCCGTCGGCCAGCTCACCGGCGGCATCGCCCACGATTTCAATAACCTGCTCACCGGCATCGTCGGCAGCCTGGACCTCATGCAGCGCCGCCACGCCCGCGGCGAGCAGGACCTGGATCGCTACATCAACGCCGCGGTCACCTCGGCCCAGCGTGCCGCGGCGCTGACCCAACGGTTGCTGGCCTTCTCGCGCCGACAAACCCTTCACCTCAAGCCGGTCGACGTCAACCAGCTGGTGGCGTCCCTGGAAGATCTGCTGCACCGCACCACCGGCGAAAACATCACGCTGGAGACCCGGCTCAGCGCCGGCCTGCTGCCCGCCTGCATGGATGCCAATCAGCTGGAAAGCGCGGTGATCAATCTGGTCATCAACGCCCGCGACGCCATGCCCCACGGCGGGCGTATCACCGTGTCGACCGCCTCCTTCGTCATGGGCAACCGGCCCGATCCGGCCAAGCGCGGCCTGAACGAAGGCGAATACATCCTGCTCAGCGTGACCGATACCGGCACCGGCATGACGCCGGAAATAATCGCGCGCGCCTTCGAGCCCTTCTTCACCACCAAACCCATCGGCCAGGGCACCGGGCTCGGGCTTTCCATGGTCTATGGCTTCATCAAGCAGGCCAAGGGCTACGTGCAGGTCGAGTCCGAGCCGGGCCGCGGCAGCCGCGTCTGCCTCTACCTGCCGGTCCACCATGGCGAAGCGGTCACGCCGGTCCCCGAAAGCGAGCCGGTGCTCAACGGCGCGGGCGAAACCATCCTGGTGGTCGAGGACGAGCCGGTGGTCCGCTCCCTCGTCGTCGAGGTGCTTAACGATCTCGGCTACCAGACGATCGAAGCTGGTGACGCCACCGAAGCCCTGCCCAGCCTCGAGGATGGCCAGCGCATCGACCTGCTCATCACCGACGTCGGCCTGCCCGGCATGAATGGCCGGCAACTGGCAGACGTCGCCCGCCAGCACCGCCCCAGCCTCAAAGTCCTGTTCGCCACCGGCTACGCCGAAAGCGCCACGGCGAAGGATTTCCTAGGCAAGGGCATGGCCGTCATTACCAAACCCTTCGCCATCGAAGCCTTCGCCAGCAAGGTCCGCGAAATGCTCGGCCCGCAGGCCGGCTGAGCCCGGCGCCTTGCTGCTCGAGGGTAATCAGGCGCAGCCGTGAACCGGTCACAGCCCTGAAAAGCTGTGGCCGGGACGGGCCAGACACGTCTGCCAAACCCGTCCCCTTCCCTGCGCTCCTCCCTTGCGGTGCGACGCCTGAGCCTGGATGCGCCGGATGGGACGCGATTCACATGCCGCTGGTCCGCTACTTGCTCGCTAATAGCCATCAGCCACTGGCTGGGTAATTACTTCCCAGAAACAGACTATTCACAGAGACAGGTAGGTTCTATGAAACGTGTAATGACATGGATGCTCGCGTTTTCACTGCCTTGCGCCGCAAGCCTGCAGGCGGCCAAGTCCGCGCAATGCGAGGTGGTGCGGCTGGCAGACGTCGGCTGGACCGACATCACCATGACCACAGCGATCACCCGCCTTCTGCTCGGCGATCTGGGTTATCGGACCCAGGTGTCGCGGCTGTCGCTCCCGGAAACCTACGCTGCCCTGGCGGATGGGAAGATCGACGTGTTTCTCGGCAACTGGATGCCCGCGCAGGCCGCGCTTGCCCAGCCGCATCTGGATGCCGGGCGGATCGAGAAGCTGCAAACCAACCTGCCGGTCGTGCGCTATACCCTGGCCGTGCTGGAGCCCGCCTACCAGGCGGGGCTGCATGATTTCGCCGACATCCAGCGCTTCAACAAAGAGCTGGGCGGGAAAATCTACGGGCTCGAGCGCGGTAATGGCGGTAACAAGATGGTGCAGAGCATGATCGACGGCAACGTCTTCGGCCTGCAGGGTTTCACCCTGGTGGAATCGAACGAGAACGAAATGCTCAATCACGTCGAGCTGGCCCAGCGTCTGGGCAAACCGGCGGTGTTCCTGGGTTGGGAGCCGCACCCGATGAACGAACGCCTTCGCATGGTCTACCTGTCCGGCGGCGATGCCTATTTCGGCCCCAATAACGGCGCCGCACAGGTCAACACCGTCGCCCGCGGCGGCTTCTCGAAAGACTGCCAGAACCTGACGCGGCTATTTACCAACATGACCTTCACCATCGCGTCAGTCAGTGGACTGATGGCTGCGGTGCAAGAACCCAATACCAATCGCCGCCGGGTTGCCAAGCAATGGATCGAAGACAACCCTGACACCGTCGCCACCTGGCTCAAGGGTGTCAGCCATCGTGAGGGCGGAGCGGCGATAGCAGGAGTACGTTCGGCGGCAAGCAACTAAGCACGGATCGGCGAAAGGCCGTCGCGCCGAGACGCACTAAGAGGCGCCCGGCCGCATCAATGCGGTGGTCGCCGTGGTGGCGGAACAGCCTGTTACCTTTGGTACCCAGCAGACGAGCGCAGGCAGCATTTCGCCTCGCTAGCGCTGGCGAAGCTGGATAACCGGCCGCCAGCGCTAGCTGACATTGCCTAGGCCCGTCGTGATTGCTATACCTCGCTTGCAGCAGGTCGGTGGCCAGCGCTCATTGTCAGCACCGATTAAGCCGCCCGGCTTCGACACCGTAGTCGTCAATAGCAAGCAACAGGGCCGTCGTCTTGTCCAGCGGTGTCCGCCCAGGGCCTGCCGTTGAACTCAGCGAAACCCTTCATCTGTTAACCCTGCAAAAACTACTGATTAAGCCTTTCGGACCCTTTACCTGGCATATCGCCATCGGTAACGTGCCAGAGCGCGCCAGGATCTCCGCGCGCACACTTCGCCGCTCCGGCTCAAGCCCAGCGGTCAGCACAACGGGCATCCGCCCACACCAAGGACAGGCAGCGATGGCCCGCTTTTTCCCCGAATTGCTCCCAGGTTGCGACGCAAGCGAATACAGCGTCTCCGCCATCTTCTCCGTATTTGCAATCCGTCGTAGCGCCTTTCACGAGTTGATCCATGGCAAAAGTCATAAGCATGGCCGTGACGTGGTGCATAACCAGAAAGACGGGCGTCGAAATCGTTGTGCTGCCCGGCGTAGAGCTGCTCAAGTCGCGACGAAGAGAATCTTATCCACCACGCCCGTTCGGGGTGTTATGCACCAATTGGTGTCTAATTATAGTTAGGCACAACATGAAACTAGACCGTGCCAGGCAGTTAATAAATGAGGGGATTGATAGAAACAACCCAATGGGTAGCCTCATTCATATTCTTGAATCAGCTATTGAACTCGTGTCGCTCCCGGATAATGATTTCTGTTGGTCATATTGGGAGAGTGGAGAAGAAGCAAAGCAAGAGATGCTTGCTTTAATAGGTTCAGTAAAAAATGGCGTTTTACCTGACCAAGAAAAAATATCAGTACTGTTTGCTGTAACTGGCCCGCTGCAAGAGGTTAGCATGAGCAGTGGCTGGGCTGACGCATACTTAAAAATTGCGGATAAATACGATAAAGTTGAAAGTATTTTATGGTGAGCGGCTAACAAGGCGCTCAAATCGTTCGCTTCGCTCACTGGGACGGGCTAAAGCCCGCCCCTTAGCTTAATCGTTAGAGATCAACATCATGGCTGCACTTTTAGCCGTTATAATCGCCGGAGCCATAGCAGTATTTATGTTTGGCTTCCTAGTTGCCGCCTCATTCAATGTAGGCTGGGGCCTGTCAATCGGAGAAATAGCTTCGCTATTCGTTGCATCAGCTGCTTTTTTTATCTCAACATATCAGACGTATACAACAAGGTTGCATAATAGACTTACAGTTAAACCAAAAATCTCAATAAATATATCGCTATCAACGGGGAACTCCCCATCTGTTGGATTTTTTGTGAAAAACTCAGGCACCGGCCCAGCAGTGATTGAAAGCATAGAACTAATAAAAGGTAACGAAAGCGGTTATTAACAGATGGATCGTTTAAAAAAATTGTTCCCAACTGGGCTAATCAACAATTCAAATTCACAGCACTACCCATGGGCTACCCCCTACTAAGCAATGATGGCGTATGGATTGTTGAAACGTCATCCTCAAATCATGCAGTCTTTGACTCAGAGCTTGATGGCTTACAATCAAAGTCAAATATAAGTCTATTTACGATGAGCTCTTTTCCGGCTCGTTGAGTGTCAATTGATCTCTAACAACTGGTTCAAACCGTTCGCTTCGCTCACTGGGACGGGCTAAAGCCCGCCCCTTAACCAAACGTTATGTGCTATCAAATTAGGGAGTGAGTAATGATTCCTAAGTATGGAAGTAATAAATTTCAGTGCCCACACTGCGAAACAGTTGCTGCTCAAGAGTGGTTTACAGCGAACAAAGCAAGCTCGACAGCAACCAGCATCATTAACCACCTCTATTTGGATTACAGAGCAAAAATTGATGATTATTCGCAAGAGACAATAAGTAGGTTTCTACAAGAAATTAATAATCCATTTAGCAACAGTTTTTATAAATTTGTCCCTAACGGTTTCGCAGTAGCAACATGCTCCTCATGTGAAAATTTTACACTATGGGTCAATACGGAGATTGTATTCCCAAAAAAAACCACGCTGCCGCCACCAAATGCCGACTTGAACGAAGATATAAAATCTCTTTACCTTGAGGCCGCATCAATTCTTGTGGATTCGCCGAAAGGTGCGACAGCTCTACTGAGACTGGCACTCCAGAAATTGTTAGAGCAAGTCGGCAAGAGTGGTAAGAATATCAATGGTGATATCAAAGAGTTAGTTGCAGAAGGACTTAGCCCTAAAATCCAACAAGCTTTAGATCTGCTTAGAGTTATAGGAAATAATGCTGTTCATCCAGGACAGATAAACTTAGACGACAACACTGATATTGCTCAAAAACTTTTTGGGATTTTAAATTTTATTGCGGAAGAGCTTTTGACAAAACCAAAAGAGCTGGAGCAACTATATGCCGATTTAATCCCAAGTGAAACCAAAGAGCATATTAAGCAACGGGATGGAACATAACAAATGGTTCAAACCGCTCACTCCGTTCGCTGGGACGGGCTAAAGCCCGCCCCTTAACCAACGTTAGGTTGCAAGGGATTATGCACGACATTAAATCAAACCTTTACCCATGCGCTCACTGCACCGGAGTCGGTACATGCAAGAACGGCCAGGAAGAACAATCGTGTGCCGTTTGTGTAAAGGACAGTGAATTAAAAGGCAAGGTGTTCATAGGGCTTCCCTGTTCTGTTTGCGGCGGAATAGGCCAAGCAGAGCCAAAAACAGAGCGCATCAATAAGCGTATGCCAGCGTTGCTCGGCTTCGCGGTAGTTTTCTTGCTCATCAGTATCGTGTTTTTTGCCGCATTAACAAACAGCCAATACTTCAGTGAAATCCTTGCCTTTTCCGGTACGCTAATTGGTACGGTGCTAGGTTTCTATTATTCAGCCCGTGCGCGAGCAACCTAACAACCGGTTTAAACCATTCGCTTCGCTCACTAGGACGGGCTAAGGCCCATCCCTTAACCAAACGTAGTCCTATACAGAGGGTCCGCGATGGCTCGAAGATCAACCAAGGCAGAAAATACCTTATTCGTTCTTGCCTTGATTATTGGGCTTCCTATCTACGGAATTTCAAAAATATTTGAGACCTCTGGCTGGGTAGCTCCATCACTTATAGTTACCGGAGTGCTGGCCCTAATAGCACTGTACAAATACAACAAAAAGCAGCAGCGCCTCGCATATCTACGAGAGAAATACAAAGAAGAAATAATTGTCCGTAAGATCTATGATGGATATTTCTGGGAAGGACAAACCTCTGAACAGCTTCTAGACTCCTTAGGTAGTCCTGAGGCTGTCGACAACAAGCTGTTAAAAACAAAAACAAAAGAAATTTGGAAATACAATCGGCAAGGTGTAAACCGCTTCGCACTTCGAATCACAGTAGAAAATGGCTATGTAGTTGGCTGGGATAAAAAGGCCTAAAAATTGGTTCACCACTCGCTTCGCTCGCTGGGACGAGCTAAAGCTCGCCCTTAACCAAACTTAGGCCACAGTCAACAGGAGAAAATCATGGCTGGAATGCTTCAAATAATTACATACCTGCTCGCTTTCTATCTAGTAATCAAGGGGGTAGAAATTCTTCAAATTGCTCTATCGTCAAATAGGGAGAAGCGCGGAGGAATTATCACATTGGGCGTATTGGTGCTACTGGCTTGCCTGATGGCTGCCGGCAGCTTTGTTGCTATGCAAGATCAGCAAGTGCAATCACTCAGTCGAAACCAGTAACTCTCATGAGCGTCCCCCTAACTTGCGGTTCAAGTCGTTCGCTCCGTTCACATGGCCGTCCAAAAGCCGCGCTTTTGGACGGCCCTTAACCTAGCGTTAGGCGGAAGCGCAAGGAGGCCATCAGCATGAACGCGGTTTCGAAAGAAACAGCTCTTGAGTTTTGTAAGTTATGCAATTGGGCATACGAGTGCTGGTCGACACATAAACAGCTATTTGATAGCAATAGAAATCGTGAGAATACTTTAGGTAAAGCTAGATACTTCACATCTAGGCTATCGATCATAACGCAAGAATATTCTCTCCAGCAGATTTGCAAGCTTCATGACCCAGCAATACAGCAGAGCAAAATTAATCTGACAATCGACTACATCTGCCGTTTTGGCGACTGGGCTGAATCAAGCACAAATATTCTGACCATTCAGAAAATCTCTCGAGCCTCGCAACAAAACTAAATGCGGCCCGCAACAAACTTCTAGCACACAATGACCTTGAGACAATAATGAAAAATGAAACTCTTGGAGAGTTTCCTCTAGGTGCAGACGAGCAGTATTTCAAGGAACTGCAAAACCTAGTCAACCTAGTGCATGAGAAATGGTTTGAATGCCCCTACCCGTTCAACGATTTAGCGATCGCAGATGCCAATGACTTCATTCAGCTACTCAAGAAAGCCTAACAAGTGGTTAGAACCGCTCGCTTCGCTCACTGGGACGGGCTAAAGCCCGCCCCTTAACCAAACGTTAGCTGGTATTGCTATGAGTATTGATCAGTCCGAAACCGTCGACATCATAAGCCAGGCACCGGATGGCACCGTTGTGCTTACCATATCCGATCATCTGGAGTGGGACGCACAAAATGAGCACCTCTTTCTGCTACAAGAAAAGCTGAACTCATACTTTCGTTTCCTCGAAAGTGGTAAGATCTATGAATCTTATCCAAGTGCTAAAGGCGCCAATTTTCTCCTTAGCTTAGTTTGCCAGTTTCGACCAACAGAGGTAGCGTTGGGCTTTCTTGAAAGAGTTAGAAGTATTGCAGAGAGCGCAGGCTGTGGATTCAGTTGGCGGCCTCTCAATGGGGCATACATCGATGACCACGACTGAGATCATATATATATGACCCACTCCTTTTCCATACTCCCGCAGAACTTCGCAGTCGCACGGTTAGAGCCGAATGCTGACCTGCCGAGCGCTGTTTTGGCATCACCGGGCTTTATGTCGATCACTCGGACAGAGGATGAACTGTCGATCGTCTGTGCGGAGAATGTCGCAACCGGCTTAACCCGAGTGGATAGCGCGTGGCGCGCGATCAAGGTGCAGGGGCCGTTTGCTTTTGATCAAACGGGGGGGTTGGCGTCCTTCCTAGACCCGCTCGCGGTGGCTGCCATCGGTATTTTTGCGGTGAGCACCTTCGATACCGACTACATCCTGGTCAAGTCGGCTAATCTCGAAGCCGCGGTGGCGGCGTTGAAGGATGCGGGCCACCCTCTCCTGGTCTGATACAGAAAGCTCACCAATCACTATAGGGACATAGCATGGATAACCAATACGCTACGCCATTAGCGAAGCTGGTAACTACCGAAAATACCTCCGGCATGGGGCGCGACGCTGAGATTCCGGAAGGCGTGAAGGGGTGGAGCTGGGGCGCCTTTATGTTCAATTGGATATGGGCGTTGAGTAATCGCACGTGGATAGGGCTGTTTGCACTGCTTCCCTATGTTGGATTTCTCATGGCAGTGGCGCTTGGAATCAAGGGCCGGGAGTGGGCCTGGAGGAATAAGAAGTGGGAGAGCGTAGAGCACTTCCAACGCGTGCAAAGGCGTTGGTCGCTCTGGAGCCTTCTCTTCGTTGGCGTTGCGATAGTGGGCATTCTCGCTGCCATCGCCATTCCTGCGTACCAGGACTACGTGCAACGTGCCTCGGGCGGCTGAGAGCTGAACGGGGAAGGGGACAGGTCCATTGGCTTGGCGGTCGCCGACTTCAAGAAAACGGACCTGTCCCGCTGCCCTGGCTATCCCAAGCGGCGTACGTGCGCCTGCTCCTCGCGCTGCGTTAATAGACTCTTAGAACATCACGCCGCAAGCAGCGCGATAGTGCTGTAAGGCCCGCAATCTCCTGTCAGTATCTACACGCGGGCTTTGGCGCACACGGCCTTGAGTTCGTCATGGCTGGACTTGCCCCTACAAAACCGGACACCAACTCCCCGTTAAATTGATGCTGCTGCCAAGCGCCTGAACTCCCTCGGCGAGCGGTATTTCAAAGCGCTGTGCGGATGCTGCTCGTTGTAATGCTCGAAGGCAATTGCCAGGTTGCGCAGCGCCGTTTCTCGATCCGGTTTGGGCATGTGCGCCACGTAGTCACGCTTGATCGTCTTCACGAAGCTCTCAGCCATGCCGTTGCTTTGCGGGCTGCGAACTGGGGTGGTCACCGGCTGCAAGCCGATCTGTCGAGCAAACAGGCGTGTCTGTTCGGCGGTGTACGCCGAGCCGTTGTCGCTTAGCCATTGCACCGGCGTGGCGGGCAGTTGATCACCAAAGCGCTTCTCCACGCTTTCCAGCATCAAATCGCGGATATCATCGCCGCTGTACCCGGTCGGGCTCGCGACCCAGCCGATGGCTTCGCGATCACAGCAATCCAGGGCGAAGGTCACGCTCAGTTTGGCGCCGTCCTCGCAACGGAACTCAAAGCCGTCCGAGCACCAACGCGTATCGCTGGCTTCCACCGCAATACGGCCTTCGTGCCGACGCGGCACACCGGGCTGTTTGATGCGGCGCTCAAGCAGCAAGTTGTGATCACGCATGACCCGGTAAACCCGCTTCACATTGATCGCCGGTAGCGACTGGGTTTCACGGGCGCGACGCAGCAATCCCCAGACGCGGCGGTAGCCGTAGCTGGGAAGTTCGCTGACCTGTTGCTGGATTTCAACTACCAGATCAGCATCGTTCACAGGCCTGCTCCGCCGTACTTTGGGGGATGCCGATTGCTTGATTCGAACCGTTAATTGCGAGCGCGCCACACCGAGACATTCGCTGACCAGCTTCACTGGTCGTCCCCCGGCAACAAGGGTGAGTGCGCAATCCATTTTCGCGACCGGGCGATCTCCACGGCCTCTTTGAGGATTTCTGCTTCCATCGTTTTCTTGCCCAGCATCCGTTGCAGTTCACGGATCTGCTTGAGCGCATCGCTCAGCTCGGAGGCAGGTACCACGGCTTCGCCAGCACTGACCGCCGACAAACTGCCGTCTTGGTAAAGCTTGCGCCACAGGAATAGTTGGTTGGCATTGATGCCGTTACGCCGAGCCACCAACGAAACGCTCTGCCCGGGCTCAAGGCTCTCTCGAACCATGGTCAGCTTTTGCTCAGGGCTCCAGCGGCGCCGCCGCTCCCGACCCAAAAGCTCCCCACTCTTATCGTTGCTATTAGTCATAAACATAACCGTTTGCCTATCCCTTATCGTAAGGGGGAAACGGTGTCCTGTCTTTCAGGGGGCTCGTTCAATGGCTCACCAGTTGCCGCTTACCCAGTTCGCCTGCCGCGTGCAGCGCTTCGATTGCCTCAAGCCCACGGGCGCCACCTCCAGGTTCTCGGGCCAGCCGAAAGAAAAAGCACAGATTTGTTTACCAATCAGTGGCTAGCTTCATAACAGCGTGTCACGTTCTACGGCGTAGCCCTTAATCCAACCAGGTCAGCACCCATGCAGCTAACGACACTCCTCGTTCCAACCTACATACAAATGCTCAAAACTCTTTCAGGCTGGCTGAAGAAAGCGCAGGCCCAGCTACCGGAAGCAGAGGCGCAGGCGCTGTTATCCGCACGTCTAGCGCCCGACATGTATCCGCTGTCCACTCAGGTTCGCTTTGCTTGTGTGCAGGCGCGGGAGGCCGTGTGCCGTCTGAGAGGAGAGCCGCTGCCAGCTGCCATTAACGAGCTGTTGAACGAGGGCCGACAGGCTGTCAAACACCCCGGATCGCTTGCAGAGGCTTATGCCCGTATCGATGAGACGGTCACGTTACTCGACGGCCTCGCAGCCGATGCGCTGGATGCGAAGGCAGACAAGCCAATCGCCCACGAACTGCCAAACGGGATGATTTTTGACCTGAGCGCGGAGCAATACGCCCGTGACTGGACGCTGGCGCAGTTCTATTTCCACGTCATGACCGCCTATTCGATATTGCGTAATCAGGGGATCAATCTCGGCAAGGCCGATTACGTGGCGCACATGCTGCCTTATCTGCGTCCTGAATCGATTCCAAAGGGGTAGCCGGGTAGGGTGGGTTGTAGCCCACCAGAGCGGCTCGGCCATGGGTTGGCGGGCTGAAGCCCAGCCTACGGAGTTGCCTGGGGCGACGCGAAACGGAAATGGAAGCAGATTTATTTTTTTTGGCCACTCCGTCCGCTTATCGCTCTCAATCAAATTGAACACTGCGGCACGACACTCCGGCATCAATCCAGCCATGTTCCGCTCAGCTTCAACAGCGTTCTTATGGCTCACCCGTTCGGCACGACCTTGTAGGGCGTATTGCTGAAGAAGATGTTGCGCCAGTCCGGGCGCCATTGAGGGATGCTCAGGGTAAAGCCCTGGGTGCGCTTGTCGAAGTCGATCCAGGTCACGCCCAGGGTTTGGCTGTCCTCGCTTGGCCGCATGTCCACTGAGCGCGTGGTAAAGAGTGGGCTGCGATATACCTTCGACCGATCTGCACGGTCGACGATGCGCAAATACGACAGGCCTCCGCCAGGAGCTAACAGGCCCTTTACCGGCACGCTTTCGATCAAATGCCCACCTTGCGGGCTGACTTGCGAAACCGACGGCGGCGCGCTCAGCGCATCGCTCAGGCTCCAGCCAAAGAGCAGGGCGAGCGCGGCGAGAAGGCTGCATACAGCGAGAATGGCTTTGTTCATGTCAGCGTTTCGGCAGGGTGATGGCGGGCGTGCCAGGTGGCAAGGGTTCGCGTAGCAGATCGGAAAACACGCGGAAGTCTCCGCCTCGTTTGTATCTGGCCCGGTAATCGGCGAAATGACTGTTCAGCACAAGCATGTAGCGTTTGCGCTGCTCGTCTATGTAGCGCCTTTGGTTCTGAGCACTCATTCCGAACAACGATTGCTGCGTGATGCTGCGGGAGACCGCATCGACGCCGGCATTATGCGCCGTGGCCTCCAGCAGGCTGGGAGCGACACCATCGAAGTTCCAGAAGCCCAGCGGCTGGCTGAACACCGAGCCATCGTCGTTGAAGTCGTAGTTGTCCTCAGCATAGAACAGCAAGGTTCTCGGGCGAAACAGGATGCGATCTGCATGTACTTCTACGTCACCCTCGGCCGCTACCCGCAGGTTGAAGTCCGCCAGCGCTCCTCGCAGGTCGTTGAGGCCTTCGCTGCCCCACTTGGAAAAGGTGATCGCGCGTGAGTTGAAGTAGCCGAAGCGCTCCACCGCGCTCGCCAGGTTCGGGAAAACCAGGGGATAGCAGCCGAGCCCCTTGTCGCCATAGGCCGTGAGCAGATGCTTGCGAATCTCACCCATGGCGGCGGTGTTGTTCCAGCTTCGGCGCAGCTCGGCGAGAACCGGCTGGACCTTGTCGAAACTGGCCACCCAGCTCATCTTGACGATGCTTTCCTCGATGTAGGCCAGGGTAGTCCCTGAAACCAGTGGCGCATCAGCGCGGCGGAAACCGGCCAATCGATGGCATCCATGGCTGCGGGAATATCGGTGATCTTGAACAGCCTGGCCTGAACTGGGGCGCCTTGCGTATTGCTCGCAGGGCTAAGGTTAGATTGTGCGACGACTGGCTCCGTGCTCGACATGCTGTGGCCTCAACCAACGAAGATTTCGGTTTGTGGGGCGAACTCGACGGACACGGTTTCGGCCGCGTAGCCTGCTACACGTTTGGTCTTGCCGTCCTCGTCGGTAACGCCTTCGATGACCTTGCCGGAGGCCGTCTTCAGCTTGTAGGGGCGGTTGGCCAAAGGCAGGCCGGTATCGCTATCGCTGAGCACGAAATGCTCGTCTAACTGGTTGGGTAGCGGCGCTGGCGCAGTGAAGGGCGCCGGGCTCACCGACGAGCCGACCAGGATATTGCCGGAGCCAGTCACGACGCTGCCGCCATGCGTCGTGGGGCTGCCGAGGAAGGCAACTGGCTTGCCGTTGACCAAGATAGTGGCTTCGCCTTCTGGTATCGCGCCGCCACAGCTACTGGCGTCACCGACTCGGGCAGCAGGTAGGTTATTGAACAACACGTCGGGCGAACCAACCGCTATCGGGTTGGAACCGTGGCCGGGGATGGGGCAGGAGTGGGTGTCGGATAAGCGAGCAGCGGGCTTGGCCATACGAGTTCCTTTCGTATCTGAGTGAAGGGCCAAACCCTAACAAGTCTGGGGGCGTTCATCGACTTCGCGATCCCAAGGAATCCGACCTGTTAACGTTTTTGCTTTACAAGGGCTGTCCGGATCGCACCGCTCCAGCTGCAGCCGTCTGCCGTATCATGCGCAGCCCATTTACGTTCATCGACCTCCATGACCACCCTCGAACTCATCGCCTCCGCCCTCGGCGTCCTTTCCGTCTGGCTCACGGTGCGGCAGAACCCGCTGTGCTGGCCCATCGGGTTGGTGATGGTGTCGCTTTATGGGTGGTTTTTCTTCGAGGTGCGGCTGTATTCCCAAGTGCTGCTCAACGGCGTCTTTGCCGCCATGCAGGTCTATGGGTGGTGGCAGTGGACGCGGGGCAGCGGCAGCGAAGGAGGGCGGCCAGTAGTGGGCGCGACGGCGATGGAGATAGGCGCCGGGATGTTGGCGGCGGCGGTTGGTAGCGTCGGGCTGGGCCTGATGATGGCCCATACCGAGGCGGCTTATCCCGGGCCGGATGCGGCGCTGACCGCCTTCAGCCTGCTCGCGCAACTGTGGATGGCGCTCAAGCGCTGGCAGTGCTGGGTGTTGTGGATCGTGGTGGACGCGCTCTATGTCGGCTTCTTCGTCTTTCAGAACTACTGGCTCACCGCGGGACTGTATGGGTTGTTCACCCTGCTGGCGGTGATGGGGTTGCGCGAGTGGCGACAGGCGAGGCTGGAGGTGCAACAGGCGTAGGCGACCGCCGATCATGCTTCCGCTGGTCCAGGCTGGGTTGGCTGTCGGCGAAATCGACGAGGCGGGAAACGCTGCCCGGCCGATGGCGTCCAACGATCGCCATCTGGCGGAGCCTTTGCGTAGGATGTGATCCCCGCAGGCGCTCCGTCGTATCGACAGTCGAACGCATGCAGCACCATCTTGAAACGTCCCGACCGACTCGATTGCCGGATGCGCCACTGCCTGATCCAACCGGCTGTAGCGTTGCGCAGCCGCCTCCATTCGCCAAAGCAGACCTCAGCTCATGTTGTTCCGCCGTTTCGAAAACCTTATCGACGTCTTCAAGCCCAGCCCGGACGTCGCGCCACCGGCCGGCATGCTGCGCTTCTATGCGCATTACCTGAAGCAGGTCTGGCCGCTGATGACCGCCGTGCTGGTGGTCGGCTTCTTTGCGGCGGTGATTGAGGTGGCGCTGTTCAGTTTTCTCGGCCGGTTGATCGACATGGCCCAGGCGACCCGTGATGCCGGGACGTTCTTCGCCGAGCACCGCAACGAGTTGCTGTGGATGGCGCTGGTGGCGCTGGTCATCCGGCCCCTGGTGTTCGGCCTGCACAACCTGCTGACGCATCAGGCGATCAACCCGGGGCTGACCAACCTGATCCGCTGGCAGAACCACCGCTATGTGCTCAAGCAGAGCCTCAACTTCTTCCAGAACGACTTCGCCGGGCGCATCGCCCAGCGCGTGATGCAGACCGGCCCGTCACTGCGGGATTCGGCCATGCAGGTGATCGATGCGCTCTGGCATGTGGTGGTCTATGCCGGCAGCGCGCTGTATCTGTTCGCCGCCGCCGACCTGCGGCTGATCGTGCCCTTGCTGCTGTGGATCGTCGGCTACAGCGCCGCGCTCTGGTACTTCGTGCCGCGCATTCGGGCACGCTCGGCCGCTGCCTCCGCGGCGCGCTCGAAGGTCATGGGCCGGGTGGTCGACGGCTACAGCAACGTCGCCACGCTCAAGCTGTTCGCTCATTCACGGGAGGAGGAAAGCTACGCCCGCGAAGCCATGCAGGAGCTGCTCGGCAAGTTCCGCCTGCAGTCGCGCATCATCACCAGCCTGGATTTCCTCATCACCTGCATGAACGGCCTGTTGATTGTCGGTACCGGCGCGCTGGCGCTGTGGCTGTGGAGCGAGGCGCTGATCAGCACCGGCGTCATCGCCCTGGCGCTGGGGCTGGTGATCCGCATCAACAACATGTCCGAGTGGATCATGTGGGTGGTCAACGGCATTTTCGAAAACGTCGGCACCGTGCAGGACGGCATGCAGACCATCGTCCAGCCGCGCCACGTACTCGACCGCGAAGGCGCCAGGCCGCTCGAGGTGGAGGAGGGCGGCGTGCGCTTCGAGGACGTGCATTTCCATTACGGCAAAAAGGGCGGCGTGATCAGCGGGCTCAGCATCGACATCCGCCCGGGCGAGAAAATCGGCCTGGTCGGACCGTCCGGCGCGGGCAAGTCGACGCTGGTCAACCTGCTGCTGCGGCTGTATGACCTGGAGAGCGGGCGCATCCTCATCGATGGGCAGAACATCGCCGAGGTCTGCCAGGAAAGCTTGCGCGCCAACATCGGCATGGTCACCCAGGACACCTCGTTGCTGCACCGTTCGATCCGCGACAACCTGCGCTACGGCAAGCCGGACGCCAGCGATGACGAACTCTGGGCGGCAGCGCGCAAGGCGCGGGCGGACGACTTCATCGCCACCCTCGACGACAGCCAGGGCGGGCATGGCTTCGAGGCCAAGGTCGGCGAGCGGGGCGTGAAGCTCTCCGGTGGCCAGCGCCAGCGCATCGCCATCGCCCGCGTACTGCTCAAGGACGCGCCGATTCTGGTGCTCGACGAAGCCACCTCGGCGCTGGATTCGGAAGTCGAAGCCGCGATACAGGAGAGCCTCGACACCCTGATGGAAGGCAAGACGGTGATCGCCATCGCTCACCGGCTGTCGACCATCGCGCGCATGGATCGCCTGGTGGTGATCGACCAGGGCCGGGTCATCGAGACCGGCACCCATGCCGAACTGATCGAGCGCGGCGGCCTTTATGCGCGCCTGTGGCAGCACCAGACGGGCGGATTCGTCGGTGTCGATTGAACGACCGCTAGGGCCGATAACAGAGCTTCATTCATGAACAGTGCAATTGCCCATGCGGCTCGGTTTCGTTTCGTCCTTGCGACCGCGCGTCGGCAGGCAAGCGGGGCGTCCCGTTGAAGGTGCTGGTGCTCACCGGAGCCGAATCGACCGGCAAAAGCTGGTTGGCCGCACGCGTGCAGCAACGCTTCGGCGGGGTGGTGGTGGGCGAATACGTCCGGCATTTCATCGACAGCGAACAGCGCGATACCTGCCTGGCCGACATTCCCGCCATCGCCAGTGGCCAGCTGGCCTGGGAAGACGCCGCGCGCCGCCAACGACCGGAGCTGCTGATCCTCGAGACACATCTGCTGAGCAACATGCTCTGGAGCCAGACGCTGTTCGGCAACTGCCCGGCATGGCTGGAGGACGAACTGCTCACGCGCCGTTACGACCTCCATCTGCTGCTTTCGCCGGACGGTGCCGAATGGCATGCGGACGGCCAACGCTGCCAACCGGACGCCGCCGAGCGATGGGCTTTTCACGAAGCCTGCCGAAGCTGGCTCCAGCGGAATCGGCAGCCGTTCGTAGAGATTGCTGGAGACTGGGCCCGCCGCGAGCAGCAGGCTGTTGCAGAGATTCAGGCGTTGTTGACGCCATAGATCGCTCTGCACGAACTGCGAACGGATGACAGCTGGCCGTGGTGTACAGCGGTGGATCGGTGAGGCGTGATCCGCCTGGCGGATGTCGCTGTTCACATCCACCGCTGGCACCGACGGTGAGCGGAATTTCGAGTCCGCGATATCCACCGGGACGTGCGGGGAACGCGATGGATATCGCTTCGCTCAACGCTATTCCACGGCCGGGGTCTACTGTACCAAGCGGCGGTATGGCCGCCTTTCGATAGGGGACGCGCGTGGACAGTCGAGGGTTTGTGTGGGCGCATTTCAAGCTCAATGCCGAGCAGCGCCTGCGGGGGTTCAACTTCTTCGTGGTGCTGGCGATCTTTGCCGATGGCGGTGTGCTGGCCGCTCTGGAGCGCGGCTTCTCGCCCGGGCTGCTGATGTTGCTGGGGGCCTTCACGGTCTTGCTGGCCATGGTGTTCTGGCTCGTCGATGCGCGCAGCCGCCAGCTGTTGCAGCTGACCATCACGGCGCTCAAGGAAATCGAGTCGGAATTTCCGGCCAGCTACCAGCTGTTCGCCAACGATGCGCAGGGGCAAAACCCCGTCATCAGCTATACCTTCGCCATTCGCGCGCTGTTGTTGGCGCAGATGGGCTTCGGCTTTGGCGTGATCGCCTACGGCTTCTACCACTGGTGATGGCGCACCGCGGTTTGCTGCAACGTTCTCACCCTTTTCATCCCGTTGCACGGCGCGCTGGAGCCCGGACAGGCGCGCTGCTAGAGTGCCGCCGCTTGCCCACTATCGGCTGACAGGATGTCTGCCCAGCCGCCGCACAGGATGCTCCCATGAAAAAACTCGCAGTCGCCGTTGCCGTACCCCTGGCCCTTATCGGAGCCGCCACTTTCTACACCGGCACCCAGGTCGAATCGCTCGCTCGCGATGCCGTCGACCAAGCCAACGTCAAGCTGCGCGAGATGGGCGTAGGCGCCGGTGCGGAGGTCAGCCTGAAGCTGGTTAGCTTCGACCGTGGCCTGCTGTCCAGCTCGGCGCGCTACCAGATCGACTTCGAAGTGCCTGACGACGAAGGCAGCAGCAAGCAGTATTCGATCCTGCTGCAGGATCACCTGGAGCACGGCCCGTTCCCGCTTTCGCGCTTGGCCCGCGGCCAACTGATGCCGGTCGCCGCCCAGAGCCATGCCCAGCTCGAGCGGAGCCCTCTGACCGAAAAGCTGTTCGACGCCGCCTCGGGTGAAATCCCGTTGGTGGGCGACACCACTATCGGCTATGACGGCCGCCAATACGGCGAGCTGCGTTCGGCCGCCTTCAAGCTCGAAGACGAGGAGGGCTCGGTTCGCGTCTCGTCCAGCTCAATCAATTTCGAAGCGGCGAAGGACGCCACCGCGGTGCGCCTGGACGGCGAACTGCCGGAACTCGACATGAACCTGCAAAACAACGCCACCGGCCAGCCGGTGCGCATCAGTCTGCGCGGCCTTGGCCTGAGCGTGGACAATCACGAGGATGCCAATGGCTTCGCCCAGGGACCGTCAGCCATCACCCTCAAGCGCATGGAGATCCAGACCGGGGAGGCGCCTGCCGTGATCGTCCAGAACGCATCGTTCGACGCGGCACTGACCGAGGGTGAGCGTGGCCTCGACCTGTCGGCCGGCTACCGTGTCGGTCAGGTGGACGCCCAAGGCCAGACCTTCCGCAACCTTGCGCTGGTGTTCGGCCTGCGCAATCTCGAGGCCAGCAAACTCAAGGCGCTGATCGATCGCTACAAGGAAGTGCTCGACAGTGGCCCCACGCCGCAGGAGTCGCTCGCCAGCATGACTGCTGCCCAGCAGCAGGAACTGCAGGCGCTGGGGCTGCAGCTACTCGAGCACAAGCCGACATTGGCCCTCGATGAGTTCGGTTTCGAGACCGCGCATGGTGCGGCCCGCCTGTCCGTCGTGCTCGATCTGCAGAGCCCGAGTGACGATGCCTTCACCCCCGATGCGATGATCACCAGCATGCTCGCATCGCTCAAAGCCGAAGCCGGTATCGACAAGGCGCTGGTGCGTGACGTGGTCGGCCTCGTCGCGCAGAGCCGGCAGGACGGCGCGCGGCTTGACCCTGTTGCGCTGAAGCAGGAGACCGACGCCACCACCGACCTCTTCAGCGGCATGGCGCTGGAGTCGGGCTGGTCCCGCCTGGAAGGCGAGCGCCTGGTCAGCTCCCTGCATTACGCCGACAACCGGGTGAACTTCAACGGCCGCGAAATGAGCGTGCAGGAGTTCATTGGCTTTGCCTTCGGCTCGGCGCAGGGTGCGGGTCTGCTCGGCGAGTAAGCGCGGACGGGCATGAGAAAGGCGACCTTTACAGACCGTGTGAAAACTACTGCGCTCGGTCATGCTGCGTTAAAAACAGCCTCAAAATGCTCATTTACAGCTCGTAAACTGCGCTTTTTCGCCTGTTTTTGCCTTGCCTGACCAGCGCTCGCTACGTTTTCACTCGGCCTGTTCGGGTCGCCTTTTTTCATTCAGCTTCGTCCCAGGTTCAATCGACGCGCCGGATTCGCCCTTCGATGCCGCCATTGAACGGCTGCGGCAATGCTTCGATGTAGTCGACCAGCGCATCCAGATCCACCGGGCCGACGACGCGGTTCTGGCCTTCGGTGAGGATCGTGAAATTGTCGCCGCCGCCGGCAAGGAAGAAATTCACGGTGACGCGGTAGATGGCGGCCGGGTTGATCGGCGCACCGCCCGCGTCATGGATCTCGATCACGCGGTTGCCTTCGGGGCGGCTGGCGGACCAGCTGTAGCGGATGCCGGAAGGCTTGAGCAGGCGGGTATAGCTCTGGCCGATCCATTGCTGTTCGAGCAGCGTCTTGATCTGCGCGCCGGTCAGGTCCATCGAGACGAGGTCGTTGGCGAAGGGCTGGATGGCGAACAATTCGCCCCAGGTCACCTCACCGCTCGCCAGATCGGCACGGATGCCGCCCGGGTTCATGAAGCTGATCTGCGCGTCAGTGGCGACACGCTGGGCATCGGCAATCAGGTTGCCCAGTGCCGATTCGCCGGCTGGCGTTTCGGTGCGGTTGATGTCGCCCTGGGCCACGCCCACCACGCGCGCAACCAACGGCTCGACCTGCACATCCGTCTGTGCCACCAGGGCGGCGACCTGCGGATCCGGCGAAAGCCCGGCGCCCTGGTCGGCCCAGGTGGTGAGTATGGCGGCGGACTTTTCGACGATATCGCGGCTGCGGCGGCTGACCACCAGTTCGATATCGGCATAGGCGGTGCCGGCCGAGAATGCCTGGGTCACGAGGATCGGTTTGCCGTTGGCATTGGGTACCAGGGCATTGGTGAAGCCGTGGGCGTGGCCGGAGATGACCACGTCCACCTCGTCATCCAGACGCTCGATGATATCGACCACCGGGCCGGTAACCGTGTCGGCCTCGGGGTTGGTCGGGCCGTCATAGCTGCTTTGCTGGCCGCCCTGGTGCAGGGCGACGACGATGGCATGCACGCCATGCCGGCGCAGCTCGGCCACGGACTGGTTGATGGCGTCCGCCTCGTCGATGAAGCGCAGGCCGGCCACGCCGCTCGGCGAGACGATCGACGGGGTTTCCTTCAGTACCGCACCGATCACGCCAATACGCACGCCATCGCTGAAGTAGATGGAGTAGGGTGGCAGCAGGGATTCACCGGTGCTTTGGTCGATCACGTTGCTCGACACCATGGGAAAGCGTGCGCCTTGCCACGGGTCGTCGAGGAACGGCCCGTTGCGGTGGTTGCCACCGGTGAGCAGGCGCAGTAGCTCGGTACGGCCGTCATCGAACTCGTGGTTGCCGAGGGTGCCGATCAGGTTGCAGCGCTGCTGGGCGAAGGGCTGCACGCTGCGAGGCATCTGCATTTGCCGGCTGAAATCTCGGCAATGCGGGTTGGCCAGCAGACTGAAAAAGCTGATCGAGGGCTCGTCCTGCAGCAGCGCGGAGTTGGGAGGGGAAGCGCCGACCTGGTCGCCGTCGTGCACGATCAGCGTATTGTCGTTACTGGCGGCCTTGAGGTAGGCGGCGAGCACGGCGGCGCCTCCGGCAGGACGCCCGGCGACACTGCGCGGCGACAGCTGACCGTGGAAATCATTGATGCTGAGCAGGTTGATCGACACTACCGGCTCGGGTCGCCAGTCCGGGGCACGCCAACTGCGACGCTCGGCGGCCTGCTGGCGGGCCTTGAGAGCCTCCAGGCGCTCTTCACGGTAGTCCCGCTCGATGGAGCCGTGCTCGGCCTGCCCTTGCGTTTGTGCCAGCGTCGGGGCGGCGATGCCGACCAGGCTGGCGGCGAACAGCCAATCCAAGATGCGCGTGCGCATTGTTGTTTTCCTCGGTGCGGTGGGGTCCGACCGAAACTAGAAAGCGCAGGTGGCTGTTTGATGACCGCTGGTTGGTGGTTTGGCGATAGGCGACGTGCGGCTTGCCGCTGTGAAAACGTACCGGACGACAGCCCGTCCCTCCGGCTGAACGCCTTCGTCCCGTACCCGGTCGTTATAGATAACCACCGGGAGATTGACGATGACGATATCCAGCAATCTGTTTTGGGGCGCGTTGGCGCTTGGTCTGGTAACGGGCATGCGCAGCACACTGGCGCCGGCCATGACCAGCCGTGCGCTGGCCGCATGTGACGACATCGATGAAGCCGACGAGCCCGCGCGTACGCTGGCCTCGCACCGTACGCAGCAAGTTCTGCTGCCGATGGCAGCGGCGGAACTGCTGGGGGACAAGATGCCCTTTGCGCCGGATCGCACCATTGTCCCGTCGATGGTGTTCCGTGCGCTGTCGGGTGGCGTGACCGCGGCGGCGCTGGCGAGCATGCGCCGTGAGCCCATGCTGCTGCCGGCGCTGATCGGCGCCACCGCAGCGCTGGTGTCATCAAAGATCGGACTCGGCCTGCGTAAGCCTTACCAGCCGCAGCCCTTGCTCAACGCGGCGCTGGGGCTGGCCGAGGACGGTCTGGCGTTGACCGTCGGCAATGCCGGATTGCGCCGGGCGCTGGGTTAGCCGCTCCAGTTGGTTGGGTCTGCATTCGCCGCGGGTCGCGGCTCCCACTGGTTGGGCCCTGGCGGCGGTGCGGTTCTGGCTTTGGCTTTTGCTCTGTGGGAGGCCCGACCTCGGGGCGAAGCTTTGGCGCGCGCAGGCCGGCGGCCTGCATTCGCCGCGGGTCGCGGCTCCCACTGGTTGGGCCCTGGTGGCGGTGCGGTTCTGGCTTTGGCTTTTGCTCTGTGGGAGGCCCGACCTCGGGGCGAAGCTTTGGCGCGCGCAGGCTGGCGGCCTGCATTCGCCGCGGGGGCGCGGCTCCCACTGGTTGGGCCCTGGCGGCGGTGCGGTTCTGCTTTGGCTTTGGCTCTGTGGGAGGCCCGACCTCGGGGCGAAGCTTTGGCGCGCGCAGGCCGGCGGCCTGCATTCGCCGCGGGGGGTCGCGGCTCCCACTGGTTGGGCCCTGGCGGCGGTGCGGTTCTGGCTTTGGCTTTTGCTCTGTGGGAGGCCCGACCTCGGGTGAAGCTTTGGCGCGCGCAGGCTTGCGGCCTGCATTCGCCGCGGGGTCGCGGCTCTCACTGGTTGGGACCCCACGGCGGTGTTGTGTTAGCGACCCTCAGCTGGGCCGCTGAATCACGCAGACGCGATCGGTGCACATCCCGGCCTCGCGCGTACCGACGCCTTCAGCCACTTCGCGGCCGGTAGGCCCGGCGCCGGTGGCGTTGTTGGTTGCCAGGGTGCCGGGGTAGTCGGTGCCGGCGCGCTTGGCGTCGCTGCCGACCTCGTAACGGCCGGTATCGACGGTCCCGGTCCTGTCATGCGCGGTCGGGTGCGCCTGGTCGGTCGGGCCGGCGCCGGCCGCATGGTCGAGGCGATCGGTCTGCGTCTCGCCCTGGCGCTCGTTGTGGTTGTCGGCGCTCGAGGTAGTGGAAGCGTTCCCGGCGAAATGCTTGTCCAGGTGGCTATCACCACCCGTGGCGCCGGCGTAAGGGCTGGTCGGACCGGCGTAGCCAGGCGTCGCGCTATCGCCGCCGCGCTCGTTGACGTTCAGGGCGCCGTTGTATTCCAGAGCGTCGCGAACCTTGACCAGCTCGTCGTCATCGCGCGCATCGACCGCGATCACCGTCGCGCCCCGGCGAACCGCTTCGGGATAGGCCGTGGCATGGTGACGATGCGCTTCATGCGGCTGGTGGCCGAACAGGGACTTGAAGAAGTGGGCGACTTTGGACTCGTGATGCGTGCGGTCGACCGTACCGTCGGCGGTGGAATAGGGCTCATCGTAGCCATGGATTTCCGCGCTGTCGGCGCCCACCATATGAATCTGCTCGCGGGCGATGCCCCTCGACATCAGGTCGCCGTAAGTGCGACTGGCGTCGGTTGGCGTCGCGAACGCTGCTACCAGTGTGTGTCTCATGGTTCACCTCGCGTTGTGTAGACAACTGGGTTATCCGAGCATTGCCCTGGACGCAGGACTGATGACCACGGCCGCTCTAACCATGGCAGCTCATCCGCTCCTCAGAGCAGCGCTCATGATTATTGGGTCTGGCGGGCCGGTCATAGTTCAGAAAATAAGCGGTAGCAGGGCGCAGTTGGAGCGGAGAATCGCCAACGTGCTTTTGTAAGCGGCATTGGCTGTTGGGGCTTTCGTGGGAGCGGTCTTGACCGCGAATGAAGTGATGCACGGCTACAAGCCAGTTTTTGCTCAATCGGTGTCGAGCTGCGAGGTTCCTGCCCAATCCGGCGTTGGCGCTTGCGCGGCGCGGTCACCCAATTCGCGGTCAAGACCGCTCCCACAAGTCCCCAATCCCACCGGGCCCGATCCAATAGGACCGGTGTTGTTCGGCCGCGGTACGGGAGCTGTGCTTTGTGAATGAAGCTACAAGACGACGCCATGGCAGACACAAACGGTCTTCGCTGCGGGGCTGTCGTGGGAGCGGTCTTGACCGCGAATGAAGTGGCGCACGCAGAGATCGGTACACAGGTAGCGATGGCTACAAGCCGGTTTTTTGCTCAAGCGGTGTCGAGCTGAGAGATTTCTTGCTCAGGCCGGCGTTTACGCTTGCGCGGCGCGGTCACCCAATTCGCGGTCAAGACCGCTCCCACAGAGTCCCAATCCTACCGGGCCCGCTCCCACAGGTCCGGTGTTGTTCGGCCGCGGTAAGGGAGCTGTGCTTTGTGATGGAGCTACAAGACGACGCCATGGCAGACACAAGCGGCTTCACTGCGGGGCTTTCGTGGGAGCGGTCTTGACCGCGAATGAAGTGATGCACGGGCTACAAGCCGGTTTTCGCTCAAGCGGTTTCGAGCTGCGAGAGTTTCTGCCCAATCCCCGGCGTTGACGCTTGCGCGGCGTGGCCCCCAATTCGCGGTCAAGACCGCTCCCACAGGTCACCACTCCCACAACGCTAACGCCGTAGCGGCGAGGCCGCTGGCGCGGCCTGCCTCGTTGGGTGAGCGTCTGAGGTCAATCCAGGTCAGCTGCGCTGTGGCGCTCGGCGGCCTGCTCCGATTCGTCGCCCCAGGTGCGGTTGACCTTGCGCCCGCGGATCACGGCGGGGCGTTCGGCCACTTCCGCGGCCCAGCGTTGGACGTGCTTGCAGTCCTGCACGGAAAGGAATTCACCAGCCTCGTACAGCTCGCCACGGGCCAGCACGCCGTACCAGGGCCAGATGGCCATGTCGGCGATGGTGTAGGCGTCGCCGGCTATGTAGCGGTTCTCGGCCAGTTGGCGATCCAGCACATCGAGCTGGCGCTTGACCTCCATGGCGTAGCGGTTGATCGGGTACTCGTACTTCTCCGGCGCGTAGGCATAGAAATGCCCGAAACCGCCGCCGAGGAAGGGCGCCGAGCCCATCTGCCAGAACAGCCAGTTCAGCGTTTCGGTGCGTGCGCGGGTTTCGCTCGGCAGGAAGGCGCCGAATTTTTCCGCGAGGTAGACCAGGATTGAGCCGGACTCGAACACCCGCAGTGGCTCGCCGTCGACGCTGTGATCGGCCAGGGCTGGAATCTTGGAGTTCGGGTTGATCTCGACGAAGCCGCTGCCGAACTGATCGCCATCGCCGATCTTGATCAGCCAGGCGTCATATTCCGCGCCACTGTGGCCGAGCGCGAGCAGCTCTTCGAGCATGATCGAGACCTTCACGCCGTTGGGCGTGGCCAGCGAGTAGAGCTGCAGCGGATGCTTGCCGACCGGCAGCGCCTTCTCCTCGCGCGCGCCGGCGGTGGGCGCGTTGATGCTGGCGAACTTGCCACCTGAGGGTGCGTCGTGGGTCCAGACTTTCGGCGGTACGTAAGGGGTATCAGGCATGGGCAATCTCCTCGAGTGGGTACTGGGATGTGCAGCGCATGCTACGCGCCCTCACGGCGCTGTCGAAATCGAGCCGGTTGATATTGGTCATCGATGGGCGATGGTTTGTTCTATGTGGGTACCCCGTGCGGGTCAGCAGTCGAGGTGAGGCGGGTAGGGCTGTGGTGGTTCGCTGCATCCATCGGATGGGTCGGGCCGCGCAGGTGAAACCCGCCGAGCGCCGGTGATGGGTTGCACCCATCCTACGGGGGCTGGGCCAGCACACTGGTAACGCGGCTAGCTGAAACCCACCACCGAATGCGGCACATAGGGCGCTTCGAGCTCGGCAATTTCCTCGTCTGTCAGCCGCAGCTCGAGCGCCGCGACCGCGTCGTCCAGGTGATGCGGTTTCGAGGCGCCAATGATCGGGGCCGTGACCTCGGCTTTCTGCGCCACCCAGGCGAGCGCCACCTGCGCCCGCGGTACGCCGCGCGCTTCAGCGACCCGCGCCACCGCCTCGACCACGCGCCGGTCCGCGTCCTCGCTGGCCTGATACAACGTGCGGCCAAAGTCATCGGTCTCGCTGCGGGCGCTGCCGGTGTCCCAGTCGCGGGTCAGCCGACCGCGCGCCAGCGGGCTCCACGGAATCACACCGATGCCCTCGGCCGCGCACAGCGGCAGCATCTCGCGCTCTTCCTCGCGGTTGAGCAGGTTGACGTGGTTCTGCATGCTGACGAAGCGCGTCCAGCCGTGGCGCTCGGCGGTGTACAGCGCCTTGGCGAACTGCCAGGCGTACATCGACGAGCCGCCGATGTAGCGCGCCTTGCCGGCCTTGACCACGTCGTGCAGCGCTTCGAGCGTTTCCTCGATGGGCGTGGCGTAGTCCCAGCGATGGATCTGGTACAAGTCGACGTAATCAGTGCCCAGGCGCTGCAGGCTTTCATCGATGGCGTTGAAAATGGCCTTGCGCGACAAGCCGCCATTGTTCGGTTTGTCGCGTAGCGGCATGTAGACCTTGGTCGCCAGCACCACCTCGTCGCGACGGGCGAAGTCCTTCAGGGCGCGACCGACGATCTCCTCGCTGGTGCCGTCCGAATAGGCGTTGGCCGTGTCGAAGAAATTAATGCCCAGCTCCAGCGCCTTCTGGATGAACGGGCGGCTCTGCGCCTCGTCCAGCGTCCAGGGGTGTTTGCCGCGGTCGGGGATGCCGTAGGTCATGCAGCCCAGGCACAGGCGGGACACCTTGAGCCCGGTCCGGCCGAGATTGATGTAGTCCATTGAGCCTCCTCAGTTGAGTTGCGCCTAGTTGAGCGCTGACGGATCCGGGCCGATGCGCTGGCCGCGGTCCAGGGTGGCGATTTCCGAAATATCGTCCGCGCTGAGCGAGAAATCGAACAGGTCGAAGTTCTCGCGCAGCCGTTCGGCGTGGACCGACTTCGGAAAAATCACGAAGCCGTTATCCAGGTGCCAGCGCAGCACCACCTGCGCCGCGCTCTTGCCGTATTTCTCTGCCAAGGCCTTGATCATCGGGTCGCCCAGCATCTCGCCGCCGCGTGCCAATGGGCTCCAGGCCTCGGTGGCGATGCCTTTGGCGGCGTGATACTCGACCAATTCCTGTTGTTGCAGATAGGGATGCAGCTCGATCTGGTTAACCACGGGCGTCTCGCCGGTCTCGGCGATCAGCAGTTCGATGTCCTGCACGCGAAAGTTCGACACGCCGATGGACGTGACGCGACCCTCTTCACGCAAGCGCAGGAAGGCCTTCCAGGTATCGAGAAATTCGCCGCGCTGCGGGCAGGGCCAGTGGATGAGGTAGAGGTCGAGCCGGTCGAGCTTGAGCTTCTTCATGCTCTTGTCGAAGGCCCGTAGCGTGCTGTCGTAACCCTGCTGGTCGTTCCACAGCTTGGTGGTGATGAACAGCTGCTCGCGCGGCAGCCCGGCGTCGGCGATGGCCTCGCCGACGCCTCCTTCATTCTTGTAAATCGCCGCGGTATCGATGTGCCGATAGCCGATCTCGAAGGCGTCCAGCACCGCCTGGCGGGTCTGCTCCGGTGGAATCTGGAACACGCCGAGGCCGAGCTGCGGGATCTGGTGAGCGTCTTTCAGAGCAATATTGGGAACCGTCACGAAGTCTCCTCACGGATTGAAATGTGGCGGATGTGTCCGCCTGCGGTTCTTATCCGACTGTGGAGGTGCGACTTTGATCGGTAGCAAAGGACGAAAGGAAGGGGCGACCGGGGGCCGCATGGCTGTGGTTTCGGTGCCATCTGATGCGGCGGCATCGCGTTCAGTCCACCACGAATAGCCGGGCGCCAACCAGGGTGGATGAGCGATGCGGCTCCGCGCCGTCTGCCACCTGATAGCTCATGCCCGGCGTCAGGATAAAGCGGCGGCCGTCAGGCAGTTCGGTGTGCAGCTCGCCCTCCAGGCACAGCAGGATATGACCTTTGCTGCACCAGTGATCGGCGAGATAGCCGGGTGTGTATTCGACCATACGCACCCGAATGGGTCCGAATTGCCGCGTGCGCCAATAGGCGGTGCCGGTCTCGCCTGTGTGTTCGGTGGGTTCGATGGTCGACCAGTCGGTAGTGGCGAAAGGGATGTTCTGGATGTCCATGAATGTCCTTTGATGGTCGATGGAGGGCAAGGGAATGGCGTGACGTGGTGATGGTGGTGGGCTGAAGCGGAACGCCGCCCGGCCCACCCTACGTCGGTCTGCAGTTTGTAGTCTTGTAGGGTGGGCTTCAGCCCACCAGGGCGGGGTTCTCGCTGTACACCGATTGAATTATTCACCGAACGAGCCGCCCGCCCCGGCGCTACCCGCCCAATCGCTTGGCAATAGCCCTTTCTCCACATACCGATGGAAACTCGAATACGGCCAATCGGCGACTCGATCAACCAGCCCATGCTTGACCGGGTTGTAGTGAATGTAATCAACGTGGCGCTGCAGATCCGATTCGTCTCGAATCTGGTGTTCCCAGTAGCGGCGTTGCCAGTTGCCTTTCTCTCGTTTACACAACTGACTCGGGTTTCGGGGCGTGGCGGGGAGCTGTCGAGAAACGGAGCTCTTGCAGGCTCCAGCGGCCCGCGTAGTCAGCGTCGCCTTCAGGGAGCGTCCAGATGGCGTGCAAATGATCAGGCAGGATGCAAATGGCGAGCGTTTGAAAGGGGCGGGTGCGCTGAGTCAGGCCATAGGCGTGGCGAAGCCATTCGATCTCATCGATCAACAATTGGGAGCGGCGGTCGGCCAGCGTCACGGTGAAGAACCAGGTGCCACCGCGCACCTGGCTGCGGCGGTAGTTGGACATGGAGGCCTCCTTGCCTTCATGAGTGTGGATGAGCGTCTGGTGGGCTGAAGCCCACCCTACGGCACTCACATCAGAGTCTTGTAGGGTGGGCTTTAGCCCACCAATTGGTAGCTGAGCCGCACTCCGCGGTGCACCCTACAACGCAGCTCAGCCGCGCGCCTTCCGAACGCCTTCGCTCAGTTCCCGACACAACCCCAATACGCCTTCGACGGCTTGTTCGCTGCTCTTGGCATTGGCGATCTGATCGATCAACGCCGAGCCCACCACCACGCCCTCGCTCAGGCGCGCAATGGCGGCAGCCTGCTCCGGCGTGCGGATACCGAAGCCGATGGCGACGGGCAGATCGGTATGGCGCTTCAACCGCGCGACGGCCTCTTCGACGTGTTCCAGAGTGGCGGAACCGGCGCCGGTCACACCCGCCACCGAGACGTAGTAGACGAAGCCCGAGCTGCCGTTGAGCACGACCGGCAGGCGCTTGTCGTCGGTGGTCGGGGTGGTCAGGCGGATGAAGTCGATGCCCGCGGCCTGGGCCGGGTCGCAAAGGTCTTCGTTATGTTCCGGCGGCAGGTCGACCACGATCAGCCCGTCAACGCCGGCCTCCACCGCCTCGGCGAGGAAGCGCTCGACGCCCATCTTGTGGATGGGGTTGAAGTAGCCCATCAGCACCAGCGGGGTGGTCTGGTTGTCCTGGCGGAATTCGCGAACCATCTGCAGCGTCTTGGCCAGGTCCTGCTTGGCCGCCAGAGCGCGGATGTTGGCCAGCTGGATCGCCGGGCCGTCGGCCATCGGGTCGGTGAAGGGCATGCCCAGTTCGATCACGTCGGCACCGGCGGCCGGCAGGCCCTTGAGGATCTGTAGCGAGGTGGCGTAGTCCGGGTCGCCGGCGGTGATGAAGGTCACCAGCGCGGCGCGGTTCTGTTGTTTCAGCTCGTCGAAGCGCGTCTGCAGGCGGCTCATATGTGTTCTTCCTGTTCGTCGTAGTGGTGCATGACGGTCTGCATGTCCTTGTCGCCGCGGCCGGAGAGGTTGACCACCATCAGGTGATCCTTCGGCAGGGTCGGCGCGCGTTTGAAAACTTCGGCTAGCGCGTGGGCGCTTTCCAGGGCCGGGATGATGCCTTCCAGGCGGCAGCACTTGTGGAAGGCGGCGAGCGCTTCCTTGTCGGTGATCGAGGTGTACTCGACGCGGCCGATGTCGTGCAGCCAGGCGTGCTCGGGGCCGATGCCGGGGTAGTCGAGGCCGGCGGAGATCGAGTGGGCGTCGATGATCTGACCGTCTTCGTTCTGCAGCAGGAAGGTGCGGTTGCCATGCAGCACGCCGGGTACGCCGCCGTTGAGGCTGGCCGCGTGCTGGCCGGTTTCGATGCCGTGGCCGGCGGCCTCGACGCCAATGATCGCGACGCTCTGGTCATCGAGGAACGGATGGAACAGACCCATGGCGTTGGAACCGCCGCCGATGCAGGCGACCAGCGAGTCGGGCAGGCGACCTTCCTGGGCCTGTAGCTGGTCGCGGGTTTCCTTGCCGATGACGGCCTGGAAGTCGCGGACCATGGCCGGGTAGGGGTGCGGGCCGGCGACGGTGCCGATCAGGTAGAAGGTGTTGTGGACGTTGGTCACCCAGTCGCGCAGGGCTTCGTTCATCGCGTCCTTCAGGGTGCCGGTGCCGGCGGTGACCGGAATCACCTCGGCGCCCAGCAGCTTCATGCGGAAGACGTTGGCCTGCTGGCGGTCGATGTCGGTGGTGCCCATGTAGATCACGCACTGCATGCCGAAGCGCGCGGCCACGGTGGCGGTGGCCACGCCATGCATGCCGGCGCCGGTCTCGGCGATGATGCGCTGCTTGCCCATGCGCTTGGCCAAGAGGATCTGGCCGATGCAGTTGTTGATCTTGTGCGCGCCGGTGTGATTGAGCTCCTCGCGCTTGAGGTAGATCTTCGCGCCGCCACAGAACTCCGTCAGGCGTTCGGCGAAATACAGCGGGGAGGGGCGGCCGACATAGTCGCGCTGGAAGTAGGCGAGCTCCTTGGCGAACTCAGGGTCCTGCTTGGCTTTTTCGTATTCGGCGGCCAGCTCGTGGATGAGCGGCATCAGGGTTTCGGCGACGTACTGGCCGCCAAAGTGGCCGAACAGGCCCTTGGCGTCAGGGCCGTTGCGCAATGAGGTCATGTCGGGCTCCAGTTGAGGTTCAAAGCGGCAGCATGTTTGGTGGGAGTGGCCTTGGCCACGAATGTTTCCAACGATCTTCGCGGTCAAGACCGCTCCCACAGTGGCCAGTGGCACGTCTGCAATGGGCACAGGTTACGGCTGCCAACGCTTCTGGAAAAGCGATAAGATCGCCACAACCTGTCAGGAATTATCACAGATGAGCCAGGACCTTCCTCCGCTGAACGCCTTGCGCGCCTTCGAAGCGGCGGCCCGCCTGCAGAGCGTGAGCCAAGCGGCGATCGAACTCAGCGTCACCCACGGTGCTGTCAGCCGGCAGATTCGCCTACTGGAAGAACACCTCGGTGTGGCGCTGTTCAGCAAGGAAGGCCGTGGCGTAAAACTCACTGATGCCGGCGTGCGACTGCGCGATGCGGCGGGCGATGCCTTCGAGCGGCTGCGGGGAACCTGTGCCGAGCTGCGCCAGCAGACCGCCGATGCGCCGTTCGTGCTCGGCTGCCCAGGCAGCCTGCTGGCGCGCTGGTTCATTCCGCGGCTCGACCGGCTTAACCGCGAATTGCCGGACCTGCATCTGCAGCTATCGGCCAGCGAAGGTGAGCTGGACCCGCGCCGCGCCGGGCTGGATGCCACGCTCTGGTTTGCCGAGCCGCCTTGGCCGGCGGACATGCAAGTCCACGAACTGGCCGTCGAGCGCATCGGACCGGTGCTGAGCCCACACCATCCGCGCTTCGCCACGCTGAGTCAGGCGCGGCCGGAAGAGTTGCTTGGTGAACCACTGCTGTATACCGCTTCACGTCCGCAAGCCTGGCCGGCCTGGGCGTTGGGCAACGGCCTCGACCCGGCCCGCCTGGAGATGGGGCAGGGCTTCGAGCACCTGTATTTTTTGTTGGAGGCAGCCCTGGCGGGGCTCGGGGTCGCCATCGCGCCCCAGCAGCTGGTCGCCGACGACCTGGGTCAGGGACGCCTTCTGGCGCCCTGGGGATTCGTCGAGACGCGGGCGCGACTGGCGCTGTGGGTTCCGGCGCGGCGCGCTGATCGACGTGCCGCGATGCTGGCGGACTGGTTGCGTCGACAGCTGGTTTGACGAGTGCCGGGCATCGGCAATCTGAGCTGTCGCCAGCCGTTCAAATGGCGCTGCCGAGCGATAGGCTGAAGCGAGGGCCGCCCAGCCTGCCAGGGATGCAGGGTGGGTCAGCGACCGGGTTGATGGAGCTACAGGCTGCATCGGTAAACGCAGGATGCCTTCAGCCATCAGTTGAGTCTGGCGGCCTGATGCGCGGCGTCGCCCGCGCCATTACTTTTGCCGACCAATGGCGCGTCGTTTCGTCCGGCGCCGCTAAAACGCTACCGACCTTGCCGATACATTCGCCGATACCCCGTTCGGGGAATGCCTGGCGATGGCGCCGGCTATCTGCAGTCGTTCAAGGAGAACAGTGATGGTCATGAGTCGGCGTGCCGGTCTTTTTCTGTTTGCGTTGCTGGCTACCGGCGCGGAGCAGGTCGCGGCAAAACCCAACCCCACGGTGGAGGCTTCGCTCAAGGCGGGCAGGCCTTTCGTCCAGGGCGAGGTGCTGGTGCAGTTCAAGTCCGGCGTATCGGACCTGGCGACGGGGGCCGCGCTGACCAAACAGGGCGCCAAGGCCGCACAAAAACTGCTCGACAAGGCGGCCCGCAAAGACGCCAAGGGTGACCTGGTCCGCGCCAAGCTGGGCAAGGGGCAGAAGGTCAACGCTGCACTGATTGCCCGGCTCGCTGAGGATCCATCGGTGGAGTTCGTCGAACCCAACTGGATCTACCGCACCCAGGTCACCAACCCCAACGATCCAGGCCTCGGCATGCTCTGGGGCTTGCAGGGCGCGACCACCTCGCCGGCCCAGCCCTACGGCAGCGGCGCGCTGGCGGCCTGGAACGCCGGCGCCTTGTGTTCCAAAAAGGTGTATGTGGGGATCGTCGACGAGGGCGTGATGGCGACCCATGGCGACCTGCGCGCCAACGTGTGGATCAACCCGGGCGAGGGCAGCCGGGCCGATCGCCTGGACAACGACGGCAACGGCCTGGTCGACGACATTCTCGGCTGGGATTTCGCCGCCAACGACGCCAGCATCTTCGATGGGTCGGCCGACGATCACGGCACCCACGTGGCCGGAACCATCGCCGCGGTGGCGAACAACGCTGCCGGCGTGTTCGGCGTCTGCCCAACGGCCAAGTACATCACCGCCAAGTTTCTCGGCGTCAATGGCGGCACCACGGTGGATGCGGTGAAGGCCATCAACTACCTGACACAGCTGAAGCTCGCGAAGAAGATCAACCTGGTCGCCACCAATAACTCCTGGGGTGGCGGTGGGTATTCGCAGGCGCTGTATGACGCCATCCGCGCAGCCGGCAACGCCAACATCCTGTTCATTGCCGCGGCCGGCAACGACGGGCTCAACCTCGATACCACGCCCAGCTATCCGGCCAGCTACAACCTGCCCAACGTGATCGCGGTGGCGGCCATCAATCAAAACGGCCAACGTGCGGATTTCTCCAACTACGGCGTCAACAGCGTGCATATCGCCGCGCCCGGTGTCGATATCCTCTCGACGGTGCCGACCGCGACTCGCACTGCGGGTTACGCCTACATGAGCGGGACCTCCATGGCGACGCCTCATGTGACCGGTGCGGCGGCGCTCTACGCCTCGTTGAATCCCTGCGCCACCAGCGCGCAGATCCGCGAGGCGCTGCTGCGACTGGCGGTGCGTGATCCGCAGCTCACCGGTGTGGTGCAGCAGAATCGTCGGCTGGACCTGTCGAAGATCCGAGCAGAGCTGACCTGCACCGCGCCCTAGCACGGCGCAGCGCTGGCCTGCTTAGCTGGCCAGCGCGGTCTCGGCCGTTTTGCCGGCTTTGGCCGGAGTCGTTTCTGCCGCGTACCCCTGCGGGTTGCGGCTCTGCCAGCGCCAGGCGTCAGTGAGCATCGTAAGCAGGTCCTTTTCCGCCTGCCAGCCCAGCTCTTCGCGGGCCTTGGTCGGGTCCGACCAGCACTGGGCGATGTCGCCCGGGCGGCGCGCTCGGAACATATGTGGCAGCGGCCGGCCGATGACTTCCTCGAATGCGGTGATCATC
This sequence comes from Stutzerimonas stutzeri, assembly GCF_018138085.1. Lineage (NCBI taxonomy): Bacteria > Pseudomonadati > Pseudomonadota > Gammaproteobacteria > Pseudomonadales > Pseudomonadaceae > Stutzerimonas > Stutzerimonas stutzeri. Next base: position 84,022 of record NZ_CP073105.1, read on the forward strand.
TGGCGTACCGAGTAGCCACGGCCGGTACCGAGGTTCCACGTGGAAACACCGTGCACCCGCTCTAGCCGCTCCAGCGCTTTGAGGTGCCCCTTGGCCAGGTCGACCACATGGATGTAATCGCGCACCCCCGTGCCATCCGGCGTCGGGTAGTCCGCTCCGTATACGTTCAACTGGGGCCGACGCCCCACGGCGACTTGCAGCATGTAGGGCAGCAGGTTGTTGGGGATGCCGTTGGGGTCTTCACCGATCAGGCCGGACTCATGAGCGCCGATCGGGTTGAAGTAGCGCAGCAGGGCGATCGACCAGCGCGGGTCGGACTCGGCCAGCCCCTTGAGCACGTTCTCGGCCATCAGCTTGGACTGGCCATAGGGATTGGTCGGCAAACCGGTCGGGCAGTTCTCGGTGATCGGCATCTGCGGGGAATCGCCATAGACGGTCGCCGACGAGCTGAACACCAGCTTGAAGATGCCGGCCTCGGCCATCGCCTGGCACAGCGCGATGCTGCCGCTGACATTGGTCTCGTAATAGCGCAGTGGCTCGCGCACGCTTTCGCCGACGGCCTTGAGCCCGGCGAAGTGCAGCACCGCAGTTACCGGATAGGAGGCGAAGAGCGCATTGAGCAGCGAGCGATTGCGCACGTCGCCCTTGATGAACTGGGCCTGGCGACCAGCGAGGGCTTCGACCCGATCCAACGCGATCTTGGAACTGTTACAAAGATTGTCCAGCACCAGTACTTCGTGGCCCGCCAGGAGCAGCTCCAGCACGGCGTGCGACCCGATGTAACCCGCTCCACCAGTTACCAGAATCATGTGTATACCTCGCATACCGAATTTATTCGACGCGCACGGGGGATACGCGGCTGGCCGTATGAGCGCGGCCGCTGCATGCATCTCCAGGGTTGGGTTCGGCAAAAAACGGGCGGTGCTGCTGCGCAGTCACGCGGGCCGATGCCGGGGTAAATCAGGCGTCCTGAAATAGGGACGGGGGAAGCTGCGAGCAAGTTCCAACGAAGCGACGGGCAACCGATGACCGACCGCAAACGGCGGCAACAGGGAACCTTGGCTCGTGCGCCGTCGTCCATAGCCGGCAGGCAGCGCTTGCGTGCTGGCATTTTTCTGCTACCGAGCGCCACCCGGTTTTGCTTTGCGCGGGCTGCGCAGGCTGATGCGATGCGGCAGAACGGAACTCTGAAGGGCATCGCCACCCATTACGAGGTTTCCATGAGCTGGGCCGGTCCCTACCAATACGAAATTGGCAAATCCCCCGACAAACAAGCGACGCCACCGGAAGTCATCTTCGATGAACAGGTGCCGACCTTGCTGTGCCTCTCCCACCTGCGCTGGAGCTTCGTTTACCAACGCCCGCAGCATCTGATGTCGCGATTCGCGCGCGATTTCAACGTGCTGTTTTTCGAAGAGCCGATCCCCACCGAGGACGCCCAGCCATGGCTGGAAGTGCGGCCCGGGGAAGATGGCGTTCAGGTATTGATTCCGCGCCTGCCGCAGGGCTGCGAGGGCGAGACGGCATTGCGCATCCAGCGCGATCTGCTCGACGGCTACCTGGACAAGCTCGGCGTCAAGGAGCTGATGCTCTGGTACTACACGCCAATGGCGCTGGGTTATGCCGGGCATTTGAAGCCCAAGCTCACCGTTTACGACTGCATGGACGAACTCTCCGCGTTTCGCGGCGCGCCGCCGGAGCTGGTGCAGCGCGAGCGCGAACTGCTCGAGCGCGCCGACCTGGTTTTCACCGGCGGCTACAGCATCTGGGAAGCCAAGCGCGAGCTGCATGACAACGCCTTCGCCTTTCCCAGCAGCGTCGACGTGGCGCACTTCGCCGAGGCGCGGCGGACCCAGGCCGACCCCGATGACCAGGCCGAGATCCCGCATCCGCGCCTGGGCTTCTATGGCGTGATCGACGAGCGCTTCGATATCGAGCTGGTGGCCCGTGTTGCCGAGCAGCGTCCGGACTGGCAGTTCGTGCTGGTTGGCCCGGTGGTGAAGATCGACCCCGCCGACCTGCCGCAGCGCGACAACATCCACTATCTGGGCGGCAAGACCTACGACGAGTTGCCCCGCTACCTGTCCGGCTGGGAAGTGGCGATCATGCCCTTCGCGATGAACGAGTCGACGCGTTTCATCAGCCCCACCAAGACGCCAGAGTACCTCGCCGGTGGCTGCCCGGTGGTGTCCACGCCGATAAAGGACGTGGTGCGCACCTACGGCGATACCGAGATCGTGTACATCGCCGACAGTCCCCAGGCGTTCATCGAGGCGGTGGGCAAGGCCCTGGCCGATGGCGAGGACCGCGACCGTTTGTTGAAGACCGCTGACGAGATTCTCGGCGACATGTCCTGGGACCACACCTGGGCGCTGATGAAGGAGAAGATGCAATGCGCGATGTAAGCCTGCGAGACAGCAACCCCGATTACGCGGGCGGCGGCGCCAGCGTTGGCCCGTCCAGCGGCCGGCGGGGCTTCGACTACCTGATCGTCGGTGCCGGTTTCGCCGGCAGCGTACTGGCCGAGCGGCTGGCGGCCGGCCTGAACAAGCGCGTGCTGGTGGTCGACCGGCGTCCGCACATCGGCGGCAACGCCTACGATCATTACGACGAAGCCGGCGTGCTGATCCACCGTTACGGGCCGCACATCTTTCACACCAATGCCCAGCGCATCGTCGATTACCTGTCGCGCTTCACCGAATGGCGGCCCTACGAGCATCGCGTGCTGGCGCAGGTGGACGGCCAGCAAGTGCCGATCCCGATCAACATGACCACGCTGAACAAGCTCTACGGGCTAAGCATGACCACCGAGCAGGAAGCGGCGGATTTCCTCGCCGGCCGCGCCGAGCCGGTGGCGGACATCCAGACCAGTGAAGACGTGGTCATCAACGGCATCGGCCGCGAGCTGTATCAGAAGTTCTTCCGCGGCTACACCCGCAAGCAGTGGGGGCTGGACCCCTCGCAGCTGGACAAGTCGGTCACCTCGCGCATCCCCACGCGCACCAACACCGACGACCGCTACTTCACCGACACCTTCCAGCAGATGCCCAAGTACGGGTACACCAAGATGTTCGAGAAGATGCTGGCGCACCCGAACATCAAGGTCATGATCAACACCGACTACCGCGAGATTCGCGACGAGATTCAGCATGACCACCTGATCTTCTGCGGGCCGATCGACGAGTACTTCGACTACCGCTTCGGCAAGCTGCCGTACCGCTCATTGAAGTTCGAGCACAAGCAGCTCGATCAGGAGCAGTTCCAGGCGGTCGGCACGGTCAACTATCCCAGCGAAGACGTGCCCTATACGCGCATCAGCGAGTACAAGCACCTCACAGGGCAAGTGCACCCGAAGACCAGCATCACCTACGAATACCCCTCGGCCGAGGGCGATCCCTATTACCCGATCCCGCGCCCGGAAAACGCCGAGCTGTACAAGCGCTACCAGAAGCTGGCGGACGAGACGCCGGGCGTCACCTTCGTCGGCCGCCTCGGCACCTACAAGTACTACAACATGGACCAGGTGGTGGGGCAGGCGCTGGCGCTGTACAAGCGCATCGAGGAGGCCGAGCGCGGCCCGGCGTCGGGCGAAAGCGCCGAACACAGCCAATCGCTGGCTGAACAAGCCCCCTGAGGCGAGACCTGAAGATGCATCAGCCCTCGTTGTTCAAGAGTTTCTTCATGGGCGGGTTCGAATGCTCGAACCACCGCCGCAGCGATGGCCGGCGGCTCGATCTGCTGGCCGCCACCGGACACGACCGCTGGGCCGCGCACGATTACGCGGTGCTGCATCGGCATGGGCTGCACAGCGTGCGCGACGGTCTGCGCTGGCATCTGATCGAGCAGGCGCCGGGCCGGTACGACTGGTCGAGCTTCCTGCCAATGCTGCAGGCGGCGCAGCGTCAGGGCACCCAGGTGATCTGGGACCTGTGCCACTACGGTTGGCCGGACGACATCGACATCTGGCGTCCGCAGTTCGTCGAGCGCTTCGCCCGTTACGCGGCGGCGGCGGCGCAGCTGGTCAGGGACGAAACCGATACCGTGCCCTTCTATGCGCCGCTCAATGAAATCTCGTTCTGGGCCTGGGCCGGCGGTGACGAGGCGTATTTCAACCCGATGGCGCGCGGTCGCGGTTTCGAGCTCAAGCATCAATTGGTGCGCGCCACCATCGCCGCGATGCAGGCGATCCGCGAGGTCGAGCCGCGGGCGCGCTTCGTCCAGGTCGACCCGGCCATACATGTGGTTTCGCCCAACGACCGGCCGGGGCCGCAGCGCGACGCCGAACGTTTTCGCCAGGCGCAGTTCGAGGCCTGGGACATGCTCTGCGGCGAGGCCTGGCCTGGCCTCGGCGGCGCGCCGGAATACCTCGACGTGCTAGGCGTCAACTACTACTCCGACAACCAGTGGTACCACGGTGATGGCCGCACTATCGAGCGCGACAATCCGGACTATCGGCCCTTCAAGGGCATCCTCACAGAGATCTGGCAGCGCTACAAACGCCCGTTGCTGATTGCCGAAACCGGTGCTGAAGGCGACGTGCGTGGCGACTGGCTGCGCTACGTCAGCGAGCAGGCCGGGCTGGCCATGCAGCGTGGGGTGCCGGTCGAGGGCATCTGCCTGTATCCGGTGCTGGACTATCCCGGCTGGACCGACGACCGGCACTGCCCGGTAGGCTTGTTGGGTTTCCCGGATGAAAACGGCAATCGCCGCGTGCATGAGGGCCTCGCCGACGAATTGCGCCTGCAACAGCAGCGATTCAATCAGCTCAACAGCCACTTGCCGCTCGCCGAAGCGCTGACATGAACGCTCCGGCCCAGGCGCCCAAGGCGAAACCGCACATGGTGCCGTTGCCGAGCCGGCCGGTGGCTTTCCTTTGGCATTACATCTGCGCACGGCCCTGGCACTTCGGCGGCCTGCTGGCGCTGATCGTCGGCGCCGCCGGCTGCGCCGTGGCGGTGCAGTACGGGATGAAGCTGCTGGTGGACTCCATGGCGCAAGGCGGCGCGGACCGCGTCGGTGCCAACGTCTGGTTTCCGTTGGGGTTGTTTATCGGATTGATCGTCACCGAGAACGTCTTCTGGCGTTTGGGCGGCTGGCTGGGTTGCCGCACGGTGGTGGCCAGCGTGGTGGATATACGCGTCGACCTGTTCAAACACCTGACCGGGCATCCGATGCGCTATTTCACCGAGCATTTCGCCGGCTCGCTGGGCAATCGCATTTCGGCACTGGGTCAGGCCGCCGGGGCGATCTATGGCGGCCTGGCGTGGAAGATCGTGCCGCCCATCGTCGACTTCATCGGAGCCGTGGTGGTACTGCTCACCGTCGACGTACGCATGGCGGTGGCGCTGATCCTGTTCGTTGCCATCGTTGCCGCGCTGATCACCGGCTTCGGCATTCGCGGCCGCGCCAAGCATCAGCGCTTCGCCGCGCAGTCGGCGCGCGTCGGGGGTGAGCTGGTGGATGCGGTGTCCAACGTGTGGACCATCAAAGCGTTCTCCGCCCGCGACCGCGAGGCCGAACGGCTGGCCCAGGAAATCGGCTACGAAGCGCGCGCCCAACGCCGCAGCTGGATGTATCTGGAAAAGGCGCGGGTGATGCACGACATTTGCCTGTCGGTGATGGCCGGCGGCATGCTGATCTGGGCTATCAACCTGTGGGTCGCCGGCTCGGTAACCGCTGGCGACGTGGTGCTGGTCAGCGCACTGACGTTCCGCATCCTGCATGGCTCGCGCGATCTGGCCCTGGCACTGGTGGACGCCACGCAGCAGATCGGCGCAATCGACGACACCCTGCGCATCATCGTCCAGCCACACGGCCTGGAGGACAGCGACACGCAACTGTTGCTCGCCGAGGGCGACATCACCTTCGACGATGTCGGCTTCGGCTATCCGGGGCGTGGCGCCGTTTTCAACAAGCTCGACCTGCACATCCCGGCCGGGCAGAAGGTTGGCGTGGTGGGTTCGTCCGGGGCCGGCAAGTCGACGTTGATCAACCTGATCCAGCGCCTGGATGACGTGCAGAGCGGACGCATCCTGATCGACGGCCAGGACATCCGCAGCGTCAGTCAGGACAGCCTGCGTGAAAAGATTGCCGTGGTGCCGCAGGAAACCGCGCTATTCAACCGCAGCATCCGCGAGAACATTCGCTACGGCCGCCCCGATGCGACCGACGAGGAGGTGGTCGAGGCCGCGCGCAGTGCCTTCTGCGATGGCTTTATCCGCGAGCTGCCGCAGGGCTACGACACCCTGGTCGGCGAACGCGGGGTGATGCTTTCCGGTGGCCAGCGCCAGCGGCTGGGCATCGCCCGGGCGTTCCTGAAAAACGCGCCGATCCTGATCCTCGACGAGGCCACCTCGGCACTGGACACCCAGTCCGAAGCCGAAATCCAGGTCGCGCTCAACGACCTGGTGCACAACCGCACCGTGGTAGCGGTGGCGCATCGGCTGTCGACCCTGTCGAGTTTCGACCGGATCATCGTGCTGCGTGACGGCCGCATCGTCGAGGACGGCCCGCCGCACGAGCTGCGTAGCCGTGGCGGCGAGTTCGACGCCCTGTGGCGCATGCAGGCCGAGGGCTTCAAGCAGCGCCCCGATCCAGCCCCATGAAACGGATCGCGGTGACCTCGCGCAGCCTGCGCGCGCTGGGCTACGACCCCGACCAGCAGGCGCTGGAAGTGGAATTCCACAACGGCTCGGTCTACCGCTACGAACAGGTGCCGGCCGAGGTGGTGCAGGCGCTGCTGGAGGCCGATTCGATGGGCCGTTATTTCAATCAGGTGTTCAAGCCGCAGCACTACCGCTACCAGCGCATCGGATAACCCACCCGCGTGTGTTTAAAAGCTCGCGGTCGAGACCGCTCCTACAAGGGCGTCGCCTCGCCATCGTCATTGGCATTCCGGTGGCATTGCTTGTGGGAGCGGTCTTGACCGCGATTGCCGGCTGTAAGCCGGCCGCATGAAGTGTGGCACCGGGTGGTCCGCCGGGCAGCTTGTGTCAGTGTGGTTTTGAAAGCTCGCGGTCGAGACCGCTCCTACAAAGCCCAGTCCGCCGCGATTGCTTCCCGTGGGAGCGGTCTTGACCGCGAATACTGGCGCAAGCCGGCGCTCTTGCACAGGGCAGTCTGCTCCTGTCTGTCGCCCGTGCCTGTTTGAGCGTCTCGCTGAACTTCCGACCCGCTGTATGGGCCTCAGTTAGACAGGACGCGTCACTACCGAGCGGAGGCTCCCTCAGATCGCCAAAGGGGATATCTAATGTCGGATCACCACACCTACAAGAAGATTGAAATCGTCGGCTCTTCGCGCACCAGCGTGGACGAGGCGATTCAGAACGGAATCGCCGAAGCCAGCCGGACACTGCGCAACGTCGAATGGTTCGAAGTCGGCGAAATCCGCGGCCATGTCGAAAATGGCAAGGTCGGTCATTATCAGGTCACCATGAAGGTCGGCTTCCGTCTCGCCGAGAGCTGATCGACGCCGTTGGCCGCGTAGCCGGTGGTTCGCTCGCCTGGCGCTGCGCCGTCAAGGCGGGGAGGTCGATGTCTGACCGCGGCTACGCTCGTAATAGCGCAGCAGCGGTTGCGTGCTGAGGCCGTGGAACAGGATGCTCAGTGCCACCACCGGAATTACCAGCCGGATGACCTGCTCGGCCTCTTCCGGCAGCAGGCCGTGGGTCACGGCATAGCTCAGGTAGTAGAGGCTGCCGATGCCGCGAATTCCGAACCAGCCGACGGTCATCAGCTGGGCGCGATCCAGGTAGCGTCGGGGCATCAGCAGCCATACGCTCAACGGCCGGATCAGTACGAACAGCGCCAGCCCCAGTGGCACCGCGCGCCAGTCCCAGTGCGCCGACACCAGCACGCCGAGCATGGTGACCAGCAGCACTTCGAGGCTGCGTTCCAGCTGTCCGCCAAACGTCAGGATGTCGCCCATCATTACCCCCGCCGCCACCTTGGGTTCGGCGATGCGGTCGCTCTCCAACGGCAACTCACGGGGTGTCATGCCGCCTTCGACCACATGCGGAACCGCGTGGGCGATCAGCTCTTCGGATGGCGTCTCGGATCGCCTGGCCACCGAGACTTCGGCGCGCCGCAGGCCGAGCCCGGCGGCGAATACCGCGAGAAAGCCCCAGGCGCCGATCAGCTCGGCGCCGACATAGGCCAGCGCGATCAGGGCCAGCGCCAGCGAGTCGTTGGGTGACATCGAGGTATCGGCGTGGCGGCTGCGTAAAAAAATCGCCAGCTTGCCGATCAGCTTGCCCAGCAGGTAGCCGAACAGCAGCCCCGCCGGAACGGCCCAGACCAGCCTATGCAACGCCCAATCGCCGACCCAGCCCAGCGCCAGGTTGTCCTGCTCGATCAGCAACAGGCCGAACACCACGAAGGGAAAGGCCGTGCCGTCATTGAACCCCGCTTCGCCGGACAGGCCATAGCGCACGTGATCGCTGTCGCGCGAGTTGTTGACCTGCACCAGGCTGGCTAGCACCGGATCGGTAGGCGCCAGGATCGCACCGGTCAGCACCGCCAGCCCCCAGTTCAGCCCCAACAGGTAGTGGCAGAACAGCGCGACGCCGGCGATACAGGCCAGCATCACCGGGCCGGCCAGGACGTAGGTGCTGCGCCACGCCGGATGGCCCAGCGGCATGCGCAGTTTCAGGCCGCTGACGAACAGCGAGACCAGCACCACCACTTCGGTGAGGTGCTCCATCCAGCCGGCGATCAGCAGGAAGTCCATCTCCCACAGGCCGATGCCGAGCTTTCCGATCAGCAGTCCGAAGCCGAGATAGATCAGTGAGGTGGTGACCGGCAGCCAGCGCAGGTAGGCCGATGCCAGGGCGAGGATCAACAGCAGGATGCCAAGCACGGCCATCCATTCGAGAAAATTCATGCAGTCTTCCGCAACAAGCGTGACGCGCTGAAATGCGCATGGCTGATGATTCGATAGGGATGCTGCGACGGGGTTCAGCCGCGTTCGTCGAGCGGGAGCAGGTACGGGCGGTGCGTTTGCTGTAGGAGACCCGACCCGGGGGCGAAGCAGTTAGGGCTTGGCAGGCCTGCGTCCTGCGTCGCCGCGGGGCGCGCCTCCCACAATGGGGGCGGCATGCACTGCTTTTTTGTGAGAGCCCCGCCCTCGGGGCGAAGCTTTTCGGGCACCGGGCTGGCGTCATTCGGCGCGAGGGCGCACCTCCCACAATGAGGGGGCGTACGCTGTTTTTTGTGGGAGGCCCGACCCGGGGCGAAGCTTTTCGGGCACCGGGCTGGGGCCATTCGCCGCGAGGGCGCGCCTCCCGCAATGGGGGCGGCGTGCACTGCTTTTTTTTGTGGGAGCCCCGCCCTCGGGGCGAAGCTTTTGGGGCACCGGGCTGGGGCCATTCGGCGCGAGGGCGCGCCTCCCACAATGGGGCGGCGTGCACTGCTTTTTTTTGTGGGAGCTCCGCCCTCGGGGCGAAGCTTTCTAGGCTTGGCAAGTCTGTGCTCTGCCAAGGCGCGCCTTCTCGGCTCAGCGCAGCCCGGCGAGAATCTCGAAGGCGTGGTGGCGGTCGGCGGTTTCGTAGAAATCGCAGGTGAAGATCAGCTCGTCGGCCTGGGTCTGCTCCAGAAGGATCTCCAGCCGCGCGCGGATTTTCTCCGGCCCGCCGATCAGTGCCATGCCGAGGAAGTTGCCGACGGCGTCCTGTTCGTGCGGTAGCCATTTGCCCTGCATGCTCGGCACCGGTGGCACCAACACCAGGCTCTGGCCGCGGATCAGCGCGAGGATGCGCTGGTAAGCCGTGGTCGCCAGGTATTCGGCCTGTTCGTCGGTGTCGGCGGTCATCAGCGGCACGCCGAGCATCACGTAGGGCTTGTCCAGTACCTCCGAGGGGCGGAAGTTCTCGCGGTACAGGCGAATCGCCTCATGCACGTAACGCGGTGCGAAATGCGAGGCGAAGGCGTAAGGCAGGCCCTTGGCCGCGGCCAGCTGGGCGCTGAACAGGCTTGAGCCGAGCAACCAGATCGGCACGTTGCTGCCGACTCCGGGCATGGCGATCACCCGCTGATTGGGCTGACGCGGGCCGAGCAGTCGCTGCAGCTCCTCGACGTCTGCCGGGAAATCGTCGGCACTGCCCATGCGGTCTCGGCGCAGCGCGTGGGCGGTGAACTGGTCGGCCCCCGGCGCGCGGCCGAGCCCCAGCTCGATACGCCCGGGATAGAGCGCGTCCAGCGTGCCGAATTGCTCGGCAATCACCAGCGGCGCATGGTTGGGCAGCATCACCCCGCCGGCGCCCAGGCGAATCCGCGAGGTGCCGGCGGCCAGATAGCCGATCAGCACCGAGGTGGCGGCGCTGGCGATGCCATCCATGTTGTGGTGTTCGGCAACCCAGAAGCGCTCGAAGCCGAGCTTCTCGACGTGCTGGGCCAGTGCCAGGGAATTGCGCAGGGCGAGGCCGGCATCACCGTCATCGCGAATTGGCGCCAGGTCGAGGGTGGAAAAGCGGGTGTGTTCGATACGGGACATCGTCTACCTCTATGCTGACGGAGGAGTCGCAGCGCGACTCAATAGCAGTGTTCGGCTTCGGCGCGCGCCAGGACGTTGCGTTGTTCGTCGTACAGCCAGCCCTGCGGGGTGAAACCCAGCGAGCGCGCCTGGAACAGGTAGCGTCGGCCAGGCTGGAAGTCGTCATAGCGGATGACCATGGTACAGCGCAGGTATTGGGTTTCGCCGAACTCGCCCAGTCCGCCACTGCTGATTTCGAATTCATAGCGCGCTTCGAGTTCATGCGCGCCGGGGCCGACCTGGAAATAGCGACCGTCGGGGGTGCGTTTGTCGTCCAGCCGATCGGACATGAAGATATCGCTGGGTTGGGCGCTCAGGTCCACCCAGGCCATGTCGGCTTGGGGGGCGGGCAGCGGACCGGCGCAGGCGGTCAGGCCGAGCACCAGGAACATCGGGAATGTCGGGCGCATGATGAATCCTCCGGGGCGCATCCGCGCGTGCGGTCGCGATAGGCATTGAGCCTGAGCCAGATGCGCCTCTATTTCAACGACTGCGCCGCGGCACAACGGTTCACCAGAGGTTCAGCGCGTCGCGACTCCCCCGCAGCCGCGCTCGGTGGCCTTGGCCAGCAGCTGGTCGTGCTGGTCGTAGAGCCGCGCCCAGGGGCGGAAGCCGTAACCGCCGGCGACCAGGCGGTAGCGCACGCCAGCGTCGAAGCTGTCGTATTCCAGGGTCAGGCGGCAGTCCCGCTCGAGGGCTTGGCTGTCGCGGCCGACGTCGGCCGCGCCCACTTCGAAGCGGTAGCGCATGCCGAGCTGATGGCTGCCGGGCGTGACCTGGAAATAGCGATGGTCATCCAGGGGCCGCTGGTCCACTGCCACGGCCTTCAGGATGGTTTCATCGCGTGGGGCCAGCTCGATCCAGGCCTGGTTCGGGTCCGGCTGGGGCATCCACAGGGTGCAGCCGCCGAAGGTGGACAGTGCGAGAGCAAGGAACAGGATTCGCATGGATTGTTCTCCGACCGCTGGCTGGACGGTCTGGCTGCAAAGAGCGCGTTGCCATTGATGATTGGGTAGGCTTCGCCGTCGTTGTACGCTCAGCGCACCGACCCGTTGGGTCATGCACGCGGGTAAGCGATTTGTTGGTGTCGAAGCTGAAAACCGCCCTTGTCGACAAGCACAGCCGGCTCTGGGTTCCGCTGCTGCTTGCCGTTGGTCTGAATGGTTGCAGCACCTACTATGGTCAGTTGGCGGTCGGTCAGCTGGAGCTGCTGCGCCAGCGCGAACCCATCGCGGCGATCATCGAGGACCAGCAGGCCGACCCGCAATTGCGCCAACGCCTAGGCCATGCACTGCAAGCTAGACGCTTCGCCAGTGCCGCTTTGGGATTGCCGGATAACGGCAGCTATAAGGTTTATGCCGATATCCAGCGGCCCTACGTGGTGTGGAACCTGTTCGCCACCGAAGCGTTTTCCGTGGCTCCGCTGAAGCACTGTTTTCCGATCGCCGGTTGTGTGGCCTATCGTGGTTATTACCAACCGGGACGTGCGCGGGGCGAAGCGGCGCGGCTCCAGGCCAAGGGCTACGACACCCTGGTGACCGGCGTGCAGGCTTATTCGACCCTCGGCTGGTTCGACGATCCGCTGCTCAGCTCGATGCTGCGCTGGGACGATGAGCGGCTGGCCGGGCTGATCTTTCACGAGCTGGCGCATCAGCGCCTGTATGTGCCTGGCGACACGGCCTTCAACGAGTCCTATGCATCCTTCGTCGAGCATGAGGGGCTGCGCCAGTGGCGCGACAGCCAGGGCCTGCCGCCGCCCGACCAGATCGGGCAGCAACGCTATGCCGAGTTCAGCCAGCTGATGCTCGATACCCGCGAATGGCTGGCCGAGCTGTACGCCTCCGATCTCAGCGAATCGGCCATGCGGGCCGCCAAGGAAGCAGAGTTCATGCGCCTGCGTAAGGCCTATCGCCATTTGCGCGACGATCGCTGGAAGGGCGACGGCCGCTTCGATCGCTGGATGGCCCGGCCGCTGAACAATGCGAGCCTGGTGCCATTCGGTCTCTATGACCGCTGGGTGCCGGCGTTCGCTGCGCTGTTCGAGCAGGTCGATGGCGATTGGCAGCGTTTCCATGCGCGAGTCGAGTCCCTGGGACGCGTGTCTGCCGACGAGCGGGCAAAGGCGCTCGAAGCGCTTCGCTAATGATCCGGCCGCTTCGTTCAAAGCCAATCGTGGCGAGGCGTTGCAGCAATTCTCGGACTGTTCGATGGCGTCCTGATCGCAGAGGTTGGCTGCACCGCTCATCGTCTTCCTGCGTTTTCGAGCCAAACGCCATGGAATTGTTTTCCCTCTGCTCCCGTCCATTTTTTAGACCGTCAGCCCAGCTAACCCGTGATTCGGCCGTACGCTGCGAGTACGCCTATCTAAAAAAAGCCGTGACAACGGAGGCTCCATGGACAACCTATCCGGCATCCTCGACAACAAGGGCACGCCCCTCGAAAAGCAGAAGTTCACCTGGAAGGAAATGGCTGGCAAGCCGATCAGCAAGCTGGATGACGACGCCTTCACCCGGGTGCGGATCATTCTGATGAACGGGATCGAAACCGACGCGCTGCGCCTCAAGCACGGCATCGCCCGCATCACCGGCCAGCTGCGCGGCCCGCTCGCCGAGATCCGTCGCGTCGAGCAGCACCAGGCGACCATGGTCAACTGGCTGATCTCCGCCGACCATTCCCCTCTGGAAACGACTGTCGCTTACGAGCAGGTCGCCATCGAGGTCACCGCCGCCGTCGCCCAGACCGAGCCGGACCCGTACCAGGCGCAGACCTACCGCTTCGGCCTGCTGGAAGACTTCGACCACCTGTACCGCTATTCGGCGATGCTCGACCGCCTCGAAGGCAAGGATGCCAACAACATCCTGCAGGGCTACACCGACATCGTGCCGGGTCGGCAGACCTCCGAGCATCATCGTCATCCGGACAACGACCTGCGCGAAAGCTACGAGAAAGAGCAGGCCGCACTGATCACCAAGATCCACGCGGCGATGATCACCGCAGCCGAGTTCCAGACCCACGACTACTACATGAACATCGGCCCGCTGTTCGCCGATCCGCTGGCCCGTCAGCTGTACGCCGAAATCGCCTCGGTCGAAGAGCAGCACGTGACCCAGTACGGCTCGCTGGCCGATCCGCAGGAATCCTTCATGGAGAAGTGGCTGGTGCACGAGGCGATGGAAGTCTATGCCTACGCCAGCTGCGCCGAGCAGGAAACAAACCCGCGCATCAAGGCCATGTGGGAGCGCTTCCTCGATTACGAATTAGGCCATCTGACGGTCGCCTGCGAGCATTTCAAGAACATCGAACGCCGTGATCCGGCGGAGATACTCGGCGGTCCGTTGCCGAAAATGATCGAGTTCAAGAGCCAGCGGGAATTCGTCCGCCAGGTGCTGGCGGCCGAGGTCAACCTGCGCTCCAGCGGCACCCAGTACGTCGACAAGAGCGAAGAGCCGCAGAACTCGCTGGACTACCGGGCCCAGCTCAACTCCGAAGGCATCGCGTCGAACATCGTATCGGCCGGTTACCAGTGGGCGCCGGGCGGCGAACTCATGAAGATGCGCAAGGTTTCTTGAGGAGAACAGGACATGGCAAATTCAGCAAAGCTGGGCACCAATTTCACTGGCGTACAGATGTCGCCGAAGGACACCAAAAGCCTGCTCGAGGCGGTCAACGATATCCATCCGGATGTACCGGGCGACTCCAAAGGTCTGATGCTGGAGCGCACGACCCGTGCCGAAGAAGCCGATCGCATCGGTTCGGTACCGGTGCCCGGCTCCGCCAAAGGGATGCTCAAATCGACCTTCGACATGGCGTTGGGCAAGAGCCCTGAACTGCTGGTCGACAAGCTCGGCGAGCGGTTGGCATTCGAGCGCAGCGGCGTACGCATGTACGACGCCATGATCGCCAAGGCAAAGGCCAACAGCATGGCCGATTCCGATCTGATCGGCGTGCTGCAGCACATCCGCGACGAAGAGTTCGAGCACATGAACATGGTCGCCGAAGCCATCGAGACCCTGGGCGCCGACCCGACCGCGCAGACCCCTTGCGCCGACATCGTCGGGGTCAAGTCGCTCGGCGTGATGCAGGTGCTCACCGATCCGCGAACCAACATCGCTCAAGGCATCAACGCCTTGTTGACCCTCGAACTCGAGGACAACGCCGCCTGGGAACTGTTGATCGAACTGGCCGAAGCCGGTGGCCATCCCCGGATCGCCAAGAGCTTCCACAAAGCCAAGGAACAGGAAGATGACCACCTCATCAAGATCAAGACGCTGCTGCGTCGCGATCTGATTGCTCAGATCAAATAGATACGCGTGTGCTTCATCCTTTTACGCGCCTTCGGGCGCGTTTTTTTTGCGCAACATTTGGTAGGTGCAGCGATAGTTTTGAGGCCAAATGCAGAAGCTCGCGGTCAAGACCGCTCCCACGGGTGCGGGTGGCGCGGCTGCTTTTGTAGGAGCGGTCTCGACCGCGATGTCTCACGGCCGAAATGCTGATGAGCCCGTTGGTGGTGTCGGGGACAGTGGGGCCTGGCTCGGCGGGCCTGAATCAAAAGCTCGCGGTCAAGACCGCTCCCACGGGTGTGAACGGCGCTGCTGTTTTTTGTGGGAGCGATCTCGGCCGCGATGTTTCTCGGCAGAAATGTTGAATCATCTTTTTTGGCGGCGGTGCTGTACTTGCGGGGCCTGGCACGGCGGGCCTGAATCAAAAAGCTCGCGGTCAAGACCGCTCCCATAGGTGTGAACGGCGCGGTTGCTTTTTGTGGGAGCGGTCTCGACCGCGATGTTTCACGGCCGAAATGCTGATGAGCCCGTTGGTGGTGTCGGGGACAGTGGGGCCTGGCTCGGCGGGCCTGAATGCAGAAGCTCGCGGTCAAGACCGCTCCCACGAGGGCGGTGGCGCGGCTGCTATTGTAGGAGCGGTCTCGACCGCGAGCTCTTCAAAGCCAGATGGCATCCCACAAGGGATAGTCGCCCAATCGGGCCACCAATCCGGCTCTGAGCGGATTGGCAACCACATAACGGGCGACCGCCTGCACATCTTCCTCCTGACGCAACGCCCGGTCGTGATAACCCGCTTGCCAGAGGGGACCCGAGCTACTGCGCTGACGATTGATGACCCGTGCGCTGTTGGTTTTTACCCGACGCATCAGCTCATCGAGCGAGCTGTCGCCCAGCTCGATCAGCCAGTGGAGGTGATCAGGCATTAGCACCCAGGCCAATGATTGCACCCAGCCGTCCAGCTGTGCCGACTTGAGCTCGGCGACTACAAGTCTGCCGAGTGCGAAGTCTCTGAATACGGGGTGGCGGTCGGATGTGGCTGTGGTGAGCAGATAGAGGTTGCCACGCTGCGAGTGACGCCCTTTGCGTAAGCGGTTCGATTGGTACATGGCAATCCTTTGCCGAGCTTGGAACAGGTGCCGGCTAGCTGACCAAACTGCGTCCTTCGCGGTCAAGACCGCTCCCACGGGTCCGGGTGGCGCGGCTGTTTTTTTGTGGGAGCGGTCTCGACCGCGAAAAGGCTTCAGGAAGCGTCGTGGTTGAAGATAGCGTGAGGACTTTTGACAGGTAGGTCGGCGCCGCTGACAACAGAAGCTCGCGGTCAAGACCGCTCCCACGGGTCCGGGTGGCGCGGTTTGCTTTTTGTGGAAGCGGTCTTGACTGCGAATGGATGCGAACTCGGCCGCCTCGCTCAGCGGATCACTGCGATAGCCGTTGCGGGTTTGAAGAACAAGGTTTCGCCGCGTATCAGGTCGGTCAGGCTGTGGTGATCATGGGCGACTTCCGCTTCGATGGGCTGCGGCTGACCGGCGACTCTGAGAGTCACGCGGGTGACGGCGCCAAGCGGACGGATGTCACGCACTTCAGCCGGTTGGAGGTCGGCCGCGGCGCCACGTGACAGATGGATCTCGTGCGGGCGGAAAAGGATCTGCTGGCCGCCGACCTGCAACTGGTTGGCGTCGCCCAGGAAGTGATAGACGAAATCGCTGGCCGGCTGACGGTAGACCTCGGCCGGCGAGCCGATCTGTTCGATCACACCCTTGTTCATCACCACGATGCGATCGGCCACTTCCATCGCTTCTTCCTGATCGTGGGTGACGAATACCGAGGTCAGGTGCACCTCTTCGTGCAGCCGTGCCAGCCAGCGGCGCAGTTCCTTGCGCACCTTGGCGTCCAGCGCGCCGAAGGGTTCATCGAGCAGCAGCACCTTGGGTTCCACCGCCAGTGCACGTGCCAGGGCGATGCGTTGCCGTTGGCCGCCGGAAAGCTGGTCGGGATAGCGCTCGGCAAGCCAGTCGAGCTGGACCAGCTCGAGCAATTCATGAACCTTCTGCTTGATCCGGCTTTCAGTGGGCCGCTCGCGCCGCGGCTTCATCCGCAGGCCGAAGGCAACGTTGTCGAACACCGTCATGTGGCGGAACAGCGCGTAGTGCTGGAACACGAAGCCGACGTTGCGATCGCGTACATCACGCCCGGAAACGTCCTCGCCATGGAACACGATGCGCCCACTGTCCGGCGTTTCCAGCCCGGCGATGATGCGCAGCAGGGTGGTCTTGCCGCAGCCGGAGGGGCCGAGCAGGGCGACCAGCTCGCCGCTGGTGATGTTCAGGTTGATGTCGTTCAGGGCTTTGAACTGGTCGAACTGCTTGCTGACGTGGCTCACTTCTATGGACATGACTCACTCCTCGCCGGCGGCGGCTTTGAGGCGTTGAAGGCGGGACTCGCTCCACTGCTTGAGCAGCAGGATCAGCAGCGCCAGCAGCAACAACAGGCTGGCCACGCTGAAGGCGGCGACGTGGTTGTATTCGTTGTAGAGAATCTCGACATGCAGCGGCAGGGTGTTGGTGTAGCCGCGGATATGCCCGGAAACCACCGACACCGCACCGAACTCGCCCATCGCTCGCGCGGTGCAGAGCACCACGCCGTAGATCAGGCCCCAGCGGATGTTGGGCAGGGTCACGTGCCAGAACATCTGCCAGCCGTTGGCGCCGAGCAGCCGCGCCGCTTCTTCCTCCTGCGTGCCCTGTTCCTGCATCAGCGGGATCAGCTCGCGGGCGACGAAGGGCACGGTGACGAACACCGTGGCCAGGACGATGCCGGGTAAGGCGAAGATGATCTGGATGTCGCGCTCGCCCAGCCATTCGCCAAAAAAGCCCTGGGCGCCGAACAGCAGCACGTAAATCAGGCCAGCGATCACCGGCGAGACCGAGAAGGGCAGGTCGATCAGCGTGACCAGCAGGCTTTTGCCGGTGAATTCGTATTTGCTGACGCACCAGGCCGCGGCCACGCCGAAGACCAGGTTGAGTGGCACGCAGATGCCGACTGCCAGCAGGGTCAGTTTCAGCGCGGCGAGGGCATCGGCTTCGAAGATCGCGCCGAAGAAGGTGCCGAGGCCGAGCTTCAATGCTTCACCCAGCACCACCAGCAACGGCAGCAGCAGGAACAGCGCGAACGTCAGCCAGCCGGCGAGGATCAGCAGTCGCCGCGGCAGTGGGTTGCCCTGGCGTGTCTTGCCGGCCAGCGGGACGGCAACGGAGGTGGTGGTCATCTCAGCCATGGGTAATTCTCCGTTGCAGCAGATTGATCGCCAGCAGCAGCACGAAGGACACCAGCAGCATCAGCACGCCAATGGCCGTGGCGCCGTGGTAGTCGTACTGGTCGAGCTTGACCATGATCAGCAGTGGCAGGATCTCAGTTTTCATCGGCATGTTGCCGGCGATGAATATCACCGAGCCGTATTCACCGACACCGCGAGCGAAGGCCAGGGAAAAACCCGTCAGCCAGGCCGGCAGCAGCGCCGGTAGCAGCACGTAGCGGGCGATCTGCAACGGTTTGGCACCCAGGCAAGCGGCCGCTTCCTCCACTTCGCGGGGGATGTCGGCCAATACCGGCTGCAGGGTGCGAACCACGAAGGGCAGGGTGACGAACGTCAGCGCCAAGGTAATGCCCAGCGGGGTGTAGGCGATCTTCAGGCCCAGTTCGGCCGCCAGTCGGCCGATCATTCCGTTCGGTGCGTACAAGGCGGTCAGGGCAATGCCTGCCACAGCGGTGGGCAAGGCGAAGGGCAGGTCGATCATCGCTTCGATGATCTTGCGGCCGGCAAAGCGGTAGCGCACCAGCACCCAGGCCAGTAGCGAACCGATCACGCCGTTGATCAGCGCGGCGACGAAGGCGGTGCCAAAGCTCAGCTTCAGCGCCGCGACCACGCGCGGCGCCGTGATGATCGCCCAGAACTGCTCCCAGGTCAGTTGTGCGGCGTGGACGAACAGGGCACCCAGTGGGATCAGCACCAACAGGCTGAGGTACACCAGGGTGTAACCCAGCGTCAGCCCGAAGCCGGGTATGACGGGGGAGGTTTGACGGGACATGGATCGGCCTTGTCTATTCGAACAATGTGTCGGCTGGAGCGTCACGAGCGCAGCTCAGACAAGGCGAAGGCCGGCGTGGGCCGCGGAGTTTACGGGCGGTAAATGAGCAGGCCCGAGCCGGTCTTCAACGCAGTATGAGCAAGCGCAGTAGCTTCATTCGGTCTGGTAGATCTGGTCGAACACGCCGCCATCGTTGAAGAACTTCGGCTGCGCGACGGCCCAGCCACCGAAGTCGTCGTCGATGGTCACCAGCTTCAGCGCGGGGAATTGCCCGGCGAACTCGGCGGCCACCGCCTGGTTGCGGGGGCGATAGAAGTGCTTGGCGGCGATGCGCTGGCCCTCGTCGCTGTAGAGGTAGTTCAGGTAGGCCTCGGCGACTTCACGGGTGCCCTTGCGCTCCACGTTCTTGTCGACGACTGCTACCGGGGGCTCGGCGAGGATCGATAGCGACGGCGCGACGATTTCCAGGGCATCGCCACCTTCTTCCTTGAGCGCCAGGAAGGCTTCGTTCTCCCAGGCCAGCAAGACGTCGCCGATCTGGTTGTTGACGAAGGTGATGGTCGAGCCACGCGCGCCGGTATCCAGCACCGGCACCTGCTTGTAGAGCTGAGCGACGTATTCCTTGGCTTTCTCCTCGCTGCCGTACTGCTGTTGGGCCCAGGCCCAGGCGGCAAGGAAGTTCCAACGCGCGCCGCCGGAGGTCTTCGGGTTCGGGGTGATCACTTCGACGCCGGGTTTGATCAGGTCGCCCCAGTCCTTGATGCCCTTGGGGTTGCCCTTGCGGACGAGGAAGACGATGGTCGAGGTGTAGGGCGTGCTGGCGTCCGGCAGACGGCTCTGCCAGTCGGCCGGGATCAGTTTGCCGATCCGGTGCAGCTCGTCGATGTCGCCGGCCAAGGCCAGCGTCACCACGTCGGCGCGCAGGCCGTCGATGACCGCGCGGGCCTGCTTGCCCGAGCCGCCATGGGATTGCTGAATGCGCAGCGGTTCATGGCCTTGCGCCTGCCAGTGCTTGTTGAAGGCGGCATTGAAATCGACGTAGAGCTCGCGTGTCGGATCGTAAGACACGTTGAGCAGTTCGCCGGCGGCAAAAGCCTGACCGACGACAAGGGCGCTGGCCAGAACGGCCAGGATGGGTTTTCTGATAGACATGGAGGCTCCTTCTCGCATCCGTGCGGACGCGTTGCGTGCTGCTGGTGAGTTCTGGGTAGGGCGGTGGCGTCAGCTACGCATTCGGCAACGACAGCGGTGCAGCAGAAGGGCGGTCTGGGTTGGCGTGTACATGTTTAGGCTTTCCTGGCGTAGGTTCATGTCACGCCCTCCGGTGGTCCGGTCGGGGTGGGGTTTGGGTCAGGCCTGCTTACCGGATGGCTGCAGGCGAATTTTCTCTTTGCGCTCGATCTGCACAATCTGGCCGTTGTGCAGGGTGATTTCTACAGAGCCATACTTCAGGCCCTGCATCGCAAGCCGGATCTCATGCAGGCCATCGGCTTCTTCCCGGAGCTCGGGTGTTCGCGGTTCGGTTGTCATTGTCATGTCTCATGAGCCATGTGAGCGCGATTCGAGCCGCGCTTTGGCGAATCATAAGCAGCTGCACATATTCTCTAAAAATACTGTTTAGTTGGATTTATATTCATTTATAGAATAAACAGGCCGCACTCCTCATCAGGCACAAGAACGCAGCAACTGAAGGTAGAGACGATCGCTGATAGGTGTCGCCGCGGCCAGGGAGAACCGGTGTCATTCGTTACACTCTGATGCTTCATCGCCGTTCATCGAGCCGTCGCATGCCCAGCCCCGCACCCTCCAACACCTACGCCTCCCTTCCTCTTGTGCTCGCCGGTCCCCTGCTGCGCCGGCTCGAAGCGGGGCGGCTGGTGCTCTGGCTGGTTGCCAGCGAGCCGCTGTCGTTGCGCCTGATGCTACAGCCCGAAGGAGAGGCGCCGGTTTCTCTGGCCGTGGAAGGCAAATGCTCTCGCCAGTTGCGAATGGGTACGTCGGCCTGGTTACACCTGATCGACCTTCATCTGGATAGCCCGCTGCCGGTCGATCAGATGATCGAATACGACGTGTTAATCCAGCGCGACGGCCAGCAACAGGGCATCGCTGTTTGGGCGCCGCACCTGATTCACGAAGGATTCCAGCGCCCGGCCTTTGTCGTGCGCTCGCGCTACGACGATCTGCTGCATGGCTCCTGTCGCAAGCCGCACCATGCTTCGGCAGACGGATTAGTCACCGTCGATTCCCTGGTCGCCCAGACCCGCCGGGCCCCCGAACACTGGCCCGCCGCGCTGCTGATGACCGGCGACCAGATCTATGCCGACGACGTCGCCGGGCCGACCCTGGTAGCCATTCACGGATTGATCCGCCGGCTCGGTTTGTATGGCGAGTGTCTGGAAGGTGCAGTCGTCGCCGATAGTGATGAGCTGATGGCGCATTCGGCGACCTACTACCGGCGTGAGCAGTTGCTGCCGGCGTTCAAGTCCAACGAGGCGCTGCGCGAGCGCTTCTTCGGCGGCGTGGAAAAGCCGGTGTTCACGACGTCCAGCGCACATAACCATCTGGTCTCGCTGGGCGAGGTGTTGGCCATGTACCTGCTGGTCTGGTCGCCGATACCCTGGCAGCTGATCGAGCTTCAGCCGCCAGCGCTGGACGGCGAACTGGCTGATCGCTGGGCGCGTGAGCTACGTGCTATCGATGACTTCCGGGCAGGCTTGCCGCAGGTTGCGCGTGCACTGGCGCACCTGCCGTCACTGATGATCTTCGATGACCACGACATCACCGACGACTGGAACCTTAGCGCCCGCTGGGAAGAGACCGCCTACGGCCATCCGTTTTCCCGCCGCATCATCGGCAACGCACTGCTCGGTTATCTGCTGTGCCAGGCGTGGGGCAACGATCCGGATGCCTGCGTCACCTCACTGGATGGCGTCGAGGCGCTATTGGCCAGCGGCGAAGCTGGACGGCTGGATTGCACGCTGCACGATGGTGTGGTCGATGAGCTACTGCAGCGCGGCGACTGGGGCTACGTGTTCCCCAGCGAGCCGGCGCTGGTAGTGCTCGACACGCGCACCCGGCGCTGGCGCAGCGAGCGCAATCTGAATCGGCCGTCGGGCTTGATGGATTGGGAGGCGCTCACTGATTTCCAGCAGGAACTGCTCGACCATCGTTCGGTGGTCATCGTCTCGCCGGCACCGATGTTCGGCGTCAAGCTGATCGAGGTCGTGCAGCGCGTGTTCAGCTGGGCCGGGCTGTCGCTCTTGGTCGACGCCGAAAACTGGATGGCCCATCGCGGCGCGGCGCAGGTCATGCTCAACATCTTTCGGCATACCCGCACGCCGGGTAACTACGTAATCCTCTCCGGCGACGTGCATTACTCGTTTGCCTATGAAGTGCACATTCGTGGCCGTGCCGAAGGCCCACGGCTATGGCAGATCACCAGCAGTGGCGTGAAGAACGAGTTTCCACCGCGCCTGCTCGACCTGTTCGACCGGCTCAATCGCTGGCTGTATTCGCCGCGCTCGCCGTTGAACTGGTTCACCAAGCGCCGCCGGGTGCGGGTCCAACCGTGGCTGCCGGGCCGCAGCCGGGCCGGCGAGCGCCTGTGGAACGGTGCGGGCATCGGTCGAGTGCGACTGGATGCCGAGGGGCGGCCGTCGCGTGTCGAACAGATCAATGCCGATGGGTCACCGCCGGTGAGCTTCGCCCCCGAGCGCGACCCGGCGCCCTAGGCGAACGCCGCGCGCAGCTCCGGCAGCGTTGCGTAGTAATACGCTGGCGAGTGCGCCATCAGCTCGGCATGGCTGCCAAAGCCGTAACCCACCGCTGCCGCTTTCAGCCCGTTGCTGTGCGCACCGATCAGGTCGTGCTTGCGATCGCCAATCATCAGTGTCTGCTCTGGATCGAGCCCTTGTTCGGCGATCACGTGGGCAATCAGCTCGACCTTGTTAGTCCGAGTGCCGTCCAGCTCGCTGCCGTAGATCAGCTTGAAGTGATGATCGAAGGCGAAATGCCGGGCGATTTCGCGGGCGAACACTGAGGGCTTCGAGGTCGCCACATAGAGCGTCCGGCCTTGTCCGCGCAGGTGTTCGAGCATCTCCAGCACACCGTCGAACAGCAGGTTTTCGTACAGCCCGACCGTTTTGAAGCGCTCGCGGTAATGGCCGACGGCTTCCCATGCCCGCGCCTCATCGAAGCCATAGAACTCCATGAACGCCTGTAGCAGCGGTGGGCCGATAAAGGGCTCGAGCTTGCGCAGGTCCGGCTCGTCGATACCGAGCTTTGCCAGCGCATGCTGAATCGAGCGGGTGATGCCTTCGCGCGGGTCGGTGAGGGTGCCGTCGAGGTCGAAGAGGATGGTGGAATGGTGCATGGGAGAAGCGGCCGGTAGCGGGTGGCCGTCAATTGTCCTTTACCCCTCGGCGCGAGGGCAAATGAGGCGCGCCGAGCGGTGCGGCACCTGTCAAAGCTCGCGATGCATGATGTAGCAGTCCACCAGCCCAAGGGTCCGATGGCGGTAAGCACGCGGCAAGGTTCAGTCGGCACAGCCTTCGGCCAGGTGCTGGTTCTTCAGCTTCACGTAGTTGCCAGCGGTATAGCTGAAGAAGCTGCGCTCCTTGTCGGTCAGTGGCCGGGCCTGCTTCGCTGGGCTGCCGACGTAGAGATAGCCGCTTTGCAGTGTTTTGCCCGGTGGCACCAGGCTGCCGGCGCCGATGATGACTTCGTCTTCTACCACCGCGCCGTCCATCACGATGGAACCCATGCCCACCAGGATGCGACTGCCGAGAGTGCAGCCGTGCAGGGTGACCTTGTGGCCGACCGTGACTTCGTCGCCAATGGTCAGTGGGAAGCCGTCCGGGTTGAATGGGCCGGCGTGGGTGATGTGCAGCACGCTGCCGTCCTGGATGCTGGTGCGTGCGCCGATGCGGATGCGGTGCATGTCGCCGCGGATCACGGTCAGTGGCCAGACGGAGCTGTCCTCGCCGATCTCGATGTCGCCGATGAGCACGGCGCTGGGGTCGACAAAGACGCGTTCGCCAAGTACCGGCGTGTGGCCCTGGAAGGTTCGGATGCTCATGGGTTGTTCCTTTAGCGTGTGAAAGTTTGGCCGGTCACTGGTAGACCCGGCCTTCGACGGCATTGCTGCCGGCGCGGAAGAATTCGCCTGGCGTTGCGCCGAACTGCTCGCGAAACGCGGCGATAAAGGCTGAAAGTGAGTCGTAGCCGCAGCCCAGCGCCACATCGGTGACGCGCTCGCCGCGCTCCAGCGCCGGCAGCGCGCTGAGCAGTCGCAGGCGCTGACGCCAGGCACGAAAGGTCAGCCCGGTTTCACGGAGAAACAGCCGGCTCAGGGTCCGCTCCGAGACGCCCAGCGTGCGGCTCCAGTCGGCCAGGCCTTCCTGCGACTCCGGCTGCGCCTGCAGGCTTTTGCATAGCCGATGCAGGCGTGGCTCGGCCGGCAGTGGCAACACCAGTTCGACCTCCGGCGCGCAGCTCAGCTGGTCCAGCAGTACCTGCACCAGTCGGCCTTCCGCGCCGTCTTCGGCATAGGCTTCGGGCAGGGTGCTGAAATGCCGGATCAGCTCGCGCAACAGCGGGCTGACCTGCAGCACACGGCAGTGCTCGGACGCCTCGCCGGCCACGGCCTGATCGATGTAAAGGCTGCGAATACAGGTGTCCGGCGCGCAGAAAACCTGGTGCGTCACGCCCGCTGGAATCCACACCGCGCGCAGCGGTGGCGCGATGAAGCGGCCACTGTCGGTGCGTACTTCGAGTACGCCTTCGACCGCGTGGGATAGCTGCACCCAGGGGTGGCTGTGGCGGTAGCCGAGCTTGAGGTTGGGCGGCGAGTCGAGCTGGCCGTAGACCGGCCTCGGCAACGTCTTGAGCTCGCCGAGGCGGGTAATCAGCGCGGCTTCTTGTCCGATTGGCGACATTTCATGCCTGCTTGGCGTTAGTCGGAAGGTGCCGCCCACGTTAAGGTCGATCCCTGTTGCCTGCAAGCCCCAAGGAACCGCCGCCATCGCGCTGCTGTTCTTCATGCACGGCGCCAAGCTGTCTCGCGAGGCGATCCTCGCCGGTGCCGGCCACTGGCGTCTGCACCTTCGTTATGTTTCCGCTGCTCGGGCTGGTGCTCAAGCCGGTGCTGACCCCGATGGTGGGCAACGATCTTTACCTGGGCATGCTCTACCTCTGCGCGCTGCCGGCTACGGTGCAATCGGCCATTGCCTTCACCTCGCTGGCGCGCGGCAACGTGCCGGCGGCGATCTGTAGCGCCGCGGCGTCCAGCCTGATCGGCATCTTCCTCACGCCCTTGCTGGTGCTGCTGTTGATGGGTGTCGAAGGGGACAGCGGCTCGACGCTGGATTCCATAGGCAAGATCGTGCTGCAACTGCTGGTGCCCTTCGTCGCCGGGCAGGTCGCCCGCCGCTGGATCGGCGCCTGGGTGACGCGCAACAAGACCTGGCTGAAAACCGTAGATCAGAGTTCGATCCTGCTGGTGGTCTACACCGCGTTCAGTGGCGCTGTGGTCGAAGGGCTCTGGCAGCTCGTGCCGCTTGGCAACCTGCTTGGACTGGTGGTGGCCTGCTGCCTGTTGCTGGCCATCGTGCTGTGGCTGACGAGCATGCTGGCCAAGGTATTCGGCTTCAATCTGGAGGACCGCATCACCATCCTCTTCGCCGGTTCGAAGAAGAGCCTGGCGACCGGCGTGCCCATGGCGCAGGTGCTGTTCGCCACCAGCGCGGTCGGCATGATCATCCTGCCGTTGATGCTCTTCCATCAGATCCAACTGATGGTCTGCACGGTGCTCGCCCAGCGCTATGCGCGGCGGCCCGAGCTGCCTGTGGAATCGCCTGCGGCTTCGTAGAAGCCACTTGTCTGTGCTCCGGCAAGCGGCCGTTGCGACGGGTACGAGCCAGCTTGCCGGCGATCCGCAGTGGCGGTACGCAACGCTGCCGGAGCGGCATACACGCGATCGCGAGCGAAAGGCTGTGCCGCGGGAACCCGCGCTGCAGGAAACCGTCGCAATAAGAGCGACTCGGCCGAGTGGGGCGGGTTCGCTTTTCACTGTTACGCAGCGCATCCGGGATTGCACAAGCTCAGCGGATTCATCATGCATAGCGCCACGCTATCGAGCCGTTTGCTGGCTGCGCGGCCGGGCAATTGTCTTTAACATGCTCGGCTGATCACTTTATTTCAGAAGGGGCAAACGCCGTGACCGATACCAATCCGCTGCTGCGCGATTTCGACCTGCCGCCCTATTCCGAGATCCGTCCGGAGCACGTCGAGCCGGCGGTCGATACCGTCCTCGGCGAGAACCGTGTCGCCCTGCAGGAACTGCTCAGCCGCCCGGCCGAGAGCCTCGACTGGAGCACCCTGGTGGTCGGCCTGGACGAAATGAACGAGCGCCTCAGCCGCGCCTGGGGGCCGGTCAGCCACCTCAATGCGGTGCGCAACAATGCTGAATTGCGCAGCGCCTACGAGGCCTGCCTGCCCAAGCTGTCCGCCTACGCCACCGAACTGGGGCAGAACGCCGAGTTGTTCGCCGCCTATCAGGCGCTGTCGCTGAACCCCGAGGCAGAAGGCTTCGACGTGGCGCAGAAGACCATCATCGAACACGCTCTGCGTGACTTCCGCCTGTCTGGCATCGACCTGCCGCCGGCCGAGCAGCAGCGCTTCGGCGCGATCCGCATGAAGCTCGCCGAGCTGGGCAGCACCTTCTCCAACCAACTGCTCGACGCGACCCAGGCCTGGACCAAGCACGTCACCGACGAAAGCCTGCTGGCCGGCATCACCGACTCGGCCAAGGCGCAGATGGCAGAAGCGGCCAAGGCCAAGGAGCTCGATGGCTGGCTGATCAGCTTGGAATTTCCCAGCTATTACGCGGTGATGACCTACGCCGACAATCGCGCGCTGCGCGAGGAGGTCTACGTCGCTTACTCCACCCGCGCCTCCGACCGGGGGCCGAATGCCGGCCAGTTCGACAACGGCCCGGTAATGGAACAGATCCTCGACCTGCGTCAGGAACTGGCCCAACTGCTGGGCTTCGGCAACTACGCCGAGCTGTCGCTGGCGACCAAGATGGCCGAGAGCACCGATCAGGTGCTGGGCTTCCTGCGTGACCTGGCCACGCGCAGCAAGCCGTTCGCCGAGCGCGACCTGAAGGAGCTGCGCGCCTTCGCTGCCGAGCAGGGCGTCACCGATTTGCAGAGCTGGGACGTCAACTACTTCGGCGAGAAGCTGCGCCAGGCCCGCTACAGCCTGAGCCAGGAAGAGCTGCGCGCCTACTTCCCGGTGGACAAGGTGCTGTCCGGCCTGTTTGCCATCGTCAAGCGTCTCTACGGTATCGAGATCCACGAACTGGAAGACTTCGACAGCTGGCACCCGGACGTCCGCCTGTTCGAAATCCGCGAAAAGGGCGAGCACGTCGGACGCTTCTTCTTCGACCTCTATGCGCGGGCCAACAAGCGCGGCGGTGCCTGGATGGACGGCGCGCGC
Source organism: Stutzerimonas stutzeri (assembly GCF_018138085.1). Taxonomy (NCBI): domain Bacteria; kingdom Pseudomonadati; phylum Pseudomonadota; class Gammaproteobacteria; order Pseudomonadales; family Pseudomonadaceae; genus Stutzerimonas; species Stutzerimonas stutzeri. The sequence continues at coordinate 111,414 of NZ_CP073105.1, forward strand.
GACAAGCGCCGCACCTGCCTCGGCACGCTGCAGACGCCGGTAGCCAACCTGGTCTGCAACTTCACCCCGCCGGTGGGCGAGCGCCCGGCGCTGCTGACCCACGATGAAGTCACCACGCTGTTCCACGAGTTCGGCCACGGTCTGCATCACCTGCTGACCCAGGTCGAGCATGCCGGTGCCTCGGGTATCAATGGCGTTGCCTGGGATGCGGTCGAACTGCCGAGCCAGTTCATGGAGAACTGGTGCTGGGAGCCCGAAGGGCTGGCGCTGATTTCTGGTCATTACCAGACTGGCGAAACGCTGCCGCAGGACCTGCTCGACAAGATGCTGGCGGCGAAGAATTTCCAGTCCGGCCTGATGATGGTGCGCCAGCTGGAGTTCTCGCTGTTCGACTTCGAACTGCACGCCACCCACGGCGACGGCCGCAGCGTGCTCGAGGTGCTCGAAGGCATCCGCGCCGAGGTCTCGGTGATGCGTCCGCCGGCCAGCAACCGCTTCCCCAACAGCTTTGCGCACATCTTCTCCGGCGGTTACGCGGCGGGGTATTACAGCTACAAGTGGGCCGAGGTGCTGTCTTCCGATGCCTTCTCGCGTTTCGAGGAAGAGGGCGTGTTCAACCCTGACACCGGCCGTGCCTTCCGCGAGGCGATCCTGGCGCGCGGCGGTTCGCAGGAGCCGATGGTGCTGTTCGTCGACTTCCGCGGCCGCGAGCCGTCCACCGATGCGCTGCTGCGCCACCTGGGCCTGACCGAGGAGGTCGCATGAGCGACGAACCGAAAGTGACCACCAAACGCTTCATCGCCGGCGCCGTGTGCCCGGCATGCAGCGCCACGGACAGCATCAAGATGTGGGACGTCGACGGCGTGCCGCATCGCGAGTGCGTCGAATGCGGCTACGCCGACACGCTCAACGCGCAGGGGCAATCAGTGCCGTCTGAGCTGGGTACGCGGGTCAACCAGGCCAAGCCGAAAGCCGCCGATCCGCAGGTGCAGGCGGTGCAGTTTTTCCCCAATCCGAAGCTGAAGAAAAAAACCGACTGATCCGAGGGAGGCTCGCCATGTGGCATCTCACCTGTGGCGACCTCGCCGCGGACAGCGTCCGGCCGCTGCTGGCTGACGGCAGTGAGGTCCGCGTGCTACGCGATGACCTGGCCGTCGGCCCGCTCGCCGATATCGACATCCCGCCGTGTGCGGCGCGGCTGGCCTTTTGGGAGGCGCTGTGGCCGGCAGCCATGACGCCGCGGCCGGATTTCACCGGCATCGTGGGTGATGCGTTGTGGCTGAAGGAGTTGTCTGGCCAGCCGCGGCCGGTAACCGTCTGGCATGGCGACAGCGCTTCCGAGCAGCTGATGCTGGCGCGGGTGGCGGCGGCGCTGGAGGGATCTTCGCTGCCCTTCTATGAAGTCGCCTGCGGCACCGGTGACAGCCGGGTCGGCACGCGCATGGCGGTGTCCATGCATACGCCCGAAGCACTGGTAGCACTCGACCAGCCGCGGCCTGTCGAGCCCGCCAGGGTCGCCACGCTCGCCAGCCAGTGGCGCACCGCCGTGGCGGACAACGCAGCGATACGGCGTTGGCTCGACGGTCGTTTCGTCGGTGAGGATTATCGGCGAATCGACCGCGAGCTCACCGAGGCCTGCGGTGACGAGGAGATGCCATTATCCCGAGCCATGGCCGAGGTCATGGGCCGCTGCGACGGCTTTTTCGCGACGGATATGTTTCTTTACTGGCGCGCCCGGGAGCTGGCGCAGCGCGGTGTGCTGCGCCTGTCCGACGACCACGACGCTGGCTACGCAACGGTTCAGGTACGCCACGCCTCGGATTGAGCCGGCATCGCTGCGCCAGGCCGCGATCAACACCCGGTGGCGGCTTAGCCGGCGATCTTCTCGCCGACCAGTGCCGCACGCGGCGCGCGCGCGAAGCGCTGCTTGAGTCTCATCGCCGGGGATTCGATCAGATGCCAGGACAGGATCGCCAACAGCAGCGTCGGCACGAGGCTGATCACGGTCAGCTGGAACACGCCGATTTCAGGGCCGAGCAGGTATACCACGAGCTGCTGGAACGGAAAGGCGTAGATGTACATGCCGTAGGAGAAGTCGCCGTGCTTGCCGAACCGGGAAATCAGCGGGATCGGGGCATAGGCGAGGTAGATCACCAGATAGGGCAGCGCGACCACGTAAACGTAGGGGCCTGCGGCGGTGTGGAAGGTCAGGCCCAGCGCAGCGACCAGGACCACCGCGATCCAGCCGCGCCAGGGCAGGGCGTCGCGATAGAGAAAGAGCGCGGAGCCGGTGTAGTACAGCAAGCCCAGCTTGACGATGTTGTTGATGAAGAACGACTCGATCCCGAGCATCCTCAGTATCCAGAAATGTCCCAGGGCGAGGCCGGCGATCGGCAGGAAGATCAGCCGGCGATTCAGCAGGCCGATCAGCCCCATCATCATCACGCCGAGGTACATCAGCACTTCCAGCGGCAGCGTCCACAATGAGCCGTTCACCACGTTCGGATAGATGTTCTGGGTGAACACGCCCGGCAGTTCGAAGCGCGTGACGAGCAGGATGTTCTGCAGATAGGTCCAGGTGACTGAGGACGAGAGATAGCTGATCATGCTCCGGTCGGTCACCAGCGGTCCGATGACGAAGGCAGAAAGCAGCACCGCCAAAATCAAGGCCGGGAACACGCGCAACGCACGCTTGATGAGAAAGCTCTTCGCGCTGCTGCTATTGATCCAGGAGGAGGTGATCAGGTAACCGCTGATCACGAAGAAGATCGCGACGGCCATCTCGCCGCCATTCTCGTAGCCGGTCAGCAGCTCGATGGGTTCATCGGGTCGGCGCCCGGTCAGCGGATAGCTGTGAACGAGGAGGACCATCGTTGCTGCGAAGAATCGCAGAAAATCGAAGTTGTTTTCGTGAGCGAGCGGTGCGCCTGGCTGGGCGGGCATCTTCACCTCCTTGTCGATACCGGGACGGATTACAGCCGTGAGCCAGCTTGGGCACAAACGGGTGGCGATAATTCCCTGGCCGTTGGTTTTTTTCCGACCATCGGCGTGGAGATGTTCGGCCGGTTACTTGATACTGTATGCATGAACAGTACTCGGAGGCTTCAATGCGCGCTCCCATCACCACGCCGCGGGGCCGCGGCACCGCGATCAATCCGGACAACCGCTTCGCCCCGACGCGCAGTGAAGCCTATGACGATGGCTGGGAGCAGGATGTGCCGCAGACCCGGGCAACCGAGGTGCGGATCGAGACGGCGAAAACCGTGCTTACGCGCAACCAGTCGCCGGATGTCGGCTTCGATCGTTCGGTCAATCCCTATCGTGGTTGCGAACACGGCTGCATCTACTGCTTTGCACGGCCCAGCCACGCCTACTGGGATCTGTCGCCAGGGATCGATTTCGAAACGCGGCTGATCGCCAAGACCAACCTCGCCGAGCGCCTCGAGCAGGAGGTGAGCAAACCCGGCTACGTGCCGCAGCCCATCGCCCTGGGCGTCAACACCGATGCGTATCAGCCACTGGAGCGCGAGCAACGGTTGACGCGCCAGGCGCTGGAGATCCTGCTGCGCTTCAAGCATCCGGTGCACATCATCACCAAGGGATCGCTGGTGTTGCGCGATCTCGACCTGCTGGTGCCGCTGGCCGAGCAGAAGCTGGTCAGCGTCTCGGTCAGCCTGACGACGCTGGACGACGAGCTCAAACGCATCATGGAGCCGCGGGCAGCATCGCCCTCGGCGCGGCTGCGGGTTTTGCGCAGCCTGCACGACGCGGGTGTACCAGTCAGCGTGATGTGCGCGCCGATGATCCCGATGATCAACGACATGGAGCTCGAGCGGATGCTGGAGGCCGCCCGTGAAGCCGGAGCGCGGTCTGCCGGCTACGTGCTGTTGCGGCTGCCACATGAGGTGGCCACGCTGTTCGACGAGTGGCTGCAGGAGCATTTTCCGCAGCGCGCCGCCCACGTCATGAGCCTGGTGCGCCAGTCGCGGGGCGGCAAGGACTACGACAGCCGCTTCGGCAGCCGCATGCGCGGTGAGGGCCAGTTTGCCCAACTGCTCGCGCAACGCTTCCAGCTGGCCTGCAAGCGCCTCGGTTACAACCGGCGAGACCAGAATTATGGCCTCGATTGCACCCGCTTCGCGCCACCCGGCCAGCAGATGACGCTGCTGTAGTAGCTGAGCGCGGCTTCGCTGGAAAAGCTCGCGGTCAAGACCGCTCCTACAAAAGCGGTGCCGCGCGTGGCCTAAGTACAAGCACCAGCCCCGTGGGAGCGGTGCCGCGCACGGCCTTAAGTGCCAGCACCGAGCCTCCGTGGGAGCGGTCTCGACCGCGAAGGCGTCTGTTGTGGTGACTGAATTTCTGAGCGGCTTCGCTGAAAAGCTCGCGGTCAAGACCGCTCCTACAAAAGCGGTGCCGCGCTAAGCCTAAGTACAAGCACCAAGCCCCGTGGGAGCGGTATTGACCGCGAATGGCTCGGCTGCGTCGTTGATCGCAGACCTGGCGGGTGCTCGGGGTCGGTTCGCTTCTAACACGATGGGGATCGTTTGCTAGGGCAGAGCCGCCGAAACCAGTCGGGCGTGTCCAGGCTTGGGGTGGTTCAAGAAAGGCACAAGGGCGACGCCACAGGGCGGCTCGCCGGAACTCTACGCCGCGCTTCGCGCACCAACCCAGGTATCGCTGAGGCGTCGGATGGCCGGCGCCCTGTGCAAGGTGGAGGCCTTTTGGACTGGATCGATCTGCTGCAGTGGCCGGCGATGGTGGTCACGGTACTGGCTGCCTGGTTGATCGGCTCGTTGAAGCCGCGTCGGCGTACGGTGGGATTCTGCTGTTTTCTGCTGAGCAATCTGCTCTGGGTGATCTGGGGTTGGCATGCCGAAGCATGGGCGTTGATCGCGCTGCAGGTGTGTCTGGCGCTGATGAACATCCGCGGTGTGAAGAAGAACGACCAGCCAGCACAGGCTCAAGCCAGCGCCTGAGCCGTGAAATTGCCAGGTTTGGATCGCTGTCTATACTCCGTTCGTAAGCGTACCGATTGAATCCGACTGCGCGTGCAAAGCGAGGCCTGGCAACCAGTAGTTGGGGGGAGCCGGACCGGAGCGTGGTCAGGCCGTGGGCGCGAGCGCTTGCTCGACGCTGCGACCAGACGAGCGGTCGGCGGGATAACAAGAACCATAAGGGGAACCCGCAATGTCGCGACATCCACGAGTCTGGATGGGGATTGGGCTGTGGTCGCTGTTTGCGCAGGCCCAGGCGGCCTGGGATGTGAACATGCGATCCGGTGTGACCGATGTCAGTCGCTCCGTATTCGATCTGCACATGACCATTTTCTGGATCTGCGTGATCATCGGCGTGCTGGTGTTCGCGGTCATGTTCTGGTCGATGTTCGCGCACCGCCGCTCCAAGCGGCTCGAGTCTGCGCATTTCCATGAGAACACCAAGGTCGAAGTGCTCTGGACCATCATCCCGTTGCTGATCCTGGTCGGCATGGCGATACCAGCCACCCGCACGCTGATCCACATCTACGATGCCTCCGAATCGGATGTGGATATCCAGGTCACCGGCTACCAATGGAAGTGGCACTACAAGTACCTGGGCGAGGATGTCGAGTTCTTCAGCAACCTGACCACGCCGCGCGACGAAATCAACAACCTTGCGCCCAAGGGCGAGCACTACCTCCTCGAAGTGGACCAGCCGCTGGTTATTCCGGCAGGCGCCAAGGTGCGCTTTCTGGTCACCGCGGCGGACGTCATCCATTCCTGGTGGGTGCCGGATCTGGCGGTGAAGAAGGATGCCATCCCCGGATTCATCAATGAATCCTGGACCCGCGTCGAGCGGCCCGGCATCTACCGCGGGCAGTGCACCGAGCTGTGCGGCAAGGATCATGGCTTCATGCCGATCGTGGTGGAGGTCAAGTCCGCCGAAGACTATGCCGCCTGGCTGGGCGAGAAAAAGGCCGAAGCCGCCAAGCTGGCAGAGCTGACCAGCAAGGAATGGACAGTGGACGAGCTCGTTGCCCGCGGCGAGAAGGTCTACCTGACCAACTGCGCCTCCTGTCACCAGCCCACCGGCATGGGGCTGCCGCCGATGTTCCCGGCGCTCAAGGGCTCGCCGATCGCCACCGGCGATGCCGAAAATCACCTCAGCGTGGTCGTCCATGGCCGGCCGGGCACAGCGATGCCGGCCTTCGGCCCGCAGTTGTCGGAAGTCGACCTGGCCGCTGTGGTGACCTACGAGCGCAACGCGTGGGGCAACGACAAGGGCGACATGGTTACGCCGAAAGACGTGCTCGATTTCAAACAGGCCGAAGAAGCCAGTCAATAAGGGGTAGGCAGCGATGAGTGCAGTGATCGACGATCATGGGCATGCCGGGCATGACCATCACCACGGCCCGGCCAAGGGACTCTCGCGCTGGCTGCTGACCACCAACCATAAGGACATCGGTTCGATGTACCTATGGTTCAGCTTCTGCGCCTTCCTGCTGGGCGGTTCGATGGCCATGGTCATCCGCGCCGAGCTGTTCCAGCCGGGCCTGCAGATCGTGCAGCCGGAATTCTTCAACCAGATGACCACCATGCATGGCCTGATCATGGTCTTCGGCGCGGTGATGCCAGCCTTCGTCGGCCTGGCCAACTGGATGATTCCGCTGATGATCGGCGCGCCGGACATGGCCCTGCCGCGGATGAACAACTTCAGCTTCTGGCTGTTGCCCGCCGCGTTCGGGCTGCTGGTCTCGACCCTGTTCATGGAGGGCGGTGGACCCAACTTCGGCTGGACCTTCTATGCGCCGCTGTCGACCACCTATGCGCCGGAGAGCGTGACCTACTTCATTTTCGCGATCCACCTGATGGGCATCAGCTCGATCATGGGCGCCATCAACGTCATCGCCACCGTACTCAACCTGCGAGCGCCGGGCATGACCCTGATGAAAATGCCGCTGTTCGTCTGGACCTGGCTGATCACCGCGTTCCTGCTCATCGCGGTGATGCCGGTGCTGGCGGGCGTGGTGACCATGATGCTGATGGACATCCACTTCGGCACGAGCTTCTTCAGCGCGGCGGGCGGCGGCGATCCGGTGCTGTTCCAGCACGTGTTCTGGTTCTTCGGCCACCCCGAGGTCTACATCATGATCCTGCCGGCGTTCGGCGCGGTCAGCTCGATCATCCCGGCCTTCAGCCGCAAGCCGCTGTTCGGCTACACCTCGATGGTCTACGCCACCGGGGCCATCGCCTTTCTCTCGTTCATCGTCTGGTCGCACCACATGTTTACCGTCGGCATACCGGTGACCGGCGAGCTGTTCTTCATGTACGCGACCATGCTCATCGCCGTGCCGACCGGGGTGAAGGTGTTCAACTGGGTCTCCACCATGTGGCGTGGCTCGCTGACCTTCGAGGCGCCGATGCTGTTCGCGGTCGCCTTTGTCATTCTGTTCTCCATCGGCGGCTTTTCAGGGTTGATGCTGGCCATTGCCCCGGCTGACTTCCAGTACCACGACACCTACTTCGTGGTGGCGCATTTCCACTACGTGCTGGTGCCCGGCGCGATCTTCGGCATCTTTGCCTCGGCCTACTTCTGGCTGCCCAAGTGGACCGGGCACATGTATGACGAGACGCTGGCCAAGCTGCATTTCTGGATGAGCTTCATCGGCATGAACATGGCGTTCTTCCCCATGCACTTCGTGGGGCTGGCCGGCATGCCGCGGCGTATCCCCGACTACAACCTGATGTTCGCCAACTTCAACATGGTCTCGAGCATCGGCGCCTTCATGTTCGGTGCGACTCAGCTGTTGTTCCTCTTCATCGTCATCAAATGCATCCGCGGCGGTCCGGCGGCTCCCGCCAAACCGTGGGACGGCGCCGAGGGCCTGGAATGGAGCGTGCCGTCACCAGCCCCCTATCACACCTTCAGCGTGCCGCCGACTATGGATGAGCTGCACGAACACCGCACCGGCCCGAAAGATGATTAGGCGAACGGCGGCTGGAAGCGGGAGGTTGGACGAAGTGTGGCTTCGATCGCCCACGCCTGGGTCACCAGCGGAGCAACCGGTTATTCGCGGTCAAGACCGCTCCCGCGAGAGCGGGGCACCGGTGGGAGCGGTCTCGACCGCGAGCTTTTCGACGGCAGGTCAGCCGACACACCGAGGGCTGCTGAATGAACACTGAGCTGCCTCTCATAAAGCAAGCCCGCCGCCCGCTGTTTGTGGCTATTCGCGGTCAAGACCGCTCCCACGAGAGCGGGGCACTGGTGGGAGCGGTCTCGACCGCGAGCTTTTCGACGGCAGGTCAGCCGACACACCGAGGGCTGCTGAATGAATACTGAGTTGCCTCTGGCCAAGCTGATTCGCCGACTGTTGCTGCTGGTGGTGGTGATGTTCGCCTTCGGCTTCGCCCTGGTGCCGCTCTACGATGTGATGTGCAAGGCCTTTGGCATCAACGGCAAGACCGCCGGCGCCTACGAGGGCACACAGGTGACGGATGACGCCCGTGAAGTGCGGGTGCAGTTTCTGGCCACCAACGCCTCGGGTATGACCTGGGAATTCCATCCGCTGGCCGATCAGCTCAGCGTGAACCCGGGCGCCATTCAGGAGATGCGCTTCGTCGCCTTCAACCCCACCGACCGTCCGATGACCGCGCAGGCGGTGCCGAGCATTTCGCCATCCAAGGCGGCCGCCTATTTCCACAAGACCGAGTGCTTCTGCTTTACCCAGCAGGTGCTGCAACCCGGCGAGCGCATCGAAATGCCGGTGCGCTTCATTGTCGATCGTGATTTGCCCGCAGATGTGCGTCACCTGACGCTCGCTTACACCCTGTTCGACATCACGTCTCGTCAGCCTCCGGTCGCCGTTGTCCAGGCGCCCGGGGCGGCGGGCAAGGAGAGTCTGCAATGAGCCAACCGACCCCCGCGTACGAGAAGTACTATGTTCCCGCTCAAAGCAAGTGGCCGATCGTCGCGACCGTGGCGCTGCTGACCACCGTCTACGGGCTGGGTACCTGGTTCAACGATCTCAAGGCCGACCGCGCCGAGTCCCACGGACCGCTGATCTTCTTCCTCGGCGCCTTGCTGATCGCCTACATGATGTTCGGCTGGTTCGGTGCGGTGGTGCGTGAAGGCCGTGCGGGACTCTACAGCCACCAGATGGATCGCTCGTTCCGCTGGGGTATGAGCTGGTTCATCTTTTCCGAAGTGATGTTCTTTATGGCCTTCTTCGGCGTGCTGTTCTATGTCCGCTACTGGGTCGGGCCCTGGCTAGACGGCGAAGGCGACAAGGGTGTCAGTGCGATGCTTTGGCCGAACTTCGAGTTCAGCTGGCCGCTGCTGAACAACCCGGACCCCAAGCTCTACCCTGCGCCGGAAGGCACCATCAGCCCATGGGGCCTGCCGCTGATCAACACCATCCTGCTGGTCAGTTCCAGTTTCGTCCTGACCTGGGCGCACCATGCGCTGCGCAAGGGCCACCGCAAGCAGCTCAAGCTGGGGCTGGGGATCACCGTGCTGCTGGGTGCCACGTTCCTCAGCTTGCAGATCGAAGAGTACATCCACGCCTACACCGAGCTGGGGTTGACGCTCGGTTCGGGAATCTACGGTGCGACCTTCTTCATGCTCACCGGGTTTCACGGGGCGCATGTGACCATCGGCGCAATTATTCTGACGGTCATGCTGGTGCGCAGCTTCCGCGGCCATTTCACGCCTGACCAGCACTTCGGTTTCGAGGCGGCGGCCTGGTACTGGCACTTTGTCGATGTGGTCTGGATCGGCCTGTTCATTTTCGTCTACGTGCTCTAGGGCGGGTGCAAGCCGGCGATGCGGCCGGCGTCTGGTTCGATGTGCCTGTGGTTCAACCGAACCCCGGTCGCAGTTGGCCGGAATAGAAACCCCAGGCGATCAGGGCGACCGTCAAGGCGGTGAGGGAGACGCGAATGAAAAGGGCGGTGAGCACGCGAGATCTGCGGCCCTCGTCCTTGACCAGGAAGAACAGACCACTGAACAGACTGACCAGCGTGGCCACTAACAATAGAACAATCGCCGCCTTGAGCATGAGCGGGTCCGCCTTAACAGGTGAACTGGGGGAAGTGGGGTGCAGTATAGCCAGCCGTATCGATACGCCGCGGGACGTGACATGAGCGGCTTCAAGCCAGGCCTGTTGCCCACCCTGGTGGTGCTGTGCCTGCTGCCGTTGCTGGTCTGGCTGGGGTGCTGGCAGCTGGAGCGCGCCGAGCAGAAGCGCGACATGCTGGCCCGGCAGGCAGCCCGTGAAGTCGCCGCGCCAGTGGCACCGGAGCAGGTCGAGCAGCTTGACGACCCGGCTTATGCGCGTGTCTATCTGCAAGGCAGCTTCGACGCCGCGCACAGTTTTCTGCTCGATAGCCGCACCCGTGATGGCCGGGTCGGCGTGGAGCTGTTGCAGCCATTCCGGGATGAACCCAGCGGCCGCTGGGTGCTGATCAATCGCGGTTGGTTGCCCTGGCCGGATCGACGAGTCCCGCCGAAATTCGATACGCCCGATAGACCGCTGAAACTGGCTGCATGGATTTACGCGCCTTCCGGCAAGCCGTTCTTGCTCAACGAGCGCATGGCAGAGGGCTGGCCAAGATTGCTCAATCACGTCGATGTCGAAGCGCTCTGGCAATTGCTCGGACGCGATGGCGTCGCATACGAGCTGCGACTGGAGCCCGGCCCGGCGGCGTACCGGGCGGACTGGCCGATCACCACCATGCAGCCGCAGCAGCATCTGGGCTACGCGGTGCAGTGGTTTGCGCTGGCAGCGGCGCTGCTGGCGTTGTTCATCTACTTCGGCGTGCATCAGGCACGAGGGAGCAAGCAGTGACCGCGATGAATCCGACCTTTACTCCCGCGCAACCCCAACGTCGCCGCGGCCGGCTGCAATTGCTGCTGATCCTGGCCGTGGTGATCGGCCCCATGTTACTGGCGACGGCGATGTATCGGTTCGGCTTCTGGATACCTGAAAGCCGAACCTACCACGGCGCTCTGGTGGCCACCGGCCAGGACCGCACGACGCTCGGCATAACCGTGCCGGCCGCCGCCGAACCGCGCTGGGAACTGCTGGTTACGGCACCGCAAGCGTGCGCCGAAGACTGCCAGCAGCTGGTCTACCTGGCGCGACAGATCAATATCGGCCTGGCGCGCGAAGCCGGCCGTGCCGGCCATGCGCTGGCGACCGGACAGGCGCTGAGCACCGACTACGATCAGCGCCTGCAGCGCGAATACCCGCAGCTACAGCGCTATGCGCTGGACCCGGCCGCTTATGGGAGCAACCCGGAGGCACCCGGCGGCGCGCAACTGTGGATCATCGATCCGCACGGCAATCTGGTGCTGCGTTACGACGCCAAGGCCAATGGCAAGGCGATCCTCGATGACCTCAAGCACCTGTTGAAAATCTCCCAGATCGGCTGACTAAGGCACTCGGCCGCCTCGCTGAAGTCTCAACGAGGTCGCCCAAGGAGAACCAGATGGCAAAACCCGGATATCGTCTTGCCCTCATTGCCACGCTGTTGGCCGTCGTGGTGGTACTGCTCGGTGCCTATACACGGCTGACCCACGCCGGCCTCGGCTGCCCGGACTGGCCCGGTTGCTATGGCTTTCTAGCGGTACCCATGAGCGAACAGGCACAGAGCCTGGCGGCGCTGCGCTTCCCGGATGCGCCGGTCGAGGTGAACAAAGGCTGGAACGAGATGGTGCATCGCTACTTCGCCGGCGCGCTGGGGCTGGTGATTCTCGCGCTCGCCGTGCAGGCGCTGCGGCGGCATGCGCAGCCGGGCCAGCCGGTCAAGCTGCCGTTGCTGCTGCTGGCCGTGGTCATTACCCAGGCGGCGTTCGGCATGTGGACGGTGACCCTGCAACTCTGGCCCCAGGTGGTGACCGCGCACCTGCTGGGCGGCTTCACGACCTTGAGCCTGCTGTTTCTGCTAACCCTGCGCCTGTCAGGGCGCCGCCCGGCCGTCCGGCCCCTACCGGCCCGGATCAGATCGCTGGCGATGCTCGGTCTGCTGGCGGTAATCGCCCAGGTCGCGCTGGGCGGTTGGGTCAGCAGCAACTATGCGGCGGTGGCCTGTACCGACTTCCCTACCTGCCACGGCGAGTGGTGGCCCGAGATGGATTTCGCCAATGCATTCAACCTGACTCACCACGACATCGGGCCCAACTACCTCGGCGGCCTGCTCTACGGCGAGGCACGTACCGCCATCCATCTCACCCATCGTCTCGGCGCGCTTACCGTGGCGCTGCTGTTATCGACCCTGAGCTGGCAGCTCTGGCGCAACGGCCTGCCTCGTCTTGCCGGGCTGTTGCTGGCGGCGCTGGCGCTGCAGGTCGGGCTGGGCATCAGCAATGTGCTGCTCAACCTGCCGTTGGCTGTCGCCGTTGCCCACAATGGCGGCGGCGCCTTGCTGCTGCTGGTCACGGTGCTGATCAACTACCACCTGCATCCGAGCCGCGAGACCGCCGTCGCGCCGGCGGCTCGGGCACAGCAGACTCCAGACACGCTAGGCGGGCTCGACCTGCCTCGCGCTTGACCACAAGGAGAACCCCATGGCGACTCTTCTCAGCGAACGCGGTACGCAGGCCAGCTGGCGCGACTATCTCGAGCTGACCAAGCCGAAGGTGGTGCTGCTGATGCTCATCACATCCCTGGTCGGCATGTTTCTCGCCACGCGTGCGGGTGTGCCCTGGACCGTGCTGGTGTTCGGCAACCTCGGCATCGCCCTATGTGCTGGCGGTGCTGCGGCGGTCAATCACGTCGTCGACCGGCGCATCGACTCGGTGATGGCACGCACCCACAAGCGGCCGCTGGCCGAAGGGCGGGTGTCGCCGGCCGCCGCCTTGTTCTTCGCGTTGCTTCTGGCGCTTGCCGGAATGGGCCTGCTGCTGACGTTCACCAACGCACTGGCCGCCTGGCTGACGCTGGCGTCATTGATCGGTTACGCAGTGATCTACACCGGCTTTCTCAAGCGCGCCACACCGCAGAACATCGTCATTGGCGGCCTCGCCGGTGCCGCGCCGCCACTGCTCGGCTGGGTGGCGGTGACCGGCCAGGTGACCGCCGAGCCGTTGTTGCTGGTGCTGATCATCTTCGCCTGGACGCCCCCGCACTTCTGGGCGCTGGCGATTCACCGCAAGGCGGAATACGCCAAGGTCAACGTGCCGATGCTGCCGGTGACCCACGGCGAGCACTACACCAAGGTGCATATTCTGCTCTACACGGCGATGCTGCTGGCGGTGAGTGTCATGCCATTCGCCATTCACATGAGTGGCCCGCTGTATCTCGCCGCTGCCGTCCTGCTGGGCGCACGCTTCCTGTTCTGGACGTTGGTGCTCTACCGCGACAGCCGACCGCATGCGGCCATCAAGACATTCAAATTCAGCATCTGGTACCTGTTCGCGCTGTTCATCGCGCTGCTGGTTGATCATTATCTGCCGCTCAATATCTAGGGCCGGTGGCGTAGGTGCGCTCACCGGTCTGACGCAGCCAACCCTGATGCAGCCAACTTAGGAATCCCATGACCCGCATCCAGAAGACCGTCTTCATCCTCGTCGCGCTGGTCGCGTTGGTCATCGGCCTGACGGTTTACAAGGTGCTCAATACCGAACGTCAACTCGACACGGCCGAGCTGCTCGATGCGGGGATCGTCATGCTTCCCCAGGGTCGCGACATGCCCGACGTCACCTTGACCAACCAGGACGGCGAGGCGGTGTCGATGGAACAGCTCGAAGGGCACTGGAACCTGCTGTTCTTCGGCTATACCTTCTGCCCCGATATCTGCCCGGCCACGCTCGCGGAACTGCGCCAGCTACGGGGCAGCCTGCCGGAAGAGGTGAACCAGCGGCTACAGCCGATCCTGGTCAGCGTCGACCCCGAGCGCGACACGCCCGAGCAACTGAAAAAGTATCTGGATTATTTCGGCGCCGGCTTCATCGGCCTGACCGGGCCGCTGGACGATATCCAGACGCTCGCCAACGCGGCGGGCGTGCCGTTCATTCCGGCCGATACCTCGAAAAAGGACTACACCGTCGATCATGGCGCGAACCTTGCGCTTATCGGCCCGGACGGCCGTTTGCGTGGCTTCATCCGCGCACCGATGCGCACCGAGAAACTCGCCGAGCAATTGCCGGCGGTGCTGGCGTTGGAATAACGCCCCCTGGCGGCTCGTCTGTGCAGACGGGCGCAACAAAAAGGCCCGCGCTGGAATATGCCAGGCGGGCCTCGGTGACACTTATGGCACTACCAAAAGTGCCTCAGCTTAGAACGCCGGAACCACCGCGCCCTGGTACTTCCCCTTGATGAACTGCTTTACGGCGTCGCTGTGCAGGGCATTGGCCAGCTTTTGCATGGCATCGCTGTCCTTGTTGTCCGGACGGGCCACCAGGATGTTCACGTAGGGCGAGTCGCTGCCTTCGATGAACAGGGCGTCTTCGGTGGGGTTGAGCTTGGCTTCCAGCGCGTAGTTGGTGTTGATCAGCGCCAGGTCGACCTGGGTCAGCACGCGCGGCAGGGTCGCGGCTTCCAGCTCACGAAGCTTGATGTGCTTCGGGTTCTCGGCGATGTCCTTCGGCGTCGCGGTAATGCCGGCGCCTTCCTTGAGGGTGATCACGCCGGCCTTTTGTAGCAGCAGCAGCGCGCGGCCGCCGTTGGTGGCGTCGTTGGGAATCACCACGGTCGCGCCATCGGGCAGCTCGTCCAGCGACTTGTACTTGCTCGAATAGGCACCGAAGGGCTCGATGTGGACGCCCGCTACGCTGACCAGTTCGGTGCCCTTGCCCTTGTTGAACTCGTCCAGGTACGGCTGGTGCTGGAAGAAGTTGGCGTCCAGGCGCTTTTCGGCCACCTGGATGTTCGGTTGCACGTAGTCGGTGAAGACCTTGACCTTCAGATCGACGCCCTGCTCGGCGAGCTGGGGTTTGACGAATTCGAGGATCTCGGCGTGCGGGACGGCCGTGGCGGCAACGTTCAGCTCGTCGGCGGCCTGGGCCGAGAAAGCCGCGACGGCGGCGAAGGCGGCTAGCAGTTTTTTCATGGACAGCTCCTTATCGATGCGGCGAGTCGATCGCCGATATCTGTTGTGCGGCCCCGCGTACGAAAAGGGCCAGACGATTACTTACGGGAAAAATGCGTTACCAGTTTGTCACCGACGCTCTGCAGGACCTGCACCAGCACCAGCAACAGGACCACGGTGACCACCATGACGTCGGTCTGGAAGCGCTGGTAACCGAAGCGGATCGCCAGATCGCCAAGCCCGCCGGCGCCCACAACGCCGGCCATGGCGGTATAGGACACCAGGGTAATGGCGGTGACGGTAATGGCGGCGATGATGCCTGGGCGGGCCTCGGGCAGCAATGCGCTGAAGATGATCTGCCGGGTGGTGGCGCCCATGGCCTGGGTTGCTTCGATGATGCCGCGATCGACTTCGCGCAGCGCTGTCTCTACCAATCGCGCAAAAAACGGCGCGGCGCCAACCACCAGCGGCGGGATCGCCCCGGCGACGCCTAACGAGGTGCCGGTGATCAGCACCGTGAAGGGAATCATCACGATCAGCAGGATGATGAACGGCAGCGAGCGCAGCACGTTGACCACGAACGAGAGGAAGGCATACAACGGACCGTTCTCGAATAGCTGGCGCGGGCCGGCGAGGAACAGCAGCACGCCCAGCGGCAGGCCCAGCAGGATGGTGAACAGCAGCGAGCCACCGAGCATCAGCAGGGTGTCCAGCGTAGCCAGCCAGATTTCGTACCAGTCGACGTTTGCCAGTAGGGCTTCCATCAGCGCAGTACCTCCACATGCACGTCAGCGGCGTCCAGCCGGGCCAGCGCGGCAGCCATATCGCCGCCGACCAGGGCCAGGGTCAGCTGGCCGTAAGGGGTGTCCTTGATGCGATCGATGCGCCCCGAGAGGATGCTGAAATCGACACCGGTGTCCCGTGCGACGGTGCCCAGCAACGGCTTGTAGGTGGCCTCGCCCTGGAACGTCAGACGCAGAATGCGGCCGGGTACGTGGGCGAAGTCATCATGCTGCTCGCCTTCATCGACCGCTTCGTCTTCAAGCACGAAGCGCTGGGTGGTGGGGTGCTTGGGATGCAGGAACACCTCGGTCACCGGCCCCTGCTCGACGATTTCGCCGCCATCCATCACCGCGACGCGATCACAGACGCGGCGGATCACGTCCATTTCATGGGTGATCAGCACGATGGTCAGCTTCAGCTCGCGGTTGATTTCCGCCAACAGCTGCAGCACCGAGGCGGTGGTTTGCGGGTCGAGCGCGCTGGTGGCCTCGTCGCAGAGCAGGATGTCCGGCTCGGTGGCCAACGCGCGGGCAATGCCGACGCGCTGCTTCTGCCCACCGGAGAGTTGCGCCGGATACTTGCGTGCGTGCTCTTTCAGGCCGACCCGCTCCAGCAGGGCGGCGACACGCGTATCGATCTGGCTACGCGAATAGGTGCCGGCCAGGCGCAACGGCATGGCGACGTTGTCGGCCACGGTCTTGGACATCAACAGGTTGAAATGCTGAAAGATCATCCCGACGCGTTGACGGAAGCACCGCAGGCCGTCGGCATCCAGGGCGGTGACGTCTTCGCCGCTGACCAGGATGCGCCCGCCTGATGGCTCTTCCAGGCGATTGATCAGGCGCAGCAGAGTGCTTTTGCCAGCACCGGAGTGGCCGATCAGGCCGAACACCTCGCCAGCACCGATCGTCAGCTCGGTCGGCTTGAGCGCAGGAATCTCGCGACCCGCGCCACGGCCGTCGGTGCTCCGATAGGTTTTGTGGACTTGATGAAATTCGATCACGGGCGAACCTTGTGGGTGCGTCGTCAACGGCCGGATGAGTGGCCAAAGGCGTGCATTCTACGCGTTGTAGCCCCTCGGCGCAGCCAGCCCGGATGTGGACTGGCTTGAAGCCTGATAGCTCTTATGGGACCGGCGCGCAGTGCTGTTTGTAGAGCCCCGACCTCGGGGCGAAGCTTTTGGCACCGAGCTGGCGCCATTCGCCGCGGGTCGCGCCTCCCACAGCAAAAGCGTGCGACCTGCACAACGCAGCGCCATGCACGGGCTGGATTTGTAGGAGCCCCGACCCCGGGGCGAAGCTTTTGGCGCCGAGCTGGCGCCATTCGCCGCGGGTCGCGCCTCCCACAGAAAACGCGTGCGACCAGCACAAAGCGGCGCCATGCACGGGCTCAATTTGTGGGAGGCCCGCCCTCGGGGCGAAGCGCTCAGCGATTGGGCAGCTCACGCCAGTGCAGGTAGCAGCGCAGGTCGAACTCGGTCTGCGCATAGCCCGGCATCATATGTTCGCAGAGCTTGTAGAAGGCGCGGTTGTGCTCGCTTTCGCGCAGATGCGCCAGCTCATGAACGACGATCATTTGCAGAAATTCCGGTGCCGCTTCTTTGAACAGCGCGGCGACACGGATCTCCTTCTTCGCCTTGAGTTTGCCACCCTGGACCCGTGACACCGCGGTGTGCAGGCCGAGGGCGCGGTGGGTCAGGTCGAGGCGGTTGTCGTAGAGCACCTTGTCGATCCCTGGTGCGCTCTTCAGGTGGGTCTGGCGCAGTTGCTGGACGTAGCCGTACAGCGCTTTGTCGCTCTGCACCTGATGGCGTTGCGGGTAGCGTCGATTGAGATACTCGCCCAGGCGTCCCTCGGCGATCAGATGACGGATCTGTTGTTGCAGCGACTCGGGATAGCCGCTCAGGTACTTCAGGGTGCTCATCGCCTAGGTCCTGCGCCGCCAGGCAAAGCTGAGCAGGAACAGTGCCGCCGCCGACACCACGATCGACGGGCCGGCCGGGGTATCCTCGTACCACGACAGCGACAACCCCATGCCGACGGCGAGCAGCCCGGTCAGGCTGGCACCCAGGGCCATCTGCTCCGGGGTGCGCGCATGGCGCTGGGCTGCCGCGGCGGGTATGATCAGCAGCGAGGTGATTAACAGCACGCCTACGATTTTCATCGCCACGGCGATGACCATGGCGATCAGCAGCATCAGCGATAAGCGGATGGCCGTAACCGGCAGTCCTTCCACCTTCGCCAGTTCTTCGTGCACGGTTACCGCCAGCAGAGGCCGCCACAGCGGGATCAGCGCCAGCAGGACGATCGCGCTGCCAGCGATGATCCACGCCAGGTCAGTCGTGCTCACCGCCAGCAGGTCGCCGAACAGATAGGCCATCAGGTCGATGCGTACGTCCTGCATGAAGCTCAGCGATACCAGGCCGAGCGAGAGGCTGCTGTGGGCAAGGATACCCAGCAAGGTGTCCGACGCCAGCGGTTGGCGCTGTTGCAGGGTGACCAGCAATACCGCCAGCAGCACGCAGCAAACGATGACCGCCAGGGTCAGGTTGACCTCCAGCATCAACCCCAGCGCCACGCCGAGCAGCGCGGAATGCGAGAGGGTGTCGCCGAAATAGGCCATGCGCCGCCAGACCACGAAGGAGCCAAGCGGGCCGGCAACCAGTGCCAGCGCCAGGCCGGCGAGGAGTGCATTGAGGAGAAAATCAGGCATCGGTCAGTGCTTGCAGTTCGGGCCGTGGATGTGGGGCTTGCCGGTGACCACGCTGCCGTGCAGGTCATGGCTATGGTCGTGTTGGTGGTGATAGACCGCGAGGCTGCGCGCATCCTGGCCGAACAGCTCGACGAAGGCCGGGTCGGTGCTGACCTGTTCCGGATGGCCCGAGCAACACACGTGACGGTTCAGGCAGACCACCTGGTCGGTGGCGCTCATCACCAGGTGCAGGTCATGCGACACCATCAGCACGCCGCAGCCGTAACGTTCGCGCAGCCGACCGATCAGCCGGTAGAGCTCGGCCTGTCCGGCGACATCGACGCCCTGCACCGGCTCGTCCAGCACCAGCAGCTCCGGCTCGCGCAGCAATGCGCGCGCCAGCAGCACCCGCTGCATCTCGCCGCCGGAAACGGCTTGCAGCGGACTGTCGATCACCTGCTCGGCACCGACTTCCTTCAGCGCGGCCAAGGCACCGGCGCGATCCACACCCGGCACCAGACGCAGAAAACGCAGCACCGAAAGCGGCAGGGTCGGGTCGACGTGCAGCTTCTGCGGCATATAGCCGACACGCAGCTTCGGCTTGCGCCAGACCGTGCCGCTGTCGGGCTTGAGCAAACCGAGCACAGCCCGTACCAGGGTGGTCTTGCCGGCGCCATTGGGGCCGATCAGCGTGACGATCTCGCCGCGATGCACCTGCAGCTCGGCGCCTTCGAGCACCGCCTGCTTGGCGAAGCGCACATGGATGTTCTCCAGGCGGATCAGCGCTTCGCTCATGCCGCGCTCCGGCACGGTGCGCAGAGGCCGACGACTTCCACCGTCTGGCCTTCGACCTGGAAACCCACGCTGCGCGCGGCCTGGTCGATGGCCTCGCTAATGCTCGGCTGCTCTAGCTCGATGGCGGTGTGGCAGTTGCGGCAGATCAGGAACTGGCCTTGGTGCGGGTGCTCGGGATGGTTGCAACCGATGAAGGCGTTGAGCGAGGCGATGCGGTGCACCAGGCCGTTCTCCAGCAGGAAATCCAGCGCGCGGTAGACCGTGGGCGGCGCGGCGCGGCGGCCATCCTGGGCCGTAAGTTCGGCGAGGATGTCATAGGCGCCGAGCGGCTTGTGGCTTTGCCAGACCAGCTCCAGCACGCGCTTGCGCAGGGCGGTCAGGCGCACACCGGAGCGCTCGCAGAGGAGGTCGGCTTCGGCCAGGGCGCTGCTTACGCAGTGGTCATGGTCATGGGGTGTGCAGGCCAGCGGGGACTTGGGCATGAGCGGAGACGAGGTGGCTGAGAGACGTTATTATGTTACCCATTCAGTTCAATCGAGTGTTGCCCGTGTTTCGTCTTTTTTCGATACCGCTGCTAGTGACCGCCAGCCTTTTCGGCAGTGCCCAAGCGCACGCCGAAATCGAGGTGCTGGCCAGCATCAAACCCCTGCAATTGATCGCCGCTGCCGTTCAGGACGGTGTCGGCAAACCCGCCGTGCTGCTGCCACCGGGCGCCTCGCCCCATCATTACGCCATGCGCCCATCCGATGTCAGGCAGATTCGCCGCGCCGATCTGCTCTATTGGATCGGCCCGGACATGGAGGCGTTTCTCGCGCCGGTACTGAAAGGCCGCAAGGGGCCGAGCGTGGCGATGCAGTCGTTGCCCGAGCTGACGCTGCGTCACTTCGGCGAAACTGCCAGCGAGCACGAGGCCGAGCATGATCATCACGCCGAGCCGGCACACGACGAACACGCGCATGAAGCAGCCGACGTCCATGCCGACGATCACGACGAACACGACCACGCCCACCGCCCCGGCAGCCTGGACGCGCACCTCTGGCTATTGCCCGCCAACGCCGTGGCGATCGCCGAAAGAATGGCGCAGGACATGGCCAGGGCCGACCCGGCCAACGCCGAGCGCTACCGGGCCAACCTCGCCGCGTTCAAGCAGCACCTGGGTGCCCTCGATGAACGGCTCGGCCAGCGTCTCGGCCAGGTCCGAACCAAGCCGTTCTTCGTCTTCCACGAAGCCTACGAGTATTTCGAAGCCGCTTATGGCATCAAGCACGCCGGCGTATTCAGCGGCGGTGGCGAAGCCCAGCCCGGGGCACGGCATGTCGCCGCCATGCGTGAACGCCTGGAGCAGGCCGGCCCGAGCTGCGTGTTTTACGAACCCCCGGTGCGTCCTCGCCTGGCCGACAGCCTGACCCGCGGATTGCCGGTGAAAGTTGCCGAGCTGGATGCGCTGGGTTACGACATCGACGCCTCGGCCGGTGGCTACGAGCAGTTGATCGACGACCTTGGCAATTCGCTGGCCGGCTGCCTGGAATCGCTCTGATCCTGCGTGTCGGCGTCGGGTTGCCGCCTGGCGCTTGAACGGGTCGCTCGTCGGCCGACTTGATGCGCGTCATTAGCGCTTCCAGCCTGCGTGACTATGCTTCGTGCTTTGGACTCCGTTCCATTGATACGAGGATACGCAGCACATGGCGAAGACGGACGGGCCCATTGCGGCGAACACCAGAACGCTCTCCGATATCGCCCTGCAGGCGGCATCCGAGGACATCTGGGCGCAGAAATACCGCCTGACCCGCAAGGACGGCACGCCGATCGACGAGAGCGTCGACGCAACCTGGCAGCGGGTCGCGCGGGCGCTGGCCGAGGTCGAGCCGGCCAAGCAGCGCGAGCACTGGTACGAGCGCTTCCTCTGGGCCTTGCGCCATGGCGCCATTCCGGCCGGGCGGATTATTTCCAACGCCGGTGCGCAGGACTACAAGCCGGCCACCTCGACCATCAACTGCACGGTCTCGGGCACCATCAGCGACTCGATGGACGACATCCTCGGCAAGGTCCACGAGGCCGGGCTGACGCTCAAGGCCGGCTGCGGCATCGGTTACGAATACAGCACCCTGCGCCCGCGCGGCTCCTTTGTTTCGGGCGCCGGCGCGCACACCAGCGGGCCGCTGTCGTTCATGGATATCTTCGACAAGATGTGCTTCACCGTCAGCTCCGCCGGCGGACGTCGTGGCGCGCAGATGGGCACCTTCGATGTCGGCCATCCGGACGTGCGCGAATTCATCCGCGCCAAGCGCGAGGACGGCCGGCTGCGTCAGTTCAACCTCAGTCTGCTGATCACCGACGAGTTCATGCAGGCGGTGGAGGCCGACGCCGAGTGGCCGCTGATCTTCCCGGTGCACACCAAGGAAGCCGCCGAGCTGAATCTGCAAGACGCCGAGCAGGCGCTCTGGCGCGAGTGGCCGGTGCACCACGACTACATCGTCCGCGACGACGGGCTGGTCGCCTGCAAGATCTACGGGCGCGTCAAGGCGCGGCATCTGTGGGACATGATCATGGTCTCCACTTATGACTACGCCGAGCCGGGTTTCATCCTCATCGACCGGGTCAACCAGCTGAACAACAACTGGTGGTGCGAAGCGATCCGCGCCACCAACCCCTGCGGCGAGCAACCGCTGCCGCCCTACGGTTCCTGCCTGCTGGGCTCGATAAACCTGACCCAGTTCGTCATCGACCCCTTCGGCGGCGAGGCGCGTTTCGACTGGGACACCTACCGCGAGGTGGTGCGCGTCTTCACCCGCATGCTCGACAACGTAGTGGAGATCAACGGCCTGCCCCTGGCGCAGCAACGTCACGAGATCGAGAGCAAGCGCCGCCACGGCATGGGCTTCCTCGGCCTCGGCTCGACCCTGACCCTGCTCAAGCTGCGCTATGGCAGCCCGGAAGCCTGCGTATTCACCGAGGAAGTGTCCCGCGAGATGGCGCTGGTCGGCTGGGAGCAGGCGCTCGAGTTGTCAAAGGAAAAAGGCCCGGCACCGCTGCTGACGGAGACGTTCGAGGTCACCGCCGAGATGCTGCGCAAGCGCCCGGAAATGAAAAAGGACGGCTACAAGGTCGGCGACCGGGTCGCCGGTCGCGTGCTGCACGCCAAGTATTCGCGCTATATGCAGAAGATCGCCGAGTACGCGCCGGAGCTGATCGAGGCGCTGGCCGAGCAGGGCGCGCGCTTCACCCACCACAGCTCCATCGCACCCACCGGCACCATCAGCCTGAGCCTGGCCAATAATGCGTCCAATGGCATCGAACCGAGCTTCGCCCACCAGTATTCGCGCAACCTGATCCGCCCCGGGCGCAAGGCCAAGGAAAAGATCGAGGTGTTCAGTTACGAACTGCTGGCCTATCGCACGCTGATCAACCCGCGCGCCAAGCCCGGTTCGACCGAGCCGGGCGAGAAGCTGCCGGACTACTTCATCACCGCCGACGACGTCAGCCCGACTCAGCACGTCGACATTCAGGCCGCTGCGCAGCGCTGGGTCGACTCGTCGATCTCCAAGACCGCCAACGTGCCCACCGACTACCCGTTCGAGGCGTTCAAGGACATCTACCGCTATGCCTGGCGCCAGGGCCTCAAGGGCTGTACCACCTTCCGCTTCAACCCGGCCGCCTTCCAGGGCGTGCTGGTCAAGGAAGCCGATCTGGAGAAGACGCTGTACCGCTTCACTCTCGAGGACGGCAGCGTGGTCGAGCTCAAGGGCAATCAGGAGGTCGAATACGACGGTGAGGTGAACACTGCCGCCAACCTGTTCGATGCTCTGAAAGAAGGCTATTACGGCAAGTATTGAGCCCCGACCGATAGCCGGGCGGCGCGGGCCGTCCGGATGGAGAAACCGCAATGACCGTAAAGATCACCCAGCGCATCAAGGGCTTCAAGGTTGTCGATGAGACCCTTGAACGCCCCGCCGTCACCACTGAAAGCGCTCCCGGCAAGGCGGCGGTGGTGGAGATGGACGAGAGCCTGCAGCGCCCGGAAACGCTGGTGGGCATGACCTACAAAATCAAGTCGCCGCTGTTCGAACATGCACTCTACGTCACCGTCAACGACGTGGTGCTCAATGCCGGCACGCCGCACGAGCAGCGCCGGCCGTTCGAGATCTTCATCAACTCGAAAAACATGGACCACTTCCAGTGGATCGTCGCGCTCACCCGAATCATGTCCGCAGTGTTCCGCAAGGGTGGCGACTGCACCTTCCTGGTCGAGGAGCTCAAGGCCGTGTTCGATCCGCGCGGCGGCTATCTAAAGAAAGGTGGTGTTTACATGCCATCCATCGTCGCCGAGATCGGCGGCGTGCTGGAGCGGCACCTGATCGCCATTGGCATGCTCGAAGGCCATGCGCTGGACGAAACCCAGCTCAAGTACCTGGCTGAAAAACGCGCCGCCTATGAAGCCAGCCAGGGCGCCGCCACGGTGGAGCCGGGCGAGGGCTTCCCGGCGGGGGCGCAGCTGTGCAGTAAGTGCAGCACCCAGGCGGTGGTGCAGATGGACGGCTGCGCGACCTGTCTGAACTGCGGTAACTCGAAGTGCGGTTAGGCGGAGCATTGCATTACGCCTTCGGACCGTCGGATTACGCCTTCGGCTAATCCAACCTACGTTGGCTTGGGTGAGTTGTAGGATGGAATCGCCGCAGGCGCTTCCGTCGTTCACCGCGTGGATCGGGCGGACGACGATGCCGCGGCCGGTTCGCTCTCTGGACCGTCGGATTACGCCTTCGGCGAATCCAACCTACCTTGGCTGGGCTGCGTTGCAGGATGGAATCCCGCAGGCGCTTCCGTGGCTCACCGCCTCGATCGGGCCGGGCGATGATCGTCGCCGCGGCCCTTTCGAATTTCAGGTCACCACGCGATAGCAGGGCTCGTACGGCCGGCCGCCGGGCAGCTTCATCCGGTGCTGCTCGACGAAGGCCTGCAGCAGGCGATCCAGCGGCTTCATGATCGTCTGTTCACCGTGGATCTCGTAGCGGCCGTACCGCTCGATGCGGCGGATGCCCTTGTCCTTGACGTTGCCCGCGACGATGCCGGAGAACGCGCGGCGCAGGTTGGCGGCGAGGATATGCGGCGGCACCTCGCGGGTCAGTTGCAGGCTGGCCATGTTCTCGTGAGTCGGATCGAAGGGATGCTGGAAACCTTCGTCGATCTTCAACAGCCAGTTGAAATGGAAGGCATCGTTGCGCTCGCGGCGGAACTGCTTGACCGCCTTCAGCCCGTCGACCATCTGCCGTGCCACTTCGGCCGGATCATCGATGATCACCTGATAGAGCTTCTGCGCTTCGTCGCCCAGCGTCGCGCCGACGAAATCCCGCAGCTGCTGGAGGTAGGGCGCCGCGCTCTCAGGCCCGGTGAGGATGACCGGGAACGGCAGCTCGCGGTTGTCCGGATGCAGCAGGATGCCGAGCAGGTAGAGGAATTCTTCCGCCGTGCCGACGCCGCCAGGAAAGATGATGATGCCGTGACCGACACGGACGAAGGCTTCCAGGCGTTTCTCGATGTCCGGCAGGATCACCAGCTCGTTGACGATCGGGTTCGGTGCTTCGGCCGCGATGATGCCGGGCTCGGTCAGGCCCAGGTAGCGCCCGCCGATGATGCGCTGCTTGGCGTGGGCGATGGTGGCGCCCTTCATCGGGCCTTTCATCACGCCCGGGCCGCAGCCTGTGCAGATGTTCAGGTTGCGCAGGCCCAGTTCGTGGCCGACGCGCTTGCTGTACTTGTATTCCTCGCTGCTGATCGAGTGGCCGCCCCAGCACACCACCATGTTCGGCTCGACTCCGGGGCGCAGGGTGCGGGCATTGCGCAGCAGGTGGAAGACGTAATCGGTGATGCCTTGCGAGCTTTCGAGGTCGATGCGCGGGCTGCCCAGTTCGCTCTCGGTATAGACGATGTCGCGCAACGCGCTGAACAGCATCTCGCGCGTGCTGGCGATCATCTCGCCGTCAACGAAGGCGTCGGCCGGTGCGTTGAGCAGCTCCAGGCGCACACCGCGGTCCTGCTGATGGATGCGCACCTCGAAATCGTCGTAGGCCTCGAGAATGGTCTTGGCGTTGTCGATGCGTGCGCCAGTGTTGAGGATCGCCAGGGCGCATTGGCGAAACAGCGTGTAGGTGCTGCCGCAACCGGCTTCGCTGAGTTGCTGAACTTCACGTTGAGACAGGGTTTCCAGACTGCCCTTGGGGCTTACCGAGGCGTTGATTACATAGCGTGAGGTCATTCGTGTTGTCCCTGAAAACAATGCGACCTGGCTGGGGCGGCCGGGCGCATCAGGATAAGCGTCGATGCCGGTGGCCGCGACGCGTAAGGAAGGTGATCGGGCCGGGAGTTGCGCCGGCGTGCAGGCCTGCGGACGGCGGCGAGAGGCTTCGCGGTGGCAAGCCGATGAACGGCAAGGGCCATGTTACCCCAGCCGCTTTGCGCCGGGCTCCTGGCCCGCGACGTTGGGCGCCGATGCGCTGGCATTGATGTTTTCAGCCCGTTCCGGGGCACTGTTTCATTCATGCGTACATCCCGTACGACTCCTTGTGTCACCGTCTTTGACAGCGGACGAGGTCGTTTGAGTGCACGGGGCACGAATGGTTTTGCGGCGGCAGTTGCCTGGGGCAGGGCGGCTGCGCCTCGCCGGCGTTCAAAACGCAAACGGCAAGGCGCTATCGCATTGCTGGCGAGCGGCGAGCAGGCGGCGAAACTCGCCCGGGTCCTTGATCAGTACGGCCTGCCCGGCGAAGGCCTGCGCGGCGATCAGACGCGACAGCCAGAAACGTACGCAGGCCACGCGCAGCATCGGCTTCCACAGTTCGGCTTCGGCCGGGGTGAAGCGGCGCAGGGCGGAATACGCGGCGAGCAATGCCTGGCAGCGGTCCTCGTCCAGCTCGCCGTTCGGGTGTGTGCACCAGTCGTTCACCGCGATGGCGATGTCGTAGAGCATCGGCCCGGAGCAGGCGTTGTAGAAGTCGATCACCCCGGTGAGGTGGTTGCCCTCGAACAGGACGTTGTCGCGAAACAGGTCGGCATGCAGGTTGGCCCGCGGCAGGGCGAGAATCTTCGGCTTGAGCTCGGCCATCTCGGCCAGGGCATCGCGCAGTAGCGGCAACTGATTCTCATCGAGCGACAAGGCCAGGCCGGGGCCCTCCTGCTGCATCCAGTCCAGACCGCGGTCGCTGCGGCGCTCGAGCAGGTTGTCGCGGGTGGCCAGGTGTAGGCGTGCCAGTAACCGTCCGACCTCGCTGCAGTGGTGCGGGTTGGGCGAAGTGACATGCTTGCCGGGCAGCCGTGGCTGCAGCAGCGCGGGCTTTTCCGCCAGCGAGCGCAGGGCTTCGCCGCGGTCGTCGCGCAGCGCATAAGGGACCGGCAGGCCGGCGCGGTGCAGCACGTCGAGCAGCTCAATGAAGAACGGCAGGTCCTGGCTGGGACCGCGCTCGATCAGGGTCAGGACGTATTCGCCCTGCTCGAGACTGACAAAGAAATTGCTGTTCTCGCTGCCTGCGGCGATCCCCTCGAAGGTGCGCAGGCGCCCGAGCCGATAGGGCGCCAGAAAGGCTTCGAGTTCTTCGCGTTGCAGCGGCGTGAATACCGACATGAGTTGCTTCCGTTAACGTCGTTGCTGCGTTACCAGCTGAATATTTCCCAGGCTGGGATCAGCATCTCCGGCTTGTCGGCTCGGATGAAGTTGCTGTCGCCGTCGGCGCGCACCAGAAAGTAGGGCTTACCGTGCTTGGGTGTGATTTTCACCGCGTAGAGGAAGCCATTGACCCGGTATTCCTCGACGGTCCGGTCACCCTCCTGGCGGATGGTCACGTCGGGTTCACCCTCGACCGGGTCTTGAGCGAAACCGCTCAGCGGCACGAGCGCCAGCAGGCTGGCCAGCATCAGAGGTTTGATCGCACGCATGATAACCTTGTCCCTTTGTCGCCAAGTGGTCCGATGCATTCTAGCTGCGGTCCCGCCGAAAAGGTTGATCCTGCTCATGAGCCAAACGCCCCTCGTTCTGGTGGACGGTTCGTCCTACCTCTACCGCGCCTTTCATGCGCTGCCGCCGCTGACCACCTCCACCGGCAAGCCCACCGGGGCGGTGAAAGGCGTGCTGAACATGCTCCTGGCGCTGCGCCGGCAATACCCGGACAGCCCCTTCGCGGTGGTCTTCGACGCCAAGGGCCCGACCTTCCGTGACACCCTGTTCGCCGAATACAAGTCCCACCGACCGCCGATGCCCGATGACTTGCGCAGCCAGGTCGAACCGCTGCACGCCAGCGTACGTGCGCTGGGCATGCCGCTGCTGTGTATCGATGGCGTCGAGGCCGATGACGTCATTGGTACACTGGCGCGCCAATGCGCGGCGCTCAAGCGCGACGTGATCATCTCTACCGGCGACAAGGACATGGCGCAGCTGGTCTGCCCGCACGTCACCCTGGTCAACACCATGAGTGGCAGCGTCTACGACATCGAAGGCGTGAAGAACAAGTTCGGCGTCGGTCCGGAGTTGATCATCGATTTTCTCGCGTTGATGGGCGACAAGGTCGACAACATTCCCGGCGTACCGGGCGTGGGCGAGAAGACTGCCTGCGGCCTGCTCAACGGGATCGAAGGCGGTCTCAAGGGGCTCTACGAGAACCTCGACAAGGTCGCCGAGCTGCCGATTCGCGGCGCCAAGTCGCTGGCCGCCAAGCTCGAGGAGCATCGCACGGCGGCGTTCATGTCCTATGAGCTGGCGACCATCAAGCTCGACGTGCCGCTGGACGTGCAGGTCGAGGATCTGATGCCCGGCGAGCCGCACCGCGAAGCGCTGATCGCGTTGTACCGCGAGCTGGAGTTCAAGCAGTGGCTCGACGAGCTGCTGCGAGAAGCCAAGGCGGCGGGCGAGAATTGCGAAGTGCAGCCCGAAGGCTGTTCGATCCAGGCCGAGGCCGAATACAGCACGATTTTCGAGCAGGCCGAATTCGACGCCTGGCTCGAACGCCTGAAGGCCGCCGAATGCTTCGCCTTCGATACCGAGACCACCAGCCTCGATGCGCAGAAGGCGCAGCTGGTCGGCGTCTCCTTCGCCATCGAGGCGGGCAAGGCGGCTTATGTGCCGCTTGGCCACAGCTACATGGGCGTACCGCAGCAGCTGAACATGGAGGCTGTACTGGCCGCGCTGAAACCGCTGCTGGAAGACCCTGGCAAGCGCAAGATCTGTCAGCACGGCAAGTACGACATGAACGTGCTGATGCACTACGGCATCGAAATGCGCGGCATGACCTTCGACACCATGCTCGAATCCTACGTCCTCGACGCCACCGCGACCCGCCATGACATGGACAGCCTGGCGCTGAAATACCTCGGCCGCGGCACCATCCGTTTTGAGGACATCGCCGGCAAGGGCGCCAAGCAGCTGACCTTCGACCAGATCGCCGTGGAGCAGGCCGGGCCCTATGCCGCCGAAGACGCCGACGTCACCCTGCGCCTGCACCAGACGCTGATGGGCAAGCTGGAGGCCACCCCGTCGTTGCTCAAGGTGCTCAACGAAATCGAGATGCCGCTGGTGCCGGTGCTGGCGCGTATCGAGCGCAACGGTGCACTGGTCGATGCCAACCTGCTCGGGCTGCAAAGCGTCGAGATCGGCAACAAGCTCGTCGAGCTTGAGCGCGAGGCTTACGACATTGCGGGCGAGGAATTCAACCTCGGCTCGCCCAAGCAGCTCTGCGCGATCCTCTATGACAAGCTCGGCTGCCCGGTGCTGTCGAAGACCGCCGGCGGTCAGCCGTCCACCGCCGAGAGCGTGCTCGCCGATCTGGCCGAGAAAGATTACCCGCTGCCCAAGGTGATCATGCAGCATCGTAGCTTGAGCAAGCTCAAGGGCACCTACACCGACAAGCTGCCGTTGCAGATCAATCCGCGCACCGGACGCATCCACACCAGCTACCACCAGGCCGTGACCGCTACCGGTCGCCTGTCATCGTCAGATCCGAACCTGCAGAACATCCCGATCCGCACCGCCGAAGGCCGACGGATTCGCCAGGCCTTCGTCGCCGCGCCCGGCTACAAGCTGCTCGCCGCCGACTACTCGCAGATCGAGCTGCGGATCATGGCGCACCTGGCGCAGGATGCCGGCTTGCTATACGCCTTCCAGAACGACCTGGACGTGCACCGCGCCACCGCGGCGGAGGTCTTCGGCGTCGCGCTGGATCAGGTGAGCAACGACCAGCGGCGCAGCGCCAAGGCGATCAACTTCGGTCTGATCTACGGCATGAGCGCCTTTGGCCTGGCCAAGCAGATCGACGTCAGCCGAGGCGACGCGCAGGCTTATATCGACCGCTATTTCGCCCGTTACCCGGGCGTGCTCGCCTACATGGAGCGCACCCGCGCCCAGGCGGCTGAGCAAGGCTATGTCGAGACGCTGTTCGGTCGCCGGCTGTACCTGCCGGAAATCAATTCGAAGAACGGGGCCATGCGCAAGGGCGCCGAGCGCACCGCGATCAACGCGCCCATGCAGGGCACCGCGGCGGACATCATCAAGCGCGCCATGATCGCCGTGGACGGCTGGCTGCAGCAGAGCGGGCTCGATGCACGGGTGATCCTGCAGGTGCACGATGAACTGGTGCTGGAGGTACGCGAGGATCTGGTGGAGCAAGTGCGCGAGCAGATCTGCCCGCTGATGAGTCAGGCCGCTCAGCTGGACGTGCCGCTGCTGGTCGAGGCCGGAGTCGGCAACAACTGGGACGAGGCGCACTGAGTTACGCAGGTAGGCGGACGATGGCCCGGCTCGCCACCGTTCCAACGGCTGCCGGCGATAGGGTCGGAGCTTGGAGAAAAATATTTCCATCCGCATTGAACTTGCGGAGCAACAGATCGGTCTGAGGCTACGAAGGGTGTAAAAGCCCTTCGATGCTCCTTGTTGTGTTAAGTGTTGGCAGATCTCTGGACCTCGCCCTAGCGGTCCGGATTTGGACCTCGAACTTCCCCCTCCCCCAACGAAGTTCGAGGTTTTTTTTTCGTCCCGAGAAAAGTGCCGGGACGGCAGGCCGGTTGTTCACGCGGCGTGCTTTCCGGCTCGCGCGCTGCTTTGGTGTAGGAGCGGCCTCTGGCCGCGGCCGTGGGACTGCGCGGCTGCGGTTCGCAAGCAGGGCTTGCTCCTACATAAGCGGGCGTGCCGGCGGGCGCGGCTTTTGTGTAGGAGTGGCCTCTGGCCGCGACCTGGGAATCTGCGCGGCTGCGGTCCTGCGTGGCCGCGGTTCGCAAGCAGAGCTTGCTCCTACAGGTGCGGGTTTAGTGCGTGCGCGGTGGGTGTCAGGGTAGCTGCAGCCCGCCGGCCGCCTTGTGCAAGCTGCGCAGGTGGTTGCCGATCTGAGTGAGGTTGGCCTCGACGGCCTCCAGTTCGTTCTGACGCGCCTGGCCCAGCAGCAGGCGGACTTGTTCGTTGAGCGCTTCGCTGAGCTGGCTCAGGCGCGCCTGGCGCTCGCTGCTGGCCTGCTCCAGCCGCTGCCACTCGCTGGCTTGCGGCAGGCCGTAACCCTGTTCGTCGAGCAGCTCTGCCGGGCGACTGAGGTAACCGCTGTTGGCGAGGATGCCCTGCAAGGCTTCGTCGGCTTTGGCTAGGCTGGCATCGCCGCGCTCACGTCCGCCCAGGTAGCGCTTCTTCAGTTCCTCCTGTGCCAGCAGCAGATGTCGGCGAAGTGCGGCTTGCTCCACCAGCAACAGGGCGGCGCTTGCGCGCAGGTCAGCCTTCTCGATCCAGGGCCGGCGTTGCTCGGCGCTGAGTTCCAGCCATGCTTCGACATCCGTTTGGGGCAGGCCCAGGCGTTCGCGCAGCACGGCAAACATGGCCTGGTAGCGGTCGCGGTAGGAATCGAAGCGATATCCCAGGCGCAGTGCCTCGCGCGGATCATCCAGCACGCTGGCGTCAGCCAGACCTCGGTTGATCAGGATATCCAGCAGGCCGCTGGGCAGGATGCTGTCCAGCGTCCTGAGTTCGGGGCGTGCAGTGCCGCTGCGCAGTAGTTTCAGGGTCTCAACGGCGCAGTTGTTGGACAGGAAATAGTAGTTGCCGTCGTAGCTCCAGTGCAGCTCGGCGCTGCGTGCAACTAACGCGTCGATTTCGTCGCGCTGCAATTTGAGCGGAATCGAGGCGAGGCTGCGCAGCTCGACCTTGGTGTACTCGTCGATTACCTGGCCCAGCGGCAGGACGAACAGGCGTGACGGATAGACGCCGGTGAGGCCGTCCCAGCTGGACAGCTGCACGTCGCCGACAAAGGCGCGGAAGGACAGCACCAGATGATGGTCGAGATCCAGCCGGCAATCCGGCCCGCGCGGGCGGCCGGGAGCGCAGATGACCAGGCGCAGCATGCTGTGGCCCCAGCGGCTGACCCAGGCGTCGTTGGCTTCGGCGAACAGGTAGTCGACGGCGTAGACCCGTTCCGGGTCGAGCTCGAGCAATGGCGTGCGGGCGAAGTCACTGCCGGCGTTGAGAATCGGCAGGCCGCTTTCGCAGGCTTGCACGTTCGCTGGCTGCCAGCCGAAATGTTCGCGGAAGTAGCGGTGCAGCGATGGTCGCCGGCATGCGTAGCTCGGGTCGAGAAGAAAGTATTCCAGGTTCACCGCGACGAATTCGAGCGGGTTGGTCAGCTCGTATGCGTCGGGGCTGCGTGCCACCTGGGCGTTGTCTCGCTCGCGTTCGCCGCGCTGGCCGACACGCTGCGGCCAGCCGGCCAGGTCGAGCAGGCGCGGATCGTCGCTGAGGGTGAAGCGGCGCTCGGTCTGGCCGCGGCACTTATCGGGCAGTCCGACCTTGCCAAGACTGCTGGCGCGCTGGTGACAGAACGCCAGTTGCCGATGGCTCGTCGCGGACCAGAGGCGGGAGCGATCGTAGAGATGGCCGAGTTCGTGGCTCAGCGTCGCCAGCAACTCCTGGCGCACCGTGCCGTGGGGGCGTGTTGTGCGTTGCGTGGCCGCCCGGCCGTCGGCCAAGGCTGGCAGCAGACGGCGGTTGAGCAACAACGTACGGCCGCCGGCACTGCCATAGACGTCGTGATCCAGCCCGTCGGACCAGCGCACCTGCACGTCCCGGTCGAGCCGTTCGATCATCCGCGGCGGCAGGACCGCCATGGCTTCGCTGAGCAGTTGCCGCGTGGCGGCCCTTTCGGCCGGAGCAAGGTCGCCATCGTCCGGCGTCAGGCGCAGGGCGGCCTGGCACAGGTTGGCCGTCATGACCAATGCCACGACGGCCCACCAGGCGCGCGGTGATCTCACTGGGCGAGGATGGTTTCGGCCAGGACCAGATCACTGGCCTGTCGTGCTTCCGGGAAGGCTTCACGCAGGCTGCCGAAGGCCGCCTCCAGGCGTGCTCCGCGGAGTTCACCGCCACTGGCAACGAAGCCTGCTGCCTCGTCACGCGCCTCGCTGACCACTTTCATGTCGCTGATGCGGCTGGTCACGTCGGAAGTGAAGTTGATGCTTCGATCGAGCGCGTTGATGACGATGTTGCTGGTGGCCACCAGCGTCTGCGCCTGGGCGCCGCCGGCGAGGAGGGTCAGCGTGAGCGGCACGGCGATCAGCTTGAAGTTCATAACGGTGCTCATGAAAAAGGGTGGGTCATTGGACGAGGATCGCCTCGGCCAGTTCAAGGTCACTCGCGGCGATTTGCGGATGCTGCTCGTGTAGCCAGCGCAGCGCGGTTTCCAGCCACGGGCCACGCTTTGCCCCGTGGCTGGCGACGAACACGGCCGCGTCGTCGCGCGAGGCGAGGATCAGTTTGTTGTCGAACGGAGCGCTGGTCACCTGGCTGGCGACGTAGGTGGAGGCGACGCTGCCGCCGATGAGGCTGTCGAATGCCTGGGCGCTGCCGCAGAAGCAGCAGCCGACGAGTGCGAGGTAGAGCGGACGCATGTGAATCCTGAAGCCGAACAATCAGCCGCCAAGGCTAGCGAAACGCCAGCCACAGGGCCAGCGCCGTGCTCGCCGGGAACTGCGTGTCAGAGCGCCAGGATTGCGTTGGCCAGCTGAAGGTCGCTGGCGTGCAGCTCCGGCGCCTGGCTGCGGATGTGCTTCAGTGCAGCCTCCAGCTGAACCCCGCGCGCCTGGCCGTTGCTGGCGACGAAGCGGGCGGCGTCGTCCTTGGCGTTGATCACCAGCTTGTCGTCACCCAGGTTCGAGGTGATATCGGACGTGCCTTCCACGGTATTGACCAGCGAGGCGCCGATGGCATCGATGGTGCCGGTGAAGCTGCCAGCCGAGACAGGACCGGCGACCAGGCAGGCAGCCGCAGCAACGGACAACAGGTACTTGTTCATAGACTTCTCCAGGCTGGGTGGCATTGCGCCGTCAGGTGCTTTGACCATCAGGCGGCTAGGGCCGTTCAGCTTAGGCTGCACGGCCTCGCCTGGGAAGAGCGGCCTCATTGCCAGAACGGCTTGTCCAGCTCGGCCATTCGTTCGCTATGGCTGATACCGATGTCCGACAGCTGGTGGTCGTCCAGCGCTGCCAGTTGGCGCCGGGTGCGAGCCCGTCGGCGCCACAGATGCAGCAATTCGACCAAGCGGCCCAGCGATAGCGAGCCAGTAGCGAGCCTGAGGGTGCGGGGCAGTACGCGTTCCATCTGCCTTCTCCTTCCCGCCTAGTCGCGGGGATGAGTCTTGGGTAGATAGGGTCGCGCGCCGCGCTGTTGCGTAACAGCCACAGGGGCTGTGGATTGTGCCGGTTCAGTTGCAGGTGGTGGACAACTGTACCGCTGCTTCGTCGGCGAAACTGTTCGCTCGACTCAGCCTCTTGCGGACGAGGCGCTGACCATTTCGACCGGACGGATCTCGAAATCGCGGGTGAGGAAGTCCATACGCTGCTCCCGGAAGTTGCGCATGTGCGGGAGGGCATTGTGCGCCGCCAGATGCTCCGGCGACTGCCAGACCTCGAAGAAGATGAACAGGGTCGGATCCTGGGCATCGCGCAGCATGTGGTATTCGAGGCAGCCCTCCTCGGCTCGGCTGGCGTCAACGTAGCCGGCGAACAGGGCCTCGAACTCCGCGGATTTTTCCGGCCGGGTGTAGGCATGAAGGATGAAGGCACAGCGGTCATTCATGAGTCTGCTCCAGGGTGAGGTGAGACCTAGCCTAAGGCAAGAACGAGGTGCCAATTCGTGACCTTCAGTCAAATCGCTTTTGCTTGAAGCGCTCTGTTTCGCCCCTGAGCGAATCGTTAGGCTGCTCGCCATTCTCACCTGGATACGACTCCATGAAAAACGTCCTGCTCCTCAACGGTGCCAAGCAGTTCGCCCATTCTGACGGCCGCTACAACACCACGTTGCACGAGACTGCGCTGAGCTTTCTCGACCGTGCTGGTTTCGATGTGCAACAAACCCATATCGAGGCCGGCTATGACCTGGCCGAAGAAGTCGCCAAGTTCGTCTGGGCGGACGTGATCATCTATCAGATGCCCGGATGGTGGATGGGCGCGCCCTGGACGGTGAAGAAATACCTCGACGAGGTGTTCACCGAGGGCTACGGCAGCCTCTACGCCAACGACGGACGCACGCGTTCCGATGCCTCGCAGAAATACGGCAGCGGCGGGCTGTTGCAGGGCAAGCAGTACATGATTTCGGCGACCTGGAACGCACCGCAGCAGGCCTTCGACGATCCGACTGACTTCTTCGAAGGCAAGGGCGTCGATGCGGTCTATTTTCCCTTCCACAAGGCCAACGAGTTCCTCGGCATGACGGGATTGCCGACCTTCCTCTGCGTGGACGTGATGAAGCGCCCGGCGATCGAGGCTGACATCCAGCGTTACGAAGCGCACCTGGCCAAGGTGTTCAGTAGCTGACGCAAGAAAAAACCCCTCGCGGCGATGCCGGGAGGGGTTCTGGTATTGCCGGTGTCGCTTACTCCACGGCCTTGACCATGTCCTCGACGACCTTCTTGGCATCGCCGAAGACCATCATGGTCTTGTCCATGTAGAACAGTTCGTTATCCAGACCGGCGTAACCGCTGGCCATGGAGCGCTTGTTCACGATCACGGTCTTGGCCTTGTAAGCCTCGAGGATCGGCATGCCGGCGATGGGCGACTTCGGATCGTTCTTCGCCGCCGGGTTGACCACGTCGTTGGCGCCGAGCACCAGCACCACGTCGGCCTGGCCGAACTCGGAGTTGATGTCTTCCATCTCGAAGACCTGCTCGTAGGGCACTTCGGCCTCGGCCAGCAGCACGTTCATGTGCCCAGGCATGCGGCCGGCGACCGGGTGGATCGCATACTTCACGGTCACGCCCATGTGCGTCAGCTTCTCGGCCAGCTCGTTTAGCGCATGCTGCGCACGAGCCACCGCCAGGCCGTAGCCGGGGACGATGATCACGGTATCGGCGTTCGACAGCAGGAAGGCGGCGTCGTCGCTGGAACCGGATTTGACTGGACGCTGCTCCTGGCTGCCTTTGGCCGGGCCGGCATCGGCGTCGCCACCGAAGCCGCCGAGGATCACGTTGAAGAACGAACGGTTCATCGCCTTGCACATGATGTACGAGAGGATCGCGCCGCTCGAACCCACCAGGGAGCCGGCGATGATCAGCATCGAGTTGTTCAGCGAGAAACCGATACCGGCCGCCGCCCAGCCCGAGTAGCTGTTGAGCATCGACACCACCACCGGCATGTCGGCGCCGCCGATGGGGATGATAATCAGCACGCCGATCACGAAGGCCAGTGCCACCAGGATCATGAACGCGGTGAAGTTGCCGCTGAAGGTGTAGATCAGGCCCAGCACCAGAATCGCCACGCCAACGGCGAGGTTGATCTTGTGCTGGTTGGCGAACACCACCGGCGCGCCCTGGAACAGACGGAACTTGTACTTGCCCGACAGCTTGCCAAAGGCGATCACCGAACCGGAGAAGGTGATGGCACCGATGGCCGCACCGAGGAACAGCTCCAGGCGGTTACCGGCCGGAATTGGATAGCCGATGGCCTGGACGATGCCCAGCGACTGCGGTTCGAGTACCGCGGCGATGGCGATGAATACCGCGGCCAGGCCGATCATGCTGTGCATGAAGGCGACCAGCTCGGGCATCTTGGTCATCTCGACGCGCTTGGCCATCAGCGTACCGGCGCTGCCACCGATCAGCAGCCCGAGGACAATGAAGCCCAGGCCGGCCCAGGGACTGGCGCTCTCGGCCAGCTGCGCGCCGAGCTTGAATACCAGGAACACCGTGGTGACCACGGCGATGCCCATGCCGATCATGCCGAACAGGTTGCCGCGGCGCGAGGTGGTCGGGTGCGACAGGCCTTTCAGAGCCTGGATGAAGCTCACCGAAGCGATGAGGTAGAGCAGGGTGATGAGGTTCATGCTCATGGCTTGGACTCCGCCTTGGCGCCTGCGCGCTCCTTCTTCTTGAACATTTCCAGCATGCGACGGGTGACCAGGAAGCCACCGAACACGTTGACCGCGGCCAGGGTCACGGCCAGGGTGCCCATCAGCTTGCCCATCGGGGTGACGGTCAGCGCGGCGGCCAGCATGGCGCCGACGATGACGATCGCCGAGATGGCGTTGGTGACCGCCATCAGCGGGGTGTGCAGCGCGGGTGTGACGTTCCAGACCACGTGATAGCCGACGTAGATCGCCAGCACGAAGATGATCAGGTTGTAGATGCCATCAGAAATCATGTCCATGTTCGGGCTCCCTTAACCGTTGGTGCGCACGACCTGGCCGTCGCGGCACATCAGGCACGCGGCGACGATGTCGTCTTCAAGATTGAGCTGGAACTTGGCTTCGCCATCGATCACCAGCTTGAGGAAGTCCAGCAGGTTGCGTGCGTATAGCGCGGATGCATCCGCCGGCACGAGGGTCGCCAGGTTGGTGTAGCCAACCAGTGTCACGCCGTGCTTGACCACCACCTGATCGGCTTCGGTCAATGGACAGTTGCCGCCCTGCGAGGCGGCGAGGTCGATCACCACCGAGCCGGGCTTCATCTGCTGCACGGTTTCTTCCTGCAGCAGCGTCGGCGCCTTGCGGCCCGGAATCAGCGCGGTGGTGATGATGATGTCGGCCTGCTTGGCACGTTCGTGCACGGCCTGCCCCTGGCGCGCCATCCAGCTGGCCGGCATTGGCCGCGCATAGCCGCCGACGCCTTCGGCGCATTCGCGCTCTTCGTCGGTCTCGAACGGCACGTCGACGAACTTGGCGCCGAGCGACTCGATCTGCTCCTTCACTGCCGGTCGCACATCCGAGGCCTCGATCACCGCGCCCAGGCGCTTAGCCGTGGCGATGGCCTGCAGACCGGCAACGCCCGCGCCGAGGATCAGCACCCGTGCGGCTTTCACCGTACCGGCGGCGGTCATCAGCATCGGCATGAAGCGCGGGTACTGGTTGGCAGCGACCATCACCGCCTTGTAACCGGCGATGTTGGCCTGCGAGGAGAGCACGTCGAGGCTCTGCGCGCGCGAGGTGCGCGGCGCCGCTTCGAGAGCGAAGGCGGTGATGCCGCGTTCGGCCATGCGTGCGATGTTTTCATTGTCGAAGGGATTGAGCATGCCGACCAGAACCGTACCGGGCTGCATCTGCGCCAGTTCGGTTTCGTTCGGTGCGTTCACCTTCAGCAGGATCTCTGCTGCGAACGCCGCAGCGGCATCGGCGATGGTGGCGCCAGCCGCTTCGAAGGCACTGTCCGGAATACTGGCCTGTACGCCAGCTCCGCTCTGCACCGTCACCCGATGCCCTTGCCCGATCAGCTTCTTGATGGTTTCCGGTGTCGCGGCAACGCGCGTTTCACCGGGCCTGGTTTCGAGAGGAACACCAATGTGCATTGTTCTTGTTCTCCTGCTTGATCGTAACCAGCGGCGGTACCGGTCGACCGGTTGTGAACCGCTGGTGTTGTATTCGCCCGGCCACTGCGGTGGTGATCGGGTGTGGATCGGCTAACGGCCCCTGCACTCGGTAGAGCCTGCAGGCAGGCTGTGGGAACGCGGCTACGCTCGTTCATGCTGCGTTGAAACACCCGAACATTTGCAGCGCGTAGGCTGCTGTCTCGCGTATTTCGGATCGCTGCGCTCGAGCCCGGAGTAGCCTGCGGCCTCTACTCCTGGTTTTTGCGCCAGCCTGAACTCGCCTCGTTACGTTTCCTACAGCCTGACCGGCGCGGCATTTTGCAATCGCCTGGATAATCAAACAACTGTTTTAATCAGAACGAGCGGGTGGCGCTTCGTTCACGTAATGACTATTCGGTTGCGCTGCATGGCTGCAAACAGCGCGGGTATTGGCTTAGACGTTCGTCTAAGGTTCCATACCAGGTTATGCGCGGCGCAATCATGAATGACGGACCATAGACGGTGTACTCGTCGTCGGGCTTGTCTGTATGCGACCTTGGTGCCGGTCGGCGCGTCGAATGCTGAAAAAAACGGGCGAAAGCCTGCAATGTCATGCCTTGCTCGTAGTCCAAAGCCCTTGGTTGTGCAGGCGTCGGGACTGCCGACGGACTTCGATTGCATTATTGGTGAGAAATTCACATGGCCGAACTGGACGTCAACGAAATGACCACCTTGCTGGAAGATCCGGTCCAGCGGCGTTTGCCGTTCGCCTTTGCGCGCCGCCATGGCGTGATCCTGCTGGATCGTCCCGAAGGCCTGCGTCTGTGTGCACGCGAAGGTGCATCGTTGACCGCGCTGCAGGAGGCGCAGCGCATCGCGGGCGGTCCGCTGGCGATGCAGTGGCTGGCGCAGGATGAATTCGAGCAGGCCCTGAGCGCGGCCTACCAGCATGATTCCTCGGCCGCGATGCTGATGGTCGAGGGGCTCGGTAACGACATGGACCTGCACAGCCTGGCCGACCAGATCCAGGAAACCGAGGACCTGCTGGAGCAGGAAGACGATGCGCCGATCATCCGCCTGATCAACGCCATCCTCGGCGAAGCGATCAAGGAAAACGCCTCGGACATCCATGTCGAAACCTTCGAGAAGCGCTTGGTGATCCGTTTCCGCATCGACGGCATCCTGCGCGAAGTGGTGCAGCCCAAGCGTGAGCTGGCCGCATTGCTGGTGTCGCGGATCAAGGTCATGGCGCGGCTGGATATCGCCGAGAAGCGCATCCCGCAGGACGGCCGTATTTCCCTGCGCGTCGGCGGTCGCGAGGTGGATATCCGTGTCTCGACGCTGCCTTCTGCCAACGGCGAGCGGGTGGTGCTGCGCCTGCTGGACAAGCAGGCTGGCCGTCTGACCCTGCGCCATCTGGGCATGAGCGAGCGCGACCGCAAGGTGATGGAGCAGGCGGTACAGAAGCCGCACGGCATCATCCTCGTCACCGGCCCGACCGGCTCGGGCAAGACCACCACGCTGTACGCCAGCCTGGTCACGCTCAACGACCGCACGCGCAACATCCTCACCGTCGAGGATCCGATCGAATACAACCTCGAAGGCATCGGCCAGACCCAGGTCAACACCAAGGTCGACATGACCTTCGCCCGCGGTCTGCGCGCC
This sequence comes from Stutzerimonas stutzeri, assembly GCF_018138085.1. NCBI lineage: Bacteria > Pseudomonadati > Pseudomonadota > Gammaproteobacteria > Pseudomonadales > Pseudomonadaceae > Stutzerimonas > Stutzerimonas stutzeri. The sequence continues at coordinate 151,130 of NZ_CP073105.1, forward strand.
ATCCTGCGGCAGGACCCGGACGTGGTGATGGTCGGCGAGATCCGCGACCAGGAGACCGCCGATATGGCGGTGCAGGCGTCGCTGACCGGCCACCTGGTGCTGTCGACGCTGCACACCAACAGCGCCATCGGTGCTGTCACACGCTTGGTGGACATGGGCGTCGAGCCTTTCCTGATCTCGTCTTCGCTGCTCGGCGTGCTGGCCCAGCGCCTCGTGCGCGTGCTGTGTAATGACTGCAAACGCGCCTACGTTGCCGACGAGGCCGAATGCGCGCTGTTCGGCCTCGACCCGAGCGAGGCGCCGACGCTGTATCACGCCGAGGGTTGCGACGTCTGCCGGCAACTGGGTTATCGGGGCCGCACCGGCATCTACGAGCTGGTGATGTTCGACGACACCCTGCGCAGCATGATCCATACCCGTGCACCCGAGCAGGACATGCTCCGTCACGCGCGCCGGCTGGGGCCGAGCATTCGCGAAGACGGTCTGCGCAAGGTGCGCGAAGGCGTGACCACCATCGAAGAAGTGCTGCGCGTGACGCGGGAGGAGTAGGGGTGAAGGATTCGTTTTGTTTCACCGAAAGGCTCGCGGTCAAGACCGCTCCCACGGGTACGGGGTATCTCCATGGGCTGCATGTTGGCCGTCAAGCCAGTGGCACGCCATGGCCCGATCTACGCATGATGTCGAGGACAACTCCCTGTGGAAGCGGTCTCGACCGCGAGCTTCTACGCGTAACGCGGGACGAGTAGGAATGATGGATTTGCTTGGTCTCACCGAAAAGCTCGTGGTCAAAACCGCTCCCACGGGTACGGGGTATCGCCATGGGCTGCGCGTTGGCCGTCCAGCCGGTAGCACCGCCATGGCCCGATCTACGCATGATGTCGAGGACAACTCCCTGTGGGAGCGGTCTCGACCGCGAGCGTTTGACTCGCTAAGAGCTGCGCCTCGCGATGAGCAGGCACCGGTTCTCCGTGGGAGCGGTCTCGACCGCGAATGGCTCGGTTGCCCCGGCGAAGCTTCGATCTGATGGCGGCGTTCGAGTACATTGCCCTTGACCCACGAGGGCGCGAACAGAAGGGCCTGATCGAAGCGGACAGCGCGCGGCAGGCGCGCCAACTGTTGCGCGAGAAGCAATGGTCACCGCTGGAGGTCAAGCAGGCCAAGGCCAAGGAAGACAGTGGTGGCGGCGGCTTTGCCTTCGGTCGTGGGCTCTCGGCGCGTGATCTGGCGCTGGTGACGCGTCAACTGGCGACGCTGGTGCAGGCGGCGCTGCCGATCGAGGAGGCCCTGCGCGCCGCGGCGGCACAGACCAGCTCGCAGAAGATCAAGTCGATGCTGCTGGCCGTTCGCGCGCGAGTGCTGGAGGGTCACAGCCTGGCCGGCGCGCTGCGCGAATATCCGTCGGCCTTTCCCGAGCTGTATCGCGCCACCGTGGCGGCGGGCGAGCATGCCGGCCACCTCGGCCTGGTGCTCGACCAGTTGGCCGATTACACCGACCAGCGCCAGCAGTCGCGGCAAAAGATCCAGCTCGCCTTGCTGTATCCGGTGATTCTGCTGGTGGCCTCGCTGGCCATCGTATCCTTGTTGCTGGGCTACGTGGTGCCGGACGTGGTCAAGGTATTCGTCAACACCGGCCAGCCCCTGCCCGCGCTGACCACCGGGCTGATCGCGGTCAGCGAGGTGGTGCAGCGCTGGGGCTGGCTGATGCTGTTGGGAGCCGTCGCGCTGGTGCTCGCCATGCGCCAGGCGCTGCGGGACGAGCAGATCAGGCGCCGTTGGCATGCGTTCATCCTGCGCATTCCACTGGTGGGCCGGCTGGCACGGGCGACCAATACCGCGCGCTTCGCCTCGACCCTGGCGATCCTCACCCGCAGCGGCGTACCGCTGGTGGATGCGCTGGGCATCGCTGCCGCCGTGATCGCCAACCTGCGCATTCGCGACCGTGTGATCGAGGCAGCGCAGCGCGTGCGTGAAGGCGGTAGCCTGACCCGCGCGCTGGACGCCACCGGCGAATTCCCGCCGATGATGCTGCACATGATCGCCAGCGGCGAGAAGTCCGGCGAGCTGGATCAGATGCTGGCGCGCACCGCGCGCAATCAGGAGAACGATCTGGCCGCGCAGATCTCGCTGATGGTGGGACTTTTCGAACCCTTCATGCTGGTGTTCATGGGGGCTGTGGTATTGGTGATCGTCCTGGCGATCCTGCTGCCGATTCTTTCTCTCAATCAACTGGTGGGCTAGTGAGCATGACGTTGAACGAACGCAAACAGGGGGGCTTCACCCTCATCGAAATCATGGTGGTGGTGGTCATCCTCGGCATTCTTGCCGCGCTGGTGGTGCCGCAGGTGATGAACCGGCCGGATCAGGCCAAGGTGACCGTGGCCAAGGGCGACATCAAGGCCATCGGTGCGGCCCTGGACATGTACAAGCTGGACAACTACTCCTACCCCAGCACCCAGCAGGGCCTGGATGCGCTGGTGGAAAAGCCCAGCGGCAATCCACAGCCGAAGAACTGGAACCGCGACGGCTATCTCAAGCGCGTACCCAAGGACCCCTGGGGCAACGAGTACCAGTACCTGTCGCCGGGCACCAAGGGCGGCCAGTACGACCTTTATTCCTACGGCGCCGATGGCAAGCAGGGCGGCTCCGATCTGAACGCGGACATCGGTAACTGGGATCTCTGATCCATGCCTCGAGCGCGCCGGGAGGGCGGCTTCACGCTGATCGAGCTGATGGTCGTCATCGTCATCCTCGGCAGCCTGGTGGGCCTGGCGGTGCTCTCGATGGGCAACACCAGCTCGTCGCGCGAGCTACGCGACGAAGCGCAGCGACTGGCGACCCTGATCAGCCTGATGGCCGACGAAGCGGTGCTCGACAACCGTGAGTACGGCCTGCTGATCAGCCGCGACGGTTATCGGCTGATGCGCTACGACGAAGCCGATGCGCGCTGGCGCGATGCGGGCAACGACAAGGCGCACCGTGCTCCGGACTGGATGCGCCTGGAACTGCAGCTCGATGGCGCCCCATTGAAACTGGTGGCGCCGGTCAAGCGCGAGGATGATCCCATCGGGCTGTCCGACAAGCGCGACCGTGAACGGCGGCGAGCCCCGCGGGTGCAGCCGCAGCTGTTGATCCTGTCCAGCGGCGAACTGTCGCCGTTCTCCCTGACCTTTATCGATCAACGCCCGGGCGGCAGCCGTTGGGTGGTGTCCAGTGATGGCTTCAGCATGCCGCGGGCCGAGCCGGAGGACGCACGCCGATGAGTCGTGGGCAGCCTCATTCGCGTGGCTTCACCCTGCTGGAAGTGCTGGTCGCGCTGGCGATTTTTGCCATCGTCGCGGCAGTGGTGCTCACTGCCGCCGGGCGCAGCCTGAACAATGCCGGGCGGCTGGAGGCGCTGACCCTGGCCAGCTGGATCGCCGACAATCGCCTCACCGAACTGCAATTGCAGCAGCCAGCCCCGAGCCTTGGCCGGGAGGACCAGGCGATCGAATTCGCTGGGCGCCGCTGGCAGACGCTCAGCGAGGTGGAAACCAGCGGAACGCCAGGCCTGTTGCGCATCCGGGTGTGGGTGGCGGCGGCCGAGCCGCGTCGCGGGCGCGGCGGTCCGATCGAGGAGCGCGCCGTAACCAGCCTGAGCGGCTTCGTCGGGGTACCGCCATGATGCGTCGCGCTCCGTCCGGTTTTACCTTACTTGAGCTTTTGATCGCCATCGCCCTGTTCGCGTTGCTGGGCCTGGCGACCTACCGCATGCTCGAATCGGTGCTGCGCAGCGATGAAGTGGTGCGCGCCCAGGAGATCCAGCTGCGTCAGTTGAGCCGCGCGGTGTGGCGGCTGGAGCAGGATCTGATCCAGGCCGTGCCGCGGCCGGTGCGTGACGGTTACGGCGATGAGCAGAACGCCTTCATCGGCCAACTGGCGGGCGCCGCGGGCGGGGCCTCGCTGGAGCTGACCCGCAGCGGCTGGCGCAACCCCACCGGCATGCGTCGCGCCAACCTGCAGCGTGTGCGCTGGCAGCTCGCCGGCGACACGCTGGAGCGGCTCTACTGGGTGGTTCTGGACCGAGACCTGGACAGCGAGCCGCGGGTGCAGAAGGTGCTGGACGATGTGTCGGCGCTTCGCATTCGCTATCTGGATGCGAATGGCAGCTGGCAGGAGGAATGGCCACCGTTCGAATTCGGCCGTGGTGATCCGGATGAGCAGGCGCGGCGCATGCCGGTAGCGGTCGAGGTGTCCTTCGATCATCAGCGCTACGGCACCATCACGCGTCTGCTGCGCCTTCCCGACGGCCCGGCTCCGGCGGCGCAGTTCGTTCAGCCCGATTCGCAAGGCGTGCCCGAGCCGGACGGTGAAGGAGAAATGCAGTGAAGCGCCAGCGCGGTGTCGCGCTGATCACGGTTTTGCTGGTGGTGGCCATCGTCACGGTGGTCTGTGCCGGCATGATCGCGCGCCAGCAGTTGTCGATTCGCGGCACCGCCAATCAAGTACAGGCACGCCAGGCCTGGCACTACGCGTTGGGCGGCGAGGCGCTGGCGCAATCGATCCTGCGGCGCGACCTGCGAGCATCCGGCAATGGCAGCGGGCAACCCGCCGTCGATCATCTGCTCGAGCCCTGGGCGTTGCCGCAGCCGGCCTATGATCTGGACGAAGGCCAAGGTCAGGTGCAGATCCGCATCGAGGATCTGGCCGGGCGCTTCAACCTCAACAGCCTGGTGCGGCAGCAACAGCCGAACGCGGCGGCACTGGCGCAGTTCCGCCGCTTGCTGTTGCGCCTGCAGATCAACGAGCCCTATGCCGAGCGACTGCTCGATTGGCTGGACAGCGACCAGCAGCCAAGCGGCGAGCTGGGCGCCGAAGACAACGCCTATCTGCTGCTGGATCCGCCTTATCGCACCGCCGGGCGCCGGCTGGACGATCTCTCCGAGCTGCGTCTGTTGCTGGACATGCGCGACGAGGATTTCCAGCGTCTGGCACCCTATGTCACTGCGCTGCCGGCCGACACGCCACTGAACGTCAACACCGCCAGCGCCATGGTCCTGTCGAGCCTGGCCGATAGCGTGACCCCGGGCATCGCCGAGGTCATGGTCAAGGCCCGGCAAGCCGCGCCGTTTCGCGATACGGCCAGTTTCATGGCGCAACCGGCGCTTGGTGGTGTCCAACTGCAAGGCGCCAACATCGCCGTGACCAGTCAATTCTTCCAGGCCACCAGCGAGGTGCGCCTGGGTGACCGCCGACTGGCTCTGGTGAGCCGGCTGCGGCGCGAGGAGAACGGCGATGTCCGGGTCCTTCAGCGCAACCTGGGGCAGCCGCCACGGCTGCCTCGTCAAACCACCGATGGAGAACGATAGCCGATGGACTGCCTGTTTCTGCCTGCCGATTGCGGCACCCGACTCGGTGCCGACTCCCAGGTCTACTGGTTACCGGGCGAGGGCGACGGCGGCTGGATGTCGCTGGCCAGCTGCGCCGAGCAGGCCCCGGCAGCGGTGACCCTGGTGCTGCCGGCCGAGGTTTGCAGCGCCGTGGCGGTCAATCTGCCGACTCGCAAGGCGCGCTGGATCAGCCAGGCGCTGGCCTATGCGGTAGAAGAGCTGTTGGCCGAGAACGTCGACAACCTGCACCTGACCCACGGCGATGCACTGGACGACGGCCGGAGGCGAGTCATTGCCGTGCGCCGACAGCTGCTGGCCGATTGGCTGGCCGACCTGCAGGCGCAGGGGCTGACCATCGTCGCCATCCACGTAGACGCCGACCTGTTGCCCCGCGACGGGACGCAGCTGATGGTCATCGGCGCGCGCGCCTTGCTGGGCGGCGCTCAGGAGGCGCGGCTGGCCTTCGACCTCCAGCAGTGGCCGCATCTGGCCGGCCAATGCCCGTCGCCCCGCCACGGACATGGCACCCCGGACGAAGCACCGCCGCTGCTTGACGATTATCAGCCGGTCGATGATCCCTATCGCTTTCTCGCCGCCGGGCGCGCTGCGGCGCTGAATCTGGCTCAGGGCGACTTCGCGGTGAAGGCTGCCGGCAGTGGGCTGGGCCGGTGGAAGCCGGCGCTGGTAGTGCTCGCGCTGGTGCTGGCGGTGCAACTGATCTTCAACCTGGTCCAGGCCTGGTCGCTGGAACGTCAGGCCGAACGGTACTCGCAGTCCAGCCGTGCGCTGTACAGCGAGCTGTTCCCCGAAGACCGGCGCATCGTCAACCTGCGTGCGCAGTTCGATGAGCACATCGGCCAGCGGGCCGGAGGGCCTTCGGGCTTCATGCGCCTGCTCGACGAGGTGGCGCTGGCCATGACCGAAGGGGTTGCGGTGACCATCAGTCAGCTCGATTACAACCAAGCGCGCGGCGACCTTGCCTTGCAGGTCCGTGCCAGCGACTTCGCAACGCTCGAACAGTTGCGTCAACGTCTGGGCGAAACCGCCGAGAACGTTCAGCTGGGCTCGGCCAGCCGTGACGGCGACGCGGTCAGCGCGCGCGTGGTAGTCGGAGGTCGGGGATGAATCTGAGACAGCAAATGCAGGTGCGTTTGACCGAATCCCCGCTGTGGTTGCGCTGGCAGCGCCTGCAACCGCGCGAGCGGCTGTCCTTGACCCTGCTCGGAGCGTTCCTGCTGGTGGTGCTGTTCTACCTGCTGCTCTGGCAACCGGCGCAGCAGCGCGTACGCCAGGCCCGCGCGGACTTCCAGCAGGAGCGGCAGTTGTACGGCTATCTGGAGCAGAACACCGAACTGGCGCGGCAGATGTCGCGCAGCCAGCCGGTTTCACTGGCGCCCGAGCAACTTCAGGGGCTGGTGACCCAGAGCGCGCAGCAGCGGGGACTGGTCATCGAAAGCTTCGACATCGGCAACGACGGCAGTCTCCAGGTGGCATTGCCCGGCGCGTCGTACGCTGCCCTGCTGCGCTGGTTCGAGGAGTTGCAGACGGCGGGCGCGAGCCTCGCCGAGGTCAGCATCAGCCGGGTCGGTGAAGGCGTGGTGGACGCCCGGGTGAGTTTCCGCGCCGGCAGCTGAGTGCGGCTGCAGGGAGGTTGGTCAGCCCGACCAGGCGTCAAGTCCGCAGCCGAGCCAGAGCAACCGTTGGAATCGCTGGACGAGCCGGAGCCGGCAGTTCAGGACCGAGGCGAGGTTGCCGACTCCGGGCCGAGCGCCGGCCCGGAGGTTGCAGCCGACTCAGGTCGCAGGGTGAATCTGCATCGCCAGGGCACGTAGCGCCGCTTCGGCGTCGAGCACCTTGTTGACCACATCGTTGGCCTTGTCCCGACTCAGTCCGAGGCGATCGAACAGCTCATCGGGAATCTCGCCGTAGGGGCCGTCACCGATGCCACGGTTGCGTAGCAGGCGTACCGCCAGGCAGACCAGGTTGGCATGTCCGGCATGCTCGCCCTGGTAGTACGGATCGTTCTGGAAACGCAGCGCGGTAGACAGTTCGTCGGGCATGCCCCAGTAGCGCATCAGCCAGGCGCCGATCTGCTCGCGGGTGATGCCCAGCAGGTGCTGTTCGATGACGCTGTGGCTCAGGTGCGGGTTGATTTCCAGGTGCCGGCAGATCAGCGAGAAGTGCGGCGGAAAGACGTGGGCGAGGACCAGATAGCCGAAGTTGTGCAGCAGTCCGGCCAGATAGCTCAGGCCGGCCTCGGGCCGCTGGGTGCGCGGGATGGCCCGGTTCAGCCCCTCGATCACCGCTGCGGTGTAGATCGCCTGCTGCCAGTAGGGGGTGGCCTGTTGCGGCTGGTCCTTGGGCAGGCTCAGGGTCTTGCCCAGGGCCAGGCCCAGCGCCAGGTTGATCACCAGATCGAAGCCGAGCACCCGCACGATGGCGTCCTCGACCGAGCGGATCTTGCCGGGCGCGGCGTAGTAGGGGGAGGCCGCCCAACTGACGACCTGCGCGGCCAGGGCGGGGTCGGTCTCCACCACGCCGGTGATGTCGTCCACCGTGGCGTCGGGATCGACGCGCAGCTTGATGATCTTCTGCGCCGTCTGCGCCAGCGGCGGGATCTCGATGGTTTCTTCCAGGCGCTTCTGGATACGCCTGGCGGTGAAGCTCTGCACCGCCAGGGTGATCTGTTCGCTGTCCTGTTCGGGACGGTCGAGGTTGGGCTTGATCTGGCTCAGCGGCACGGCGAAGCGTCCGGCGCTGGCCTTGCTCAACAACAGCTTGAAGTCGTTGCTCGCCATGGCCAGCAGCACGCCCGGCTGCCCGGACTCGATGAGCAGCTCCGGTTGTTGCAGCAGGCGCTCTTCATACAGGCACGGTGAACTGGTCAAGGGCGGCAGGCCGGGCAGCTCCTTCAGGTCGTGCTTGGTCAGCATGCGCATCAGTCGCTCGGGCTTGACGGCGATCAGCTGGCGTCCGGTGAGCTCCACCAGGCTCGGCAGGTCGAGCAGGTGGTCGCGGGGATAGAGCACCAGCAGCGCGCCGATGGCATCGTCGACCAGCACCGCTTGCACGCGCCGGGAAGGATCATAGTCCGGGCGGTCCTCGCAGATGCGGTAGGGCAGCGCCAGCTTGTCCAGCAATTGGACGATCATTGGCGGGAGCGTGATGTTGTGGTTGCTGCTGGCGGCCGTATTCATGAGCGTTGTCCGTCTTATTCCCAATCGGCGCAGTATAGCCTTATGGTTATTGTGGTTTGCGTTTGTCGACGAGCGTCAGACCTGACCGTATTGCTGTCCATGGCGCAACCAGCGCTCCAACAATGGGCTGACATGCTGCGGCCAATGTGCCAGAAGCGCCTGGGCGGCGTCACGCACCGCCGGCAGCAGGTCCGCGTCGCGCATCAGGTCGGCGACCTTGAATTGCAGCAGCCCGGTCTGTCGGGTACCGAGCATTTCGCCGGGACCGCGCAGTTCCAGATCCTTCTCGGCGATGATGAAGCCATCGCAGGTTTCGCGCATGATAGCCAGCCGTTCGCGACCGATCTGCGACAACGGCGGATGGTAGAGCAGCACGCAATGGCTGGCGGCACTGCCCCGGCCGACCCGCCCGCGCAGTTGATGCAGCTGGGCGAGCCCCAGGCGCTCGGGGTTTTCGATGATCATCAGGCTGGCGTTGGGCACGTCGACGCCGACCTCGATCACCGTGGTGGCGACCAGCAGCTGCAACCGTCCTTCCTTGAATTCAGCCATCACCGCAGCCTTCTCGGCCGGTTTCATGCGGCCATGGATCAGCCCGACATGGAGCCCGCCGAGCGCCGCCGACAGATCCTCGAAGGTGGTCTCGGCAGCCTGGCAGGTGAGCTCCTCGGACTCCTCGATCAGGGTGCAGACCCAGTAGGCCTGACGGCCTTCGTTGCAGGCCGAACGCACTCGCTCGATGACCTCCAGGCGGCGGCTGTCGGCCACCAGCACGGTGTTTACCGGGGTGCGACCAGGCGGCAGCTCGTCGAGGATCGAGGTGTCCAGGTCGGCGTAGGCGCTCATCGCCAGGGTCCGTGGGATCGGCGTGGCGGTCATGATCAGCTGGTGCGGGCAGAGCCGGCCGTCGACACCCTTGCGTCGCAGTGCCAGGCGTTGCTGCACGCCGAAGCGGTGCTGCTCGTCGATGATCACCAGCGCCAGCCGGCGGAACTGCACCTCGTCCTGGAACAGCGCATGCGTGCCCACCACCATCGGGCAGCCCGCCGCGATACGCTCCAGCGCCGCGGTGCGCGCCTTGCCCTTGAGCTTGCCGGCCAGCCAGGCAACTTCGATGCCCAGCGGCTCCAGCCATTTGCAGAAGGTGATGAAGTGCTGCTCGGCGAGAATCTCGGTGGGTGCCATCAGCGCCACCTGATAGCCGGCTTCCAGCGCCTGCAAGGCGGCGAGGGCGGCGACCACCGTCTTGCCGGCGCCGACGTCGCCCTGCACCAGCCGCAGCATGGGCTCGTCCTGGGCCAGGTCATAGGCGATTTCGGCGCCAACCCGCTGCTGCGCGCCGGTGGGCTGGAAACCGAGGTTCTGCAGATAGCGCTGCGGCAGCTCGCGCGCCGCTGGCAGCGGCGGCGCGTGCTGCGCGCGGCTGCTCTCGCGCAGGCGTTGCATCGACAGTTGGTGAGTCAGCAACTCCTCGAACGCCAGCCGGTGCTGCGCCCAGTGGCGGCCTTCGGCGAGCTCTTCCAGATCGGCATCCGGCGGTGGCCGATGCAGGTAGCGGATCGCTTCGTCCAGCTTGGCCAGCCGATAGTCGCGGGTCAGCTCGTCGGGGAGCCAGTCGGGCAGGCTGTGCGGGCCGAGCCGCGCCAGCGCCTGAGCGGTCAGCTGGCGCAGACGCTGCTGGGTCAGGCCTTCGGTGGTCGGGTAGATCGGTGTCAGCGTCTGCTCGACGGCAACCGGCTCGCTGTCGGTCAGGGCGCGGTATTCGGGGTGGTAGATCTCAAGACCTGAGGCGCCCGGCCTGGCCTCGCCATAGCAGCGCACCTGGGTACCGCGCTTGAGGGCTTCCTTCTGCGCCTGGCTGAAGTGATAGAAGCGCAGGCTGAGGCTGCCGCTACCGTCATGCAGGCGCACCAGCAGGCTGCGCCGCCGGCCCATGACGATATCGGCACCGGTCACCGTGCCTTCGACCACCGCGTCCTGGCCCGGACGCAGCGCACCGATCGGCACGATGCGGGTGCGGTCCTGATAGCGCAACGGCAGGTGGAACAGCAGGTCCTGGAGGGTTTCCAGGCCGACCTTGGCCAGCTTTTCGGCCAGCGCGGCGCCGACGCCCTTGATTGCGGTAACCGGCACCGCCGCCAGTTCGCTCATCGGCTCAGGCGTTCGCCGCCGCGGGTTTGGCGACCGAGCACAGGCGGATGGAGTCGGCCAGCACCTCGATGGCCTTCGGCCGCGGGAAGCTGGCGCGCCAGGCGATCGCCACGGTGCGGAACGGCACCGGCGCGGTCATCGGGCGAATGTCCAGCACGCCCGGGGAGTAGTGATGGCTATCGACCGCCGACAGCGGCAGGATCGACACGCCGAGGCCGGAGGCGACCATGTGGCGGATGGTCTCCAGCGACGACGACTCCACCGTGGTGTGGCTGGGCGCCTCGCCCTTGCGGGTGGTCGGGCAGGCTTCGAGCACCTGATCACGGAAGCAGTGGCCTTCGCCGAGCAGCAGCAGGCTCTTGTCGTTGAGCATTTCCGCGTCGATGGTTTGCTTTTTCGACCAGGGATGGTTGGCTGGCATCAGCACGTAGAACGGCTCGTCATACAGCGGCAAGGTCAGCACGTCGGCTTCCTGGAACGGCAGCGCGATGATGATCGCGTCCAGCTCGCCGGTGCGCAGCTTGTCACGCAGGATGTGGGTGAAATTCTCTTCGATATACAGCGGCATGTCCGGCGCCACGCGATGCAGCTGCGGGATCAGGTGCGGGAACATGTAGGGGCCGACGGTATAGATGGCACCGACCTTCAGCGGCGAGGCCAGCTGGTTCTTGCCGGCCTGGGCCAGTTCACGAATGCTCTGCGCCTGCTCCAGCACCTTCTGCGCCTGGGTGACGATGCCCTCGCCCACCGGGGTCAGCCGTACTGCGCTCTTGGTCCGCTCGAAGATCAGCACGCCAAGCTCGTCCTCGAGCTTCTTCACCCCGACCGACAAGGTGGGCTGGCTGACGTGGCAACGTTCGGCGGCGCGGCCGAAGTGAGATTCCTGGGCGAGCGTAACGATGTAGCGCAGTTCGGTCAGTGTCATAGCGTTATTCCATCAGAGTGCCGGCTAGCATAGCCTTTGCTCGTGTTCGAACCAACTGGCTGCCAGCCGTTCCTTCAAAGCTGATCGGCGGCCGATTCGCGGCAGCGTTACACTTCATCCACGCGGGCCGAATCGGTGGCCCGCACGGTTATGGAGCAACCGCCATGGCAACTCGACCTTCGGTAATGATCGCCGGCTGCGGCGACGTGGGTATTCGTCTCGGATTGCAACTCAGCCGGGCGGGCTGGACGGTCTATGGCCTGCGCCGCCAGGCGGCGGACTTGCCGGTACCCATCTTGCCGGTCAAGGGCGACCTGTCGGCCCCGGAGGTGCCGCGCAGCTGGCCCAACGGCACGCTGGATTACCTGGTCTATGCCGCTTCGGCCAGCCAACATGACGAGCCGGGATACCGGTCGGCCTATGTCGACGGCCTGCGCAACGTGCTCGGCTGGCTGCAACAGCGCGGCCAGCGGCCCAAACGGCTTCTGTTCGTGTCCAGCACGGGTGTCTATGCGCAGAACGACGGAGGCTGGATCGACGAAACATCGCCCACCGAGCCCGCCGGCTACACCGGCCGGGTGATGCTCGAGGCCGAGCAGCTGGCGCTGGACAGCGGGATTCCGGCCACCCGGGTGCGCATGGCGGGTTTGTACGATCCGGCCCGGCCGTGGATGCAGAATCAGGTGCGCGCCGGCCTGCGGGTCGACCGTGAGCCCCCGCAGTACAGCAACCGAATCCATCGTGACGACGCCGCGGCGCTGTTGGCCTGCCTGCTACAGACCGATCACGCCGGTGGTGACCTGGAAGATTGCTACCTGGGTGTCGACGATGACCCGGCGCCGCTGCATGAGGTCGTCGACTGGCTGCGCGAGCGCCTCGGTGTGACCCAGTGGGCCGAGCAGAGCATGACCCGTCGCGCCGGCAGCAAGCGCTGCCGCAACACCCGGGCGCGGGCGCTGGGTTGGGTGCCGAAATACGCCAGCTATCGTAACGGCTACGCCGGTATCCGCCCGGGCAAGGGCTAATAGTTTTGCATCGCGTCGGAGTCGGCTTGGGCGCGCTGTACGACATCCAAACCGCGCCCGCCCCTTTCCGCGAGCACGCTCGCTCGCGTCAGCTTTTTGCAGGACCGGGCTGCTTCGCCACGGTGCTTTCGTGGGAGCGGTCTCGACCGCGAATGAAGTGAGACACGGATGACGGGTTCGTTTTTATTCAAGCGATATCGGGCCGCGAGGCCTACTTAGTCAGGCGTTGACGCTCGCGGGGTGGCCACCCAATTCGCGGTCGAGACCGCTCCCACAGGTCCGGTGTGGTTCGACCTCGAAGCAGCACTGCGAAGCCCCTTCGCGATCTCATGATGCCAACCCGCAGACGACAGCCCGTCGGCAATCCGCCGGATTCGCGGTCATTTCCCGCAACTCTGCCGCCATCGTGCTTACTAATACTCTGATAGCACGCACGCCACACACCCTGCCGCGTGGCAGCAGTGGGTCAGGAGCAACTGCCGCAGCGCGGCGAAGACATCAGGAAGAACCACCACGGCGGCGTTTTCGAACACCGAAGCAGGAGATTTTTCCCCATGAGAGCCCTTCGCTGGCACGGTAAGCACGACATCCGCTGTGACAACCACGTCCCTGATCCAACGATCGAAGATCCCCGTGACGCCATCATCAAAGTGTCGTCCTGCGCCATCTGCGGCTCCGACCTGCACCTCTACGACGGTTTCATGCCCGGCATGCAGCACGGCGACATCATGGGCCACGAGTTCATGGGCGAGGTCATGGAAGTCGGCTCGGCGAACAAGAAGCTCAAGGTCGGCGACCGCGTGGTGGTGCCCTTCACCATCGTCTGCGGCGAGTGCGATCAGTGCCGCCGGGGCAACTTCTCCGTGTGCGAGCGCACCAACCGCAACAAGGACGTGGCCGACAAGGTCTTCGGCCACACCACCGCCGGCCTGTATGGCTACACCCACCTGACCGGCGGTTACGCCGGCGGCCAGGCCGAGTTCGTTCGTGTGCCCTATGCCGATGTCGGCCCGGTCGTGATCCCCGACGGGATGACCGACGAGCAGGTGCTGTTTCTCGGTGACATCCTGCCCACCGGCTGGCAGGCCGCAGCGCAATGCGACATCCAGCCCACCGACACCGTGGCCGTGTGGGGCGCGGGGCCGGTCGGCCAGTTCGCCATTCGCAGCGCGCTGATGATGGGTGCCGAGCAGGTCATCTGCATCGATCATGTGCCCGAGCGGCTGTCCATGGCCCGCGCCGGCGGCGCCATCACCATCAACTTCGATGAGGAGAGCGTGCTCGAGCGTCTGAAGGAACTGACCCGCGGCAAGGGGCCGGACAAGTGCATCGACTCGGTGGGCATGGAGGCGCATGCGGCGCGCTCGGTGGATTCCATGTACGACCGCGCCAAGCAGGCGCTGATGATGGAAACCGACCGGCCCCACGTGCTGCGCGAGATGATCTACGTCTGCCGGCCGGGCGGCATCATTTCGATTCCTGGCGTCTATGGCGGCCTGATCGACAAGATCCCGTTCGGCGCGGCGATGAACAAGGCGCTGACCTTCCGCATGGGCCAGACCCACGTCAACCGCTGGACCGATGATCTGCTCAAGCGGATTCAGGAAGGCCAGATCGATCCCTCCTTCGTCATCACCCACAGCGTCAGCCTCGAGCAGGGTCCGGAGATGTACAAGACCTTCCGAGACAAGCATGACGGCTGCATCAAGGTCGTTCTCAAACCCTGAGCCAGACCCTGTGCAAACGGCTGCGCTCGGCTGATCGCCTTGCCTGAGTTTCGCTTGCGATGTTTTCACAGGGCCCGATAGCGCCGTCTCGCGACGTGAGGCGGCTCCTGAGGAGGTATTCCCATGAGCGTTCCACATCGTGTTACCCGTACCAACCATTCAGCCCGCACGCTGGCCCGTGGCCTCGGCTGGTTCAGCATCGGGCTGGGGCTGGCCGAAGTGCTGATGCCGGGCAAGCTGGCGCGGTTTCTCGGCGTGCCCGGCAACGAAGGGCTGATCCGCGCCTGCGGGGCGCGGGAGATTGCCACCGGCGTTGGCCTGCTGCTTACCGACGATCCCAAGCCCTGGATTTACGGGCGTATCGGTGGCGACGCGCTGGACCTCGTCGGCCTGGGCCTGAGCATCGAGAATGGCACCGAACAGGTCAACGCGGCCATCGCCGCGGGCGCTGTGGCTGGCATCACCGCGCTGGATATTTCCTGTGCCAAGGGCCTGGCGAGCGAAAGCCAACTGGTGACCGAGTGGGATTACAGCGATCGTAGCGGCTTTCCGCAGGGCACCGATGCCATGCGAGGACGGGTCGAAGCGGAGTTCGCGGCAGGGCGCGCCGAGCCGAATGGGTATAGTTCGTCGATGCTGTTGCATTGAGGCTGAGGGTTGACGGTTGAGGGAACCATCGCCGCTTGGGATGGGCGCTCGATACCGGTGGCCCATTGCGTAATAGCGCGGCTTCGCTGAAAAACTCGCGGTCAAGACCGCTCCCACAAAAGCGATGCCGCGCGCACAGCCTCACCCGCAAGCACCAGCCCTCAGTAGGAGCGGTCTCGACCGTAAGAGTGCCAGCACTAACCCCTGTGGGAGCGGTCTTGACCGCGAATGGCTCGATTGCTTCGGGGGAGTACTCAGGTGCGGGCCCGTCAATGGATACAGTCCGTCGACGCTGTTGCATTGAGCAGAGGCCTATGGGTTGGAGGATCGCCGCGTGCCTGAATGGACCTCTGATGTGGATGACTGAATTACCTGATAGCGCCGTTTCGCTGAAAAACTCGCGGTCAAGACCGCTCCCACAAGAGCGATGCCGCGCGCACGGCCTCACCTGCAAGCACCAGCCCTTTGTAGGAGCGGTCTCGACCGCGAAGAGTGCCGGCACTAACCCCTGTGGGAGCGGTCTTGACCGTGAAAGAGAGCAGCATCAACCCCCGTAGGAGCGGTCTCGATTGCGATTGAGGGCAAGCACAGTCAGTAGGATGGGCGAAGCCCATCGCCCTCCAAGGCGAAACCGCGCTATCAATCAGCTCGATTCCGCTTGAGCAAATCCAAGAGCACCCTGACGAGCCCACAACCCGCGAAGATCCATTTCTTGCTAAGGTCTGCAACCGGTCCGTTCCGGCCACTGCCTTCCCCGCACCGCCAGCCTACTGGCGGCCAACCTGCCGCTGAGAGTCCATGTCCGCCGTCGTCAATGTCGTTCTGCCGGTCTTTGCGCTGATCTTCCTGGGCTACCTGTGTCGCCGCACCGGGCGCATGGGCCCGACCGGGGCCTCCGAGCTGAACCGGTTCGTGGTCTGGCTGGGGTTGCCGGCGCTGCTGTTCAGCGTCGTCGCCAATTCTACCTGGCAGCAGCTTTGGCAGCCGGGCTTTATCACCGCGTTCTCGGTGGGCTGCCTCGGCGTCTTCGGCTTCACGCTCGGTTATCGACTGTGGCAGAGGCAGCTTTTGGCCGACGCCAGCCTCGATGCGCTCGGCGCGTCCTACGCCAATACCGGTTATATCGGCATTCCGTTGTGCATGCTGGTGCTCGGTGACGAAGCGCTGCAGCCGGCAATGGTGGCCTCGATCATCGTGGTGTGTGTGCTGTTCGCCATCGCGCTGGCCTGCGTGGAAACCGGATTGCACGCCGGGCAGGGCTTCAGCCGGACGCTGCGCAAGGTCAGCGTCGCGCTGCTGCGTAACCCGCTGGTGGTAGCGCCGATGCTGGGTGGGTTGTGGGCGGCGGGCGGACTGGAACTGCCGGTGCCGTTGGCGACGTTGCTGAAGTTGCTCGGCGCGGCGGCTGCGCCCTGTGCGTTGGTGTCGCTGGGGTTGTTCCTTGCGCAGCCGCAGCCGGGCGGCAAGATCGGCGGCGTATGGCCGTTGGTCACGCTGAAGCTGGTGGTCCAGCCGCTGATCACCTGGTTCCTGGCGTTCCAGGTCTTCGAGCTGCCGGCGCTGTGGGCTTATTCCGCGCTGTTGCTGAGCGCGCTGCCCACCGGCACCGGGCCTTACATGCTCGCCGAATTCTATGGCCGCGAGGCGTCCCGCGTGTCGCGCGTGGTGCTGCTATCGACGCTCGGCTCTCTGCTCACCCTGTCGGCGTGTCTGGTGCTGTTGCCGGTCTAGATGGGCAGCTCGGGTCGATGGGTTGCACCCATCCTACGGATCTGCTGCCCATATGGAGGTCCTGGTACGCCTGGGCCGGTGGTAGGGTGGATGGCCACCCCGTGGAAAACCGCGAAGCGTTTTCCACTCGGTAATGTTCAGCCCGCCGGACGCGTCACTTCCAACACGACCGCGGCGATCCGGTCGCATTCGGTATAGGCGCCATCGAGCAGTTCCTCACCGAAGACGTCTGGGTCGACTTCACGGTATCGCCATTCCAGCCCGCGGCCTTCGAGGCGTTGTTCGATTTCGCGGTGGAACGGGTCTTGATTGCCGTGCATCGCCACGCCGGTATAGAGCAGCAAAGTGCCGCACGGGGCGAGCCGCTGCAGCGCACTGTCGAAAATCGCCAGGGACAGCCCGGCCCCGAGGGGACCGCCACCATGGCGATATGCACGCTCGTCCGGATCGACCAGGTAGGGTGGGTTGGCCAGGATCAGGTCGAATTCGCCGTCGACGTCATTGAGCAGGTCGCTGTGGCGCGCTTTGAGGTTGTCGGCTCCGGCCAGTGCCGCGTTGATACGGGTCATGCGCAGCGCCGACGGGTTGATGTCCACCGCCAGCACCTCCGCCTGAGGCCGCGCCAATGCCGTCAGGATGGCGCCCGCGCCCGAGCCGCAACCGATGTCCACGGCGCGACCGATATGTCCTTTGTGGTTGTTCAGATGGGCCTGGATGGCGTTGGCGAAGCGATAAGTATCCGGGCCGAAGAACACCGCGTCCGCCGCGTCGGTGGGATAGGCCGAATGCACGAACAACTGACCGTCGAGGCTCGATAGCCGCACCCGGCTGCGCCAGCGCGAATCGCAAGGCGCAAGCACGCCCGCCTGATCCATCAGGCTGAAGATCGAAGAGGGCAGCAGCTCGTGCTGGAAGGACCGGCTCCAACCAAAGACGCCGGCCAGGTCCTTCGCCAGCTGGTTTTCGACCCGGGCGTTGACCCGCTCGTGAGTCAGCGGCGTGGGAGTGATGAAGTGATAGCCGCGCTCGCGTAGCGCCTGCGCCAGCTGCAGCAGTGCGCGGTCCTGGGCTGTTTCAGTGGTCATGTGTTTCGCTTCCCTGGCGAGGTTTCGCCTTCAATTGAAAAGTCCGGTAAAGCGCCGGGTAGCCAACAGGCCGGCGGCGCTGTGGTGGCGACTCGGGGCCAGCAGCGGCAGCAGGTGACGCATGCGTGCCTCGCGGGTCGGCAGTTGCGCCAGTTGCGCTTCCAGCAGTTGGGTTTCCTGGTCGAAGTCGCTCACGACATGATTCTGTTCAGGCGCAGGAGTGGCCTGCGAGGGGGGCTCGTTCACTGCGTGCGGACGCGGGACCGGTGTGGGGCGTGGTCGGCCGCGGGCTGGCGCCTGCTCTGCCAGCCAGTCACCGGCGATCCAGTCATGGATCAGCTGCTGCTCATGGGCGCTGAAGACACCGAACATGGGCCCCTGCTCACCGGTGATCAACTGCCAGAAGCGGCTGAGCTGCGGGTCGGCGTGGCGCTTGATCCAGCCGCGACGCTGCAGGGTCTCGAGGAACTGGCTAATCCGCTCCGGCTCCGCCAGCCACTGGTTGACCGTGTAGCCGTCGAAGCGGCAGTAATCCGAATGCACGAACTGACCGACCCCGGCCTTCTTTTCCAGCACGCGTAGCACTTCCTGCTCCGGATCGAACCCGGCGATCACCGAAACCGTGCTGGCGCCCAGGTCGTTGAGGCGGTAACCGTTCATTACCCGGCGATAGAATTCTTCGCTGTCGCCCACCTGCGGCCAGGCGGCGAGAAGGCCCTGGATGGCCTTTTTCGCGTGGCCGTTGTCGGCGTTGTCGACCGTCACATGCAGGGTGAAGTAATAAGGGTCGATGCCCAGTTCGGTGAGTTCGTAAGCACTGATCAGCAGGTGCAGCGGCAGCTGCTCGTAGCCCAGGTTGAAGCCGATGACTTCCGGCAGGAACTGCTCGGCGTGCTCGGCCAAGGCCAGCTGGATCGCGCCCTGGACGAAGTTGTCGTCGTCCAGGCTCTGCCAGTCGTCGCACCCCTGGCTGGCGAGCAGCTTGCGGTACAGCACCACATGGTTCTTCTCCGGCTGCCCTTCGCCGAGCTCCTCCAGGTAAGTCTGGATCAGCGCGGTGAAACGCGCGTCGTCCCAGTGATGCAGCAGGCCATAGAGCCAGGCGCCGTCGACCAGCTTGGTCGGCGCCACGCCGCGCAGGAAATGCAGCGCGTGGGCCTTGCTGATGAAATAGCGACGCGGGGCGCCGGCACGGCGGGCATCGAGATAGCCCTGGTACTCGCCACCGACCCTGGCGACATGGGAGTCCAGCCATTCGTCGAGGCCGGACGGCTGCTGCGGAAGATCGCAGGGCAGGCGGGCGGCGATCTCCAGCTGAGTGGTCAGGTATTCGGCCGCCTGGCTACGGACCTCCTCGCGCTCGGGCGTGTCCAGCAGGGCGAAGTAAAGCGACCTGGCGGACGCGGCCGTCTCGATGCTAACGGGAACGGCGGTTACGGGCAGGCTTCGGGTCAATTGCATACATTCACACGGCGGCAGTGAGGGTCGTCCCCTGATGGTTTTTGGGCCATGGCGAGCAGAATTTAGTTCAGCGCTTCTGCCGAATGGCCGACCATCGATGCGTGGCGATCGGTATGCAACTTCTGCCAATGTCGGCCTTCCTACCTTGACGGGCCCTATCCACATCCAGACGCAGGAGACCTTCATGAACCCAACCGAACGCGGCAAGGAAAACCTCGAGACCATCGAAGACCGCAAAGGCGAGCGTGGCGAGCAGGCGAGCGGCGCGGGAACCGAGCGCGTACGCAACGGTGAGGTCGCCGGCGGCGATCGCGATGACGTGCCGGGGGGCGCCTACAACGTGCCCAAGGACATGGCCGAAGAGGTCAGCGACGACCCTGCTCGCCAGCCGCGCGAGGAACGCTAGCGGCCCGACCCGCTGGCAGACCAGGGCAACGGCGGTCACGACCACGTCGGTTTGCCCTTGCGTTAAAAAATACCGTGGCCGGCTTAATGTTCGGCCATTTGCGGTCGCCTGCTGCCTCTGAGCAACCAATGGTCGGCGCCGGACCCGTTCCGCTCCGATACCTAGCGGTCGAACGAGACAGCCGAGCCCTCCATGCGCCAACACTCCCGCCTCAGCTTTCGTCACCTCAGCCGAATCCTGGTGACCAATCACCTTAGCGGTGAGCCCATGGGCTATCTCGCCGACCTGTCGATGGGCGGCCTGCGCCTGGTGGCCAAGCAGCCGCTTGGCGTGAGCGGTTGCTACGAGATGATTGTGCACGTGCCCGACGAGGGCGAGCGGTTGCGCGAGGTCCATGTCGTGGTGATCTGCCAGTGGGTGCGCAAGGATTCGCGCCGCGACGCCTTCGAGATGGGCTTCTCGCTCGATCGGCCGAGCCCGGCCTTCATCGAACTGGTTGGCCGGTTACTGCCCAGGCGCCGTTGAGCCTAGCGATTGACCACCTTGGCCGGTAGCGCGACCACCAGCAGCGAGCCCAGCACGAGGCAGGCGGCGAAGAACAGCAGGGCGCCGCCGCTGCGGCCCGTGATGTCCAGCGCGAACCCGATCAGGGTGTTGCTCACCAGGCCGGCGATGTTCGCCAAGGAGCAGGCCAGGGCGAAACCGGTCGCCGCCGCGGTGCCGGTGAGGAAGGTTGCCGGCAGGCTGAAGAACACCGGAACCGCGCCGATGATCGCCGTCTGGGCGATGGAGAACAGCAGCACCGTTGCCACCACGTTGTCGGTGAACGCAGTACTGGCCGCCATGGCGGCGGCGCCAATCCAGAATGGCAGGATGATGTGCCAGCGGCGCTCGCGGAACCGGTCGGAGCTGGCCCCGAGCGCGAGCATGCCGACCACCGCGGCGATGCTTGGCAGCGCCGTCAGCAGGCCGATATCGGACGCATCGGCGACGCCGGCCTGGCGAATGAAGGTCGGCATCCAGAAACCCATGGCGTAAGCGCTGAGCAGGATCGCAAAATCGATGCCGCCGAGCATCCACACCTTCAGGTTGAAAAAGCCCTGGCGAAAGCTGTCTCCGCTGGCCGGGCTCTGCGCCTCGTCCACCGTCAGGTCGCGCAGAAGATGGCCCTGTTCGCGCAGGTCCAGCCATTCGGCGTCCTGTGGCCCTTCGGGAAGCAGCCGTAACGCCAGCAGCCCGAGCAACACGCTGGGCACGCCCTCGAGCAGGAACAGCCACTGCCAGCCGCGCAGGCCCTGGAGTCCGTCGAAGGCTTCGAGGATCCAGCCCGACAGCGGCGCACCGATGACGCTGGACAGCGGCAGCCCGATCATGAACAGCGCGATCATCCGTCCGCGCCGGTGGGTCGGGAACCACAGCGTCAGGTAATACAGTACACCCGGCAGGAAACCGGCCTCGGCGATGCCCAGCAGCAGGCGCAGCACGTAGAACTGGGCAGGCGTGGTGACCAGTAAGGTGCACGCCGAAAGCACGCCCCAACTGACCATGATCCGCGCAATCCAGACCCGCGCCCCGACGCGTTTTAGGATCAGGTTGCTCGGCACCTCGAAGAGGATGTAGCCGACGAAGAACAGACCAGCACCGAGACCGAACGCCGCATCGCTGAGCTGCAACTGGTCGGCCATCTGCAGCTTGGCGAAGCCGACGTTGATGCGGTCCAGATAGGCGGCCAGGTAGCAACAGCAGAGAAACGGAATCAGACGCCAGGCGACCTTGCGGTTCAGGCGCCGCCCTTCGGTGTCCTGGCTCGGCTGGATGGCGGCGGGGCCATGGGGCATCGGCGAGTCCTCGCGGGTTACGGATGGACGTGGATAGGGGTTCGACCCGGTGGGTGCCGGGATTCGTTCCCGTGAATGTCTGCACCTCGACGGTGTGCGGGCTGGCCGCAGGGCTCGATCGATGGCGAACTCTGACGGATGGGTCGTGTCGCAAGCCATTGCGGCGACCCTTTGCCGGGTTCGGCATCTCGTGCTGCAAGCAATCATGCCAGAGGAGACGAACATGACTTCACAGTGGATCGACATTCCCGCGCAAGACGGCAAAACCTTCAAGGGCTACCTGGCGCTGCCGCCGGCCGGCCATGGCCCCGGTATCGTGCTGATCCAGGAAATCTTCGGAGTGAACGCGCACATCCAGTCGGTCGCCGATCAGTACGCGTCCGATGGCTACGTGGTACTGGCCCCGGACCTGTTCTGGCGCAGCGAGCCGGGCATCCAGCTCGGCTATGACGGTGACGACTGGGAGCGGGCGTTTGCCCTGATGAAGGCACTGGACTTCGACCTTGCCATTGACGACCTGCGCCGCAGCGCCGAGCTGCTACGTGAGCGGGACGACTGCAATGGACGCGTAGCCTCGGTGGGCTACTGCATGGGCGGCGTGCTGTCCTACCTGCTGGCAGCGAACTCAGGCGTCGACGCGGCGATATGTTACTACCCCGGCAGCATCGAGAAGCGCCTGGACCAGGCCGAGCGGATCACCTGCCCGACGCTGTTCCACTTCGCCGAGGAGGACGACCACATCGACAGCGACGCGGTCGCCGCCGTGCGGGAAAAAATGGCCCAGGTCGGCCAGGCGCAGATCGAGACCTACCCGGGCGTCGACCATGGCTTCAACTGCTGGGCACGGCCGGCCTACAACCAGAACGCCGCCGCGCTGGCACACGGGCGGAGCCTAGTGTTCCTGGCAGAGCATCTATAACCAACCCTGTAGGAGCCAGCTCTGCTTGCGACTCGCAGCCACGCCGGACCACAGCCATGCGCTGGCCCTCGGATCGCGACCAGAGGCCGCTCCTACAAAAGCGGCCGCTGAGCCAGCAGACACACCACGCACGCTTCATGTAGGAGCAAGCTCTGCTTGCGATCCGCAGCCACGCCGGACCACAGCCATGCGCTGGCCCTTGGATCGCGACCAGAGGCCGCTCTTACAAAAGCGGCCCCTGAGCCAACAGACACACCACGCGCTGCCTGTGTAGGAGCAAGCTCTGCTTGCGACCCAAAGCCATGCAGGACCACAGCCACGCAGGTGCCCTTGGGTCGCGACCAGAGGCCGCTCCTACAAAAAGCGGCACCTGAGCCAACAGACACGCCACGCCCGCTTCATGTAGGAGCAAGCTCTGCTTGCGATCCAAAGCCACGCCGGACCACAGCCATGCGCTCGCCCCTGGGTCGCGACCAGAGGCCGCTCCTACAAAAAGCGGCACCTGAGCCAACAGACACACCACGCACGCTTCATGTAGGAGCAAGCTCTGCTTGCGACCCAAAGCCATGCAGGACCACAGCCACGCAGGTGCCCTTGGGTCGCGACCAGAGGCCGCTCCTACAAAAAGCGGCACCTGAGCCAACAGACACACCACGCCCGCTTCATGTAGGAGCAAGCTCTGCTTGCGATCCAAAGCCACGCCGGACCACAGCCATGCAGGTGCCCTTGGATCGCGACCAGAGGCCGCTCTACATGAAGCCGAGCGGCGGAACGCGCAGCCCTCGTTCAATCGAGAGGCCCCGACTGATTAACCCAGCGTCCCGAGGATATTTACCCCGACGCGATCCGGAATTTCGTTCTGCGACAGCACGTGCAACCCCGGGCTGAACACCCGTGCGTAGCGCGACAGCAGCGGGCGCAGCTGTGGCATCACGGTGAGGATCGGCGGGTGGCCGTCCTTGCGCAGCTTTTCCTTTACCACCGGCATGCTGTTCTGCAGCTGGTTGAGCAGGCTCGGCTCCACCGGAATGTTGTCCAGGCTCACCTGACCAGCCTGCTGGGCGATCGCCAGGGCATTGAGCAGCGTGTTTTCCAGCGCATTTTCCAGCACGAACACCGCCAGTTCACGACGGTCTCCTGCAATCATCGAGACGATGCTGCGGCGCAGGGCATAGCGCACGTCGGCGGCCAGCAGCACCGGGTCCTTGGTGGTTTCGCTGCATTCGAGCAGGGTGCTGGCGATGGTTTCGATGTCGCGCAGCGGCACCTCTTCCAGCAACAGCTGCCGGTAGACGCGCATCTGCTGGGTGTAGGTCAGCGCGCCCTTGAGGCTTTCGGCGAGCCTCGGAGCCTGCAGCGTCAGGCGCTGCATCAGGTGCTCGACGTCGTCGTGCTTGAACAGGTCCGGCAAATGCTCGCGCACCACCTTGTTCAGGTGCGTGGCGACCACGCTGGCACAGTCGATGACCTGATAACCGAGGTTCAGCGCGCGGGATTTGTCCGACGGCTGAATCCAGACCACCTGCATGCGGTAGGCCGGATCGGTGCCGAGGATGCCGTCGATCTCGCCGTAGAGTTCCGGCGACGGAATGGCCATCAGGCGGTCGGCGTGCAGCTCGGCGCCGTCGATCTTCTCGCCATTGATGTAGATGTCGTATTGCGAAGCCTTGAGCCGCAAGCTGTCGCGAATCTGCACTTCCGGCAGCAGGAAGCCCAGGTGCTCGGACAGCGTCTGCCGCACCCCGCGCACCCGCGCCGGCAGTGGCGCGCCGGAGGCTTCGTTGACCAGCCCGACCAGCTTGTAGCCCAGCGAAATCGACAGTCGCTCGACCAGCGGGATGTCTTCCCAGGCCAGCGTCTGCGCCTTTTCCTTGTCCATCGCCTGGCCGATGGCCTGGATGTCCTTGAGATCGGCGCCAGCGGCCGGCGGCTCGTGCAGCGACACCCGCCAGCCGATGAAACCGATCAGCGCAGCAAAACCGATGAACGCCAGATGCGGCATGCCCGGCACCAGGCCGAGCACGAAGAGGATGCCGGCCACGGTATACAGCGAGGCTGGGTTGGCCAGCAGCTGGCGCTGGACCTGGCTGGTGATGTCGCTGGACTCGTTGATCCGGGTGACGATGATTGCCGCAGCGGTGGACAGCAGCAGCGCCGGGATCTGCGCCACCAGGCCGTCACCGATGGTTAGCAGGGCGTACTGCTTGAAGGCTTCGCCGGCCGCCAGGCCATGGACGAACACGCCGATGGCGAAACCACCGAACAGGTTGATCAAGAGGATCAGGATGCCGGCGACCGCATCGCCGCGAACGAACTTCGAGGCACCATCCATCGCGCCGTAGAAGTCGGCTTCCTTGGCCACTTCCTGACGGCGCGCCTTGGCTTCTTCGTTGGTCACCAGGCCGGCGTTGAGGTCGGCGTCGATGGCCATCTGCTTGCCCGGCAGGGCGTCCAGGGTGAAGCGCGCGGTGACTTCCGAGATCCGCTCGCCACCCTTGGTGATGACGATGAAGTTGATGATCATCAGGATGATGAACACCACCAGACCGACGATGAAGTTGCCGCCGATGACCACCTCACCAAAGGCTTCGATCACCTTGCCCGCCGCGCCCGTGCCGGTATGACCTTCGAGCAGCACCACGCGCGTAGACGCGACGTTGAGCGTCAGGCGCATCAGCGTGGTGATCAGGATCACTGTCGGGAACAGCGAGAAATCCAGCGGACTTTTCGATGACACGCTGACCAGCAGCACCAGGATCGACATCGCGATGTTGAAGGTGAACAGCACGTCCAGCAGCTGCGGCGGCAGCGGCAGGATGATCATCGCCAGGATCGACAGGATGATCAGCGGGATCCCAATCCGACCGCTGCTGAAGGTCGGGGTCAGTTTCTGAATCAGGCTCATGATCGCGCTCGGTTGAACAGTTCTTCGGGAATATGAATGTCGCTGGCCAGCCTGGGCTTGGCCCGGCGGCCCTGTTTCCAGGCTTTGAGCTGGAGGATGTAAGTAAGTACGTGGGCCACCGCGGTGTAGAGCGGCGCCGGAATCTGCTGGTTGACCTGGGTGCTGAAGTAGATCGCCCGCGCCAGCGGCGGCAGCTCGACCACTTCCAGGTTGTTGGCCTGAGCCAGCTTGCGGATGTACAGCGCGGTTTCATCGACGCCGCGGGCGATGACGAAGGGTGTTTCGGCCTTCTTGGGGTCGTACTTGAGCGCCACGGCGTAATGCGTCGGGTTGACGATCACCACATCGGCGTCCTTGATCACCCGGCTGATCTGCCGCTGGGCCAGCTGGCGCTGCAACTGCTTGATCCGCGCCTTCACCTCGGGCCGGCCTTCCTGGTTCTTGTGTTCTTCCTTGCGCTCCTGCTTGGTCATGCGCATTTTCTTCAGGAAGAAGAAGCGCTGCAGCGGGATATCGATCAGCGAGAACAGCAGGAACACCGTCAGCAGCGCGATCGCCAGATCGAAGGTCAGCGAAAAGGCACTGCCGATGGCGTTGCTGATGTCAGTGCGCTGCAAAGCGATCAACTTGGGCGCGGCGTAATAGAGCTGGCCAACGGCGACGCCGAGCAAGGCGGTGATCTTTAGCAGCGACTTGAACAACTCGGTCCAGTTCTGCGCCCCAATCATCCGCCCCAGGCCAGTAATCGGGTTGAGTTTGCTGAACTTGGGGGCGAAGTTCTTCGACGCGAACACCCAGCCGCCCGGCACCAGGGCGAAAGCAATGACCAGGATCGGCGTCACCAGCAACGGCAGCAGCACGCTGATGAACACCAGCAGGTTGTGGGTGAGGATCAGCTGCAGATCATCGAGCGTCATCTCGCTGTGATGAAAGTTGATGTACGAGTAGCTGAACGCCTGCTGCAGGCCATCGAAAAAGAAACCAAGGCTGAACTTCAACACCAGCAGCGTCGCCAGCAACGAGACGGTGGTGGCGACGTCCTTGGAACGGGTGACCTGGCCATCGTCGCGACTCTTCTTGAGTTTCTGCTCGGAGGCCTCTTCTGTCTTGTCTTGGGTGCTGTTCTCAGACATTGCGGCCGCTCCGCAAGATCTCACCGATGTTGCCGAGCAACTCGCGGGTCAGGTGCAGGTAGGCTTCCGACAGGTTCGGCAGCGTCAGGTAGATCAGCGTCAGCCCGGCGATGATCGCCATTGGAAAGCCCAGCGAGAACAGGTTCATCGCCGGCGAAATGCGGTTGAGCAGGCCAAAGCAGAACTGCACCAGCGTCATGCAGAAGACGATGGGCAGGGCGATCAGCAGGGCCGCGGAAATCACCCAACTCAGCGACAACGCGATGGTTTGCAGGCCGTCGAAGTGAATGCCGCTGCCGATCGGCCAGAAGATGAAGCTCTGGTAGATGATGGTGACGATCACCAGGTGGCCGTCGGTGGCGAAGAACAGCAGCGCCAGCAGGATGAAGTACAGCTGGTAGACGATCGAGGCCGAGGACACGCCGTTCATGGGGTCGTTGAAGACCGCCATGGACAGGCCGAGCTGGGTGGAGACGATGTCACCGATCAGGGTGAACACGGTGAACACCAGCATCAGCGCCACGCCCAGCAGCAGGCCCATGGCGATCTGTTCAAACGCCGTGAGGATGCCCTTCATCGACAGCGGGTCGATGGGCACGGTCGCCGGTAGCGCGGCGGTGAGCACCACGGTCAGCGCGATCGCCAGCAGCACGCGCACCCGCACGCTCAGCGACTTGTGGCTGAACATCGGCGCCAGGCTGAACACGGCCATGATCCGGCAGAACGGCCACCAGTAGCCCAGCAACGATTGCAGGTATTGGCCGACCTGCATGATGGGTTCATTGCCCACGGCTAACCGACCAGCCGCCCGGCTTGGGTGAAGGTTTCGATGAACAGATCGCTGAAGGTGCGCAGGATCCAGTGTCCGGCGAACACCAGCATGCCGAGGGTGATCAGCAGGCGGGGGAGGAAGCTCAGCATCTGTTCGTTGATCTGGGTAGCGGCCTGGAAAATGCTGATCAGCAAGCCGCCGAGCAGGCTCGGCACCACCAGCACGCAGACCACCAGCACGATGACGTGGATGGCGTTGGAGACGATGTTGACGGCGGTGTCGGGGGTCAGCATTGGGGCACCTGGGAGGTGAGGGCTTGTGCGCTGCTTGGCCGAGTGGCGAGCGGCAGCTTTGGTTGTGCTGTTTGTGGGAGCGGTCTTGACCGCGAAGCTTTTGGGCTCTGGGTCCGCGCGGTTACAGCCGTTGGCAGGGTTGGCTGAGGCATTGGTTTCGCCCTGCTGGGCGAGTCACTTTTTCTTGTGTGGCCAAGAAAAAGTAACCAAAAAGAAGGCCACCCCTGCATCCGGGTTTTGCTTCGCAAAACTTCCCTCCCTCCGGCGCTGCTCCGGGGGATCGGACTAGGCGCCCCCTCACGAAGGGACATCCATGTCCCATCACTCCTCGCTCGGCATCCATGCCTCGCGTCCCCCTGCGCAGCGCCTACGTTCGGCCTCCTGAAGGGGGATCTAGTCCGAGTTGCCTTAAAGATCGTAAACAGCGAAACAAGCGCGCTTCGCTTGTTTGCTGGCGAGCGAGCTGCCAGAAGCCTCCCAGCACCTCTCTCAGATCGTAGGGTGGGTAACGCGAAGCTTACCCACCGATTTTTGTCGGCGAAGTTCGATACCGATTGCAGAGTCGATTGCGATGGAAAATGCTTCGCAGTTTTCCACCCTACGAATCGCCCACAGCCACTGGTCAATTCACCTTGGTTCGAAGCGGCTTTGTGCTTTTCCATTGCACGACCTACCAGACGCCGCCGAACGCCCCTTTCAGAAGGCCGAATGGAATCGCTGCGTAGAGGGGCGAGCGGCATGGATGCCGCGAGAGCCGTGAAGGGCCATGGATGGCCCTTGCGCGGCGACCCTCGGAGCAGCGATGGAATGAGGGAAGTCGAGCGCAGCGAGACCCGGATGTAGGGGCAAGACTTTTTGGTTCCTTTTGGGGCAACTGCCAAAAGGGACTCGCCCAGCAGGGCGAAACCATTGCGTCGGCCAACTCCGCCAACGGGCCCTAGGCAAGGAAGCCCAAGCCCAACAGCTTCGCGGCCAAGGCCGATCCCACAGGAGTGCACTGCCTCCCCGCTCTCCAAACCCCACCGCACGGCAACCGCATCCATCCCCATCACCTAAAACGGCTGAATACTGGTGGTCAGGGTCCCCATCAACAACGCCCACCCATCCACCAACACAAACACCATCAGCTTGAACGGCAGCGAAATCATCATCGGCGAGAGCATCATCATGCCCATCGCCATCAGCACGCTGGCGACCACCAGGTCGATCACCAGAAACGGCACGAAGATCATGAAGCCCAGCTGAAACGCCGTCTTCAGCTCGCTCAGCAAGAACGCCGGCAGCAGCAGCGAGAAGTCCAACTCATCGAGGTTCTCGGGCACTTCCTCACCAGCCAGCGAGACCATGGTTTCCAGCGACGTCTTGTTGGTCTGCGCCAGCATGAAACCCGAGAGGCTGGTTTTCGAAATGTCCAGCGCCTGCTCCAGGCTGATC
Organism: Stutzerimonas stutzeri; assembly: GCF_018138085.1. Taxonomy (NCBI): domain Bacteria; kingdom Pseudomonadati; phylum Pseudomonadota; class Gammaproteobacteria; order Pseudomonadales; family Pseudomonadaceae; genus Stutzerimonas; species Stutzerimonas stutzeri. Next base: position 180,146 of record NZ_CP073105.1, read on the forward strand.
TCGTCGTTCTGGAACGGCTCGAATGCATGGCTGTGGATTTCCTGCCACACCGGGCGCATCACCAGCAGGGTGACGATCAACGCGATGCCGATCAGCACCTGGTTCGGCGGGCTCTGCTGCAGGCCGATGGCCTGACGGAGGATGGCCAGCACGATGATGAAGCGGGTAAAGCAGGTCATCATCATCAGCATCGCCGGCAGGAAGCCGAGCAGCGTCATGATGATCAGGATCTGCAGCTTGACGCTGAATTCCTGGCCGTTCTCGGTATCGTTCAGATTGAACAGCGTGATCTCGCCGCCGGCCGCCTGGGCCACCAACGGGAACAGACTGATCAGCAACAGGCACAGCAGTAACAGCCCGTGGCGCAGTTTCATTGCGTCAGAGCATCCAGGCCGACGCCGGACAGTTCGACGATGCGCAGGCCGTAGCTGCCATTCATCACCACCACTTCCGCCTTGGCGAACAGGGTGCCGTTGACCTTCACGTCCAGCGGCTCGCCGGCCACCTTGTCGAGGACGATGACGCTGCTGGTGTCGCACTCCATCAGTTCTTTCAGCGAGATTTCGGCGGAAGCCACTTCCAGCGTGACGTTGACCGGAATCTTGCCGAAGAAGCTCAGGTCCTGGCGCGGTGCCTGAGGCTTGGGTGCGGCCGCGGGTGCCGCGTCTTCGGCGCCATCGAGGCTCAGGTCGCCCTCGTTGATGAGGTTCTCGAATTCGTTGTCGGACAGTTGACCGGTCATTGGGATTTCACGCTTTCAAGTGAAGTGAGGAACAAGGCGCCGTCTTCTTCGAAGACAGTCCCCCGAAAGAGCTTCTGCTGGTTGATGCGCACCTCGTAGCGATCCAGCGGGCGCACCATGAGAATGTCGTTGAGCTGCAGGGCAAGCACTTGCGACAGCGGCATCTGCACCGAGGCGACCACGCAGTCGAGGCGTACCGGCAGATGCTGAATATGGTCGAGCGGGTTGCCGCTCAGGCGTTCCGGTAACGGGCCGGCCAGGCGCATGGTGAGTTCATCGACCAGTTCGGCATCCAGATAAATGAATATCGACGAGCGGCTATGGGTGAGATGGCTGATGTATTCGAACTCGGCCACATATTCCCAAGTGGTCTCTTCGTAATCATTTTCGTAGCGCTCAAGTTCACCGAATGTGCCACCGGATAGCAAAGAGCGAGCGAAGATATAGCTCAGGTCCAGGCCCAGGCGATTACGCATCCGTTGTTCGGAAGTGCTCAGCGGCGGCGTGTCCTGATTGGGCACGATAGTGCCGCCGTAGTAACACTCGAGTGCTTCGGTCAATAGGGCGCGATCGATTGCGAATCCAACTTTACCCATGGGCGAACGGTAGATGCAGTCCGGCCCCTGTTTTTCCGCTTCCTGCACTTCGACCTTGCTCAATTCAAGGCTAATCCGGTAGTTGCGCAGGAAGTAATCCCCCATCAAGCGCGGGTTCTTGTTGGTGGTTTCCTTGATGAACTGGGGAATCTTGTGGTGATGCCGGCCAAGCTTCTGCGGTTTCAATACAGTCAGGCTTTGGGCGGGCACGCCATGGTGGACTTTTGAATTGCCAGACATGTTGTGAACGGTATTTCCTGGTTCTTGCGCGGCTGGCGAAGCCGGTCGCGCGGGTATTAAGCAGAAGGATGTTTGGCCAGGGAGGGGGTGCCATACCCAGGATGGCAGGCACGGCTCTAGCGTGCCGCCAGTCTAGGCTTGGGCGCGAGAAAGGATTAAATCAATAGGTATCAATTGATCTTTTTTGAGATCAGCTGTGAGCAATTGATTTAATTTTAGCGGAACTGATTGGGCGGTTCCGGGCGGGCTTGTTAGCGTGCGCGCAATTGTTTCGGAGCGGTCGGTCGAAGTTACCTGTCTCGTTCGGCTAGTTGGACAGGCAGGGCGACGAAAGTTCCACAAGGCTTAAATATTTTTTTCAGCGAATCCGGCGTTGTGCTCGAGCAACAGGCGTAACGACGCCAAGGTGGTCACATTGAACAGTGTCAGTCATGCAATGAACTACTCGTGCGAAGAGCGGTTCGCTCCAGCGCCGGCGCGCAAGAAAATTCTTATCCTGGGTAATCCTGCCGAAGCGGGTTGCGAGTTCCTGGAAGCAGGTCTGCGCAAGGCAGGTTGTGCGGTCTTTTCATATGCCGATGTGAATGATCTGGATAACGCCGCCCTGAAGGGCACATCGCTGATTTTTTATGTCATCAGCGGCATGCAACAGTCAGCCTTATATACGCAGGTCGATTCGCTGATTCGTCGCGGTCGCTCCATCAGTGTTATTCCGGTCGTGCAATACGCCGACCAGGAAAAAGCCGCCGCCTTACTCGAGCTGGGTTGTGTCGATTACCTCTTGTCGCCATTCAGCGAAACTCAGTTAAGTGCGCTGTTGCGTCGCCAGGAATTCGCCGATGCCGCGCAGGAGAGTTTCGTCTCCTGTTCCCAGGCTGGCCGCCGCCTGCTGGCGATGGCGCAGCGGGTATCGCTGACCCGGGCGCCGATCCTGATCACCGGTGAAACCGGCACCGGCAAGGAGTTGATGGCGCGTTATATCCATCGCTTCTCGGCCAGCGCCGAGGCGCCTTTTATCGCGGTGAACTGCGCGGCGATTCCCGAGCAGATGCTCGAATCGATCCTGTTCGGTCACGAGAAGGGCGCCTTTACCGGTGCGGTGGCGGCGCAGCCGGGCAAGTTCGAGCTGGCCAACGGCGGCACCCTGCTGCTCGATGAAATCGGCGAGTTGCCGCTGGGACTGCAGGCCAAGCTGCTGCGCGTGCTGCAGGAGCAGCGCGTCGAGCGCCTCGGCGGGCGCAAGGAAATCGAGCTCAACGTGCGGATCATCGCCGCCACCAACCGCGACCTGCAGGTAGAAGTCGCCGAAGGGCGCTTCCGCGCCGACCTGATGTTCCGCCTCGATGTGCTGCCGCTGCACATCAGCCCGCTGCGTGAGCGCAAGGAAGACGTCCTGCCGCTGGCTCGCCGTTTCGTGGCCAAGTACGCGCCGCAGGAAGCCGACGAAGAATTGTTCACCAGCGAGGCCTGCCGCGCCCTGCTGCAGCACGATTGGCCGGGCAACGCCCGTGAGCTGGAAAATACCGTGCAGCGCGCGCTGGTGTTGCGCAATGGCCTGTTCATCCAGCCGCAGGACCTTGGGCTGGCCGCCCCTTCGCAAGCCGAAGTGCGCAGCGAGCGGCTGCCGCTGCCCACGGTCGAGACCGGCAAGGCTGCCCTGCGTGCCAGCGGCAAGTGGGCCGAGTACCAGCACGTGATCGACACTATTCGCAAGTTCGACGGGCACAAGACCAAGGCCGCTGCCAGCCTCGGCATGACCTCGCGCGCCTTGCGCTACCGCCTCAATGCCATGCGCGAGCAGGGCATCGAGCTGAATTTCTGATTTTTACCAGCCAAGGGGAGAGCCAGCGATGAGTTCCATCACGCAGGTGCAGCAGGAGCTGCTGGGCCGGATGCAGCAGCTCCAGGACGTCGCCTCCAGCGCGGCGATCAAGCCAGCTGAGCAGGCGGCGCCCGACGCGGGCGGGTTGTTCATGGCAGCGATGCGCTCGGTCGATGCACAGCAGCACCAGGCCAGCACGGCCATGGCGGCGGTGGACAGCGGCAAGAGCGACGATCTGGTGGGCGCCATGCTCGACAGCCAGAAGGCCAGCGTGTCGTTTTCCGCGTTGCTGCAGGTGCGCAACAAACTGACCACGGCGTTCGACGACGTCATGAGAATGCCGCTTTGACGCGGCGTGAGAGCTGAGCCGTGCTTGAGAAACTGAAGAGCAAGCTGCCTGCCGGCGGGCTGCAACTGGACCCACGGGTAACCCTGGCCGGGATGGCGGTAATCGCCGCCGCACTGGCTGTCGCCGTGGCCTTTTACCTGTGGCGCGACAACGGCTCGTTCCGCCCGCTGCACGGTGCCGGCGAAGCCTTTCCGGCCGCCGAGGTGATGCAGGTGCTCGATGCCGAGGCCGTGCAATATCGCATCCATCCGCAGAGTGGACAGATTCTGGTGCGCGAAGACCAACTGTCCCGCGCCCGTATGCTGCTTGCCGCCAAGGGCGTGAAGGTGTCGATGCCGGCGGGTTATGAGCTGTTCGACAAGGAAGAGCCGCTGGGCACCAGCCAGTTCGTTCAGGACGTGCGGCTCAAGCGCAGCCTGGAAGGCGAGCTGGCGCGCACCGTGATGTCCCTCAAGGGCATTCAGCATGCCCGCGTGCACCTGGCGCAGGAGGAGAATAGCTCCTTCGTGGTCAGCAAGCGCGCACCGACCAAGGCCTCGGTGATGTTGCAGCTCGAGCCTGGCTACAAGCTGGGCGCCGACCAGGTCGGTGCGATCGTCAACCTGGTGGCCGGCAGCGTGCCCAATCTCAAGCCAGAAGATGTCGGCGTAGTCGATCAATACGGCGCGCTGCTGTCGCGCGGCTTGAATGTCGGCGGTGGCCCGGCGCAGAACTGGGGGGCCGTCGAGGATTACCAGCAGAAGGCCGTAGCCAACATTGAAGAAGTGCTGGCGCCAGTGCTGGGCAGCGGCAACTACCGCATCAGCGTCGCGGCCGATATCGATTTCAGCCAGAAGGAAGAGACGCTGCAGTCCTATGGCGAAACCCCGCGTCTGCGTCGCGAAGTGCTGAGCAACGAAAGTGCGCTGGATCAGCTGGCGCTCGGCGTGCCCGGCTCGCTGGCCAACCGGCCCGTCGCCCCGCCGAAGGAAGGCGAGGAACCCAAGCCGGCCAAGGGCGAAACCAAGGGCGCGACCTCCCTGCGTGAGGAGTCCACCCGTCAGCTGGATTACGACCAGAGCGTGATACACGTGAAGCACGCCGGTTTCACCCTGCGCCAGCAGAGCGTCGCGGTGGTGCTCAATGCCGCCGCCGCGCCGGAAGGTGGCTGGAGCGACGAGGCGCGGGCCGAACTCGAGGCCATGGTGCGCAGCGCGGTCGGCTTCAAGCAGGCGCGTGGCGACTTGTTGACCTTGAGCGTGCTGCCCTTCGCCAGTGTGGACACCACCGTTGACGAAGTGCCCTGGTGGGAAAACAGCCAGGTGCATGACCTGGCCAAGTTGGGCGTCGCCGGCCTGATCGCGCTGCTGCTGTTGCTGATCGTGGTACGTCCTGCCGTGCGCAGCCTGACCCAGCGCAACGCGCCAGCCGAGGCCGATCCGGTGGCACTGGAAGGCACCCTGGCGGGCGCGTCGGGGCCGCTGCCGATCGAGGCCGAAAGCCGCGCTGCATTGGCCAGCCCGCGTCCGGCAGCGGCCGATGGGGCGAGCATCTTCGGCGAACTCAACCCGCTCTCGGAAATCCGCCTGCCGGCGCCCGGATCGGGGCTGGAATTGCAGATCGAGCATCTCCAGATGCTCGCCAAGAACGACCCGGAACGCGTTTCGGAAGTCATCAAGCATTGGATAGGCCGCAATGAAAGAGACCTCAACCCAGCCAGCTGAGCCGGCGACCGGCTCGAGCAAGGAAATCAAGGCGCGCCCGGTGCACCTGCGCTCGGTGAGCTCGCTGGACCAGGCGGCCATCCTCATGCTGAGCATGGGCGATGACATTTCGGCTGGCATCCTGCGCAACTTCACCCGCGAAGAGATCATCAGCATCAGCCAGGCGATGGCGCGTCTGTCCAACGTCAAGCAGCCGATGGTGTCCGACGTGATCAGCCGCTTCTTCGACGACTACAAGGAGCAGAGCAGCATCAAGGGCGCCTCGCGCACCTACCTCGCCGGAATGCTCGGCAAGGCGCTGGGCGGCGACATCACCCGCTCGCTGCTCGACTCCATCTACGGTGAGGAAATCCGCGCCAAGATGGCGAAGATGGAATGGCTCGATCCCAAGCAGTTCGCCGCGCTGATCGCCAAGGAACACGCGCAGATGCAGGCGGTGTTCCTCGCCTTCCTGCCGCCGGGCATGGCCACCGATGTGCTCGAATGCATGCCTGCCGAGCGTCAGGACGAGCTGCTCTACCGCATCGCCAACCTCAACGAGGTCAACAGCGATGTAATCGCCGAGCTCGAGCAACTCATCGATCGCAGCCTGCAGGTGCTCTCTACGCAAGGCTCGCAGGTGCGCGGCGTGAAGCAGGCGGCCGACATCATGAACCGCTTCAAGGGCAATCGTGACCAGATGTTCGAGCTGTTGCGTGCCCACAATGAAGAGCTGGTCGAGAAGATCGAGGATGAAATGTATGACTTCTTCATCCTCTCGCGGCAGAACCCGGATGTGTTGCAGACCCTGCTGGAAGTGATTCCGCTGGACGAGTGGGTGGTTGCGCTCAAGGGCGCCGAACCAGCACTGGTCAAGGCGATCCAGGCGGCGCTGCCCAAGCGCCAGGCGCAGCAGATGGAATCGATCAACCGTCGCCAGGGCCCGGTGCCGCTGTCGCGGGTGGAGCAGGTGCGCAAGGACATCATGGCGGTGGTCCGCGAGATGTCTGCCGATGGCGACCTGCAGATTCAACTGTTCCGCGAACAGACCGTCGAGTAAGCGCCGATGAGCATCAAGATCATCAAGGGCGAAGGTCGCGCCTGGCGTCCGTTCCGCTTCCCGCCTCGCGTGCGCAGCGCAGCCGCTGACAGCATGGCTGGCGATCCGGCAGCTCTGCAGCGCGCGGTCGCCGATGGCTTTCAGGAAGGCATCGACAAGGGTTACGAGCAAGGCCTGGAGCAGGGGCGCGAGGCCGGGCATCGCGAAGGGCTCGAGCGCGGTGTCGAGGACGGCAAGGCGATCGGGCGCGAAGAGGGCCGTGTCGCGGGTCGTCGCGCCTTCGACGAGGCGGCCCGACCGATGGATGAGCTGGTCGAGCGCTTCGAGCGCTTCCGGCAGGAATTCGAGCAGGCGCGCCGCGAACAGTTGTTGGAGCTGGTGCAGAAGGTGTCCAAGCAGGTCATCCGCTGCGAACTGACCCTGCACCCGACGCAGTTGCTGACCCTGGCCGAGGAAGCGCTGGCGGCTATGCCGGGTGACCAGGAGGACGTGCGCATTCTGCTCAACCCCGAGGAATGCACCCGGATCAAGGAGCTGGCGCCCGAGCGTGCGGCGGCCTGGCGCCTGGTGCCGGACGAGAAGCTGGCACTCGGCGAGTGCCGCGTGGTGACGGCGCAGGCCGAAGCCGATATCGGCTGCCAGCAGCGCCTGGATTCATGCATGGACACCCTGGCAGAACACATCAAGGCGGAAGCCTGAGATGTCCCTGCGCGAGAGCTTCCGGCTCGATGAGGCGTTGCGTTCGCTGGACACGGTGCAGTTGGCGAAGGTCAGCGGCCGGCTGGTGCGCGTCTCCGGCATGCTGCTGGAAAGCCTCGGCTGTCAGCGCATGACCGGCCAGCGCTGCTTCGTCGAACAGGGCGACGGCAGCATGCTCGAAGCGCAGGTGGTCGGCTTCAACCGCGAAATCACCTACCTGATGCCCTTCAAGAAGCCGGTGGGTCTGACGGCCGGCTCGCGCGTATTTCCCGCACCGGACGACGCCAAGCTGCATATCGACGAGTCCTGGCTGGGGCGTGTGGTCAACGGCCTCGGCGAGCCGCTGGATGAAATGGGCAAGCTCAGCGGGCGCGATCCGCTGCCCACCGAGCTGCCGTCGGTCAATCCGCTCAAGCGCAAGCCGGTCAGCGAACCGCTGGACGTCGGCGTGCGGGCGATCAACTCCATGCTCACCCTCGGCAAGGGCCAGCGCGTCGGCCTGTTCGCCGGTTCCGGTGTGGGTAAGAGCGTGCTGCTGGGGATGATTACCCGGCAGACCAAGGCGGACGTCGTGGTGGTTGGCCTGATCGGCGAACGCGGCCGCGAGGTGCAGGAATTCCTGCTGCATTCGCTGGGCGAAGAGGGGCTGAAGAAGGCCGTGGTGGTGGTGGCGCCGGCCAACGAATCGCCACTGATGCGCCTCAAGGCCACCGAGCTGTGCCACAGCATTGCTGCTTATTTTCGGGATCAGGGCAACGATGTGTTGTTGCTGGTCGATTCGCTGACCCGCTACGCCATGGCCCAGCGCGAGATTGCCCTGGCGCTCGGCGAGCCGCCGGCAACCAAGGGCTATCCGCCGTCGGTGTTCGGCATGCTGCCGGAGCTGGTGGAAAGCGCCGGCAATGGCGCCAACGACAACGGCAGCCTCAGCGCGCTGTACACGGTACTGGCCGAAGGCGATGACCAGCAGGACCCGATCGTCGACTGCGCCCGGGCGATTCTTGATGGTCACATTGTGCTGTCGCGTCGACTGGCTGACGCCGGACATTACCCGGCCATCGACATCTGCGCCTCGGTCAGCCGCTGCATGAGCCAGGTCGGTCAGCCGCCGCACCTGAGCGCGGCGCGCCAGCTCAAGGAGTTCTACAGCACCTACGAGAAGATCAAGGAGCTGATCCCGCTGGGCGGCTACAGCCCCGGCGCGGACATCAAGACCGACCGCGCCGTGCAGCTGGCACCCACCATCGAACGCTTCCTGCGTCAGGAAGTGGGCGAGGCGGCGGAGCTGGAAACCAGTCTCACCCTCCTGCAGAGCATCATCAGGAAGCCATGAAACAGCAGATCGAAACGCTCACGCGCCTGGCCAGCCTGCGCGGCAACCGGGTCAAGCAGATGCTCGGGCAGGTTCAGTACCAGCAGAACCTCTGCCAGCGCTACCGCAACAACATCACCGGCCTCAGCCGCCTATGCGGTTTCAGCGTGCCGATGAGCACACCGCTGCAGCGCGACAACCAACAGCGTTACAAGGCCACGCTGTACAAGATGGTCGAATTGCAGCGCCGCGAACTGGCGGTGGCCGAACAGGCGCTGGTGCGGATCCAGCAGGAACTGCTGCAGGCCATGCGCAGCGAGAAGGTGGTCGAGCACGTGATCGAGGCCAAGATGCAGCAGTGGCAGCAACTGCTGATGGCGCAGGAGCAGAAGATTCAGGATGGCCTGGCGGCGCAGAGCTGGTGGCGTAATCAGATTGCTTGATGGGGTTGGGCTCCGAGTTCGCTTGGCTCCGCCCCCTCACCCCAGCCCTCTCCCCAGAGGGGCGAGGGGGCGTGTGATGGATGGGTGGGAGGCTGGTGGCAGTGGTCGGGCGAAGGTTGAGCAAAGGGGATCCGGGTACGCCGGCAGCGGCTCGCAGGGCCGACCCCCTCTTCGTGAGGGCGCAGGACCAGAAGGTTCAAGGATGGCCTGGCAGCGCAGTTGTGGCGTAACTAGATTTGCTTTATGCGGTGTGCTTGGGCGCCGAGTTTGCTTGGCTCCGCCCCCTCACCCCAGCCCTCTCCCCAGAGGGGCGAGGGGGCGTGTATGGCGTGATGGACGGGTGGGAGCCCGGCTCCCGGGGCCCGAAGAAGGCCCGCAAAGGCATCTCATGTCTTGGAGCGGCCATGCGAATACCGCAACCCCTACGGCCAGACCTGCTCGTCTCTTGCTGGGAGAGGATTGAAATGAATGGAGTGCTTGAAGCGGCGAGGCTCGAAACAGAACGTCATGGTCGCCACGCAAGGGCTTCAAACCCGCACGGCCAACTCCCTCTCCCCGCTTGCGGGGAGAGGGCTGGGGTGAGGGGGTGTGCTTGAGTAAGGCATCGGAGGATCGGCTGAAAACGCCCCGCCGGTCCGCTCCGGCAAAAAAATATTTAAGGTTTCCGCCTGAGCGGTCGCTTGTTTGGCGGTAACCACCGAGTTGGAACGACATCATGGAAATCAGCCGGCACTTCAAGCCCGCCATCGCGACGCCCGCCGAGCCGGGAGCGACCCGTCCGGTCGCCGCTCGTCCCACCGCACAGCCCGCCGCCCGCCAGGCCGGCAGCCTTCCGCTGGAGCAGATGCACGACGCCCTGCGCGCGATGCCCGAGGTCGATCTGGATCGGGTAGCGGCCATCAAGCAGGCGCTGCAGCGCGGCGAGATCTCCACCGACGTGGGTGATCTGGCCAGCAGCATGCTCAGCTTTCACCGTGGAAACGATGCGTGAGCCAGCGTGAAAAGCTGCTGGCGGTCGTCGATGACGACCTGCAACAGGACTGCGGCGATTACCTCGCCTTGCGCGAGCTGATGCAGGAGCTGTACGGGCGTCTGCTCGAGCGGGACGTGCCGGAAATCGATCGCATCAACCTGCAGATCACCGTCCGCGTCGAAGCCATTGCCGTGCGCGCCCAGCGCCGCAGCAAGGTGTTGGCGGCGTTCCGGCTGGAAACCTCCGGCGTGGGCATGCGTCGCCTGCTGGCCAGCTGCACGGGTGAGCGCGGCGAATCCCTTCAGCAGCATTGGCGGCAGGTCGGCGATCTGGCCGTGCAGTGCCAGCAATTCAACGAGCACAACGGCAAGCTGCTTGCCATGCATCACGACATCCTGCAGCAGCTGCTCGCCGGTGGGCAGGACGCCCGGCTCTACTCACCGCAGGCGTACTGAGCCACATAACCCGGCGCGCGAATTCTCTGGCTTGAGGAGTGCCAGCGAGCCGGGGCTTACAGCCTCTCTAATCTCCGCCCTGCCAAGGCTGGCCGCTTCGCAGAAGCCATGCCGACTACGAATGGCTGATGCCGATCCTGCACCTCGTCGCCCCGCGCCGGTCTTGCGTGCGCGACCTAGAAACAGCCAGCAGGCTTCGGCCCGAAAGTCGAAGCACAGCGCTTGCCGTTGGTAGGGGCTGACTTGCCGGCTGATCGGCGTCCGCTGTCTCAACCGCTCAGGGTGCTTGGCTCCGAGCCCGGCCCGCCCGCAAAGCGGCACCGTGGCAATTTCGCACCTCTGCAAGCGGATGAATTAATCCACTTCCGCTACCGCTTTAACTACCTCGCCTCTGACGTCGCCTTTACAGACAGATGTTCCGCCAGCGTTCGAAGCGGAAACGGTACTTCCCCGTTTCCTCGTTGTGTCGTTTAGCGGAAGCCTTTTTTCTGCATGGCCGGCGCTGAAACGCCCGTAAACAGGGCATTCGAGACCTGGCATCCAACTTGCTCTATCTGATTCAAGAGGGGATGGTGATGGCTATAAATTCCGATTACGTAAAGCAGATGTCGACGCAGTTGGCGACCTACGAGGTTCAGTCTTCGTTGGATCGGCTTAACCGCAACGAAGCTCGCTACAAGGCCCAGCGCGACGCGTTGAGCTCGCTGCGTACCTCGCTGAGCACCTTCAAGTCAGCCATGACCAAGCTCAACAGCAGCACGTCGAGCATGCTGACCAACAGCGCGACCTTCAGCCAGGAGGGCTACGCCACCGCTACCGTGGGCACCACGGCAAAGGCTGGCACCTATGACTTCTTCGTCGAGCGGCTGGCCGGTAAGCAGCAGGTCGCGGTACAGGGCCTGGTCGACGGCAGCCTGAGCGGCACCCTGACGCTGAACGCCCAGGCTTTCGACCTGAGCCAGTACGCCACGCTGGGCGATGCCGCCACGGCCATCAACGACGCCGGTCTCGGTGTGCAAGCGACCCTGGTACGCAGCAACGGCGCGGTCAGCCTGGTCGTCAGCAGCGAGCAAACCGGCGCTGCCAACGCATTCAGCCACAGCATGACGGGCAACGCAGCCGCCACCACGACAGAGCTGTCCACTGCCCAGGACGCCATGGTCCGTCTGGGTGGCAGCTATGGCGCGGGCGGCATCGAGCTGACCAGCGCCAGCAACACCTTCACGGACGTCATCGACGGCGTCAGCCTGACCGTAAGCAAGACCCATGCGGCGGGCGACACCCCGCTGACCGTCACGGTCGGCCAGGACAAGGCCGACACCCAGGCCAAGGCGCAGACCTTCATCGACGCCTTCAACGCCCTGATGACCAGTTTCGATTCGCTCACCGCCAGTGGCAGCGACAGCGCCAAGCGCGGCGCCCTGGCCGGCGATTCCGGCGTGCGCGCCATCGAGAGCCGTCTGAATGGCCTGCTGCGTGCCGACTTCGGCGGCAAGAGCCTGATCGATTTCGGCATCAGTGCCGACCGTAACGGCAAGCTGACGATCGATGCCAAGCGCTTCGAAGCCGCGGTCGCCAACGATCCAGCGGGCTTCGAGGAGCTGTTTACCGGCACTGACAAGCTGCTCGACAGCATGGACAAGACCGTCGGCAGTTACACCAGCAGCACCAACGGCCTGCTGAAGAACCGCATGGACACGCTGGACATGAACCTGCGCCGCATCGACGAGCAGTTCGACACCCTCCAGCAGCAGTACGACACCCACTACAGCCGCTACCTGCGGCAGTTCACCACCATGATGCAGACCATGCAGAGCATGGAGCAGACCAGCGGAATGTTCTCGATGCCAACCACATCGCAAGCTAACGGATTGTTCTCATGAACGGCTATCACCCGAACGACAGTTACGACAGCTACCGCTCGGTAGACCTCGAAGCGCGTGCCGCCTCCGCGTCGCCCTATGAGCTGGTGCTGGTGCTGATGGACGGCCTGCTGGACGAGCTGGCGCGGGCCCGCGGCCACATCGAGCACAAGCGCTACCAGCAGAAAGGTCTTTCGCTGGAAAAGTGCATGAACATCCTCAACGGCCTTAACGGCGCGCTCGATGAAGAGGGCGGCGGCGAAGTGGTGCAAGGCTTGTCGCGTCTCTACGAGTACTGCATCTATCGGCTCTCGGACGTCAGCGTTTCGCTGTCGCTCGAAGGGCTGGACGAGGTGATCAACCTGCTCGGCATTCTCCGTGAGGGCTGGGAGGGCGTCAGTGCCGCCCGTAAGTGACAGCGAACGCCTGATGGCGCTGCATGGCGACTTGCAGGCGGCGTTGCAGAGTGGCGACTGGACGGCGGTCGCCGCAGTCGATGCGGCGATCCGCCAGTGCCTGGTGACGCTGGCCGGGCGGCTTGAGCTGGACGAGTCGACGCACGCGGCCAGGGACCGTCTCAAGCAGCTCCACGGCGAAGGTCTGCAAGCCTGCGCAGAAGAATGTGAGCGCTTGCGCCTGTTGCTGTTGAACCACCTCGAATACGCCGAAGGGCGTGCCGCCTATCAGCGCATTGACATGTTCCAAGCCGGAGACAGGGGATGATCCAGTCGATATCAGCCACGCGTGCCGCCGCGGCCAATGGCGAATCTGCATCGCCGGCGGCTGCGCGCGCGGGTCAGGGCGGGCAGGCCACTGCCGGCCGGGCGATGGCAGGCGATGCCTTGCGTGCCTTCGGCGAGCGCCTGCGGCAGGCTGCAACCGCAGATGATGATCTGCCCTCGGTGCCTGCCGCCTCGTTGCCGGGCGCGTTGCCTGTTGTGGCGGCCGAGCAGGGCCGGGTCGCGCAGGCTGGCGGAACTTCCAGCCAGGGCAGCGAGAAACCCCAGGAGCTGACCCCGGAGCAATGGCTGCTGAGCATGATCGACCAGCAACTGGCCGAGATCCAGGCGCGCGATGCGGCACAGGCGGACGCCATGCCTGCCCAGCTACCGCCGGCGTTGCCGGACGCCGGCAACTCCGCAAGCGAGGAGCCGTTCGCCGGTATGGCGGAGCAGGTACAGCTATCCCAGGCGCCATCCGTGACCGCTGCGACCGATCCGCTGAATACCGCTATTGCGGCAGCGCCTCGGCGCGGCGCCGTCGAGGCGAGTCCGTTGACGGCAGCCCTGTCCAAACCCGCCGGCGAGATGGGTCTCGTGCAACCGGCTGGTGTCATGGCCACGCCGCTCGAGGCGACGTCGGCCGCCGCACTGGAACCGCTGCTGGACACCACCGAGCCGCAGGATTCCGGCGACCCGTTGGCCGCTGCGGTCGAGCGCGGACAAGCCACACCGCTGCACTCGGCTGACCGCACGCTGAAACTCCAGGCACCGGAAGCCAAATGGGGCGAGCAGATGCTCCACGCCTTGCGTGAGAACGTCGATCTGCAGATTCAGCAGAAGCTTCAGAACGCCACCATCCGCCTCGATCCGCCGGAGCTGGGCAGCATGGAAATCCTGCTCAGCCACGAGTCGGGCCGGCTCAACGTGCACCTGTCCGCCGCGAACGCCGATGTGGCGCGCCTGCTGCAGCAGACCAGTGATCGGCTGCGCCAGGAGCTGGTGGGCCAGCATTTCGTCCAGGTCAACGTGCAGGTCGGCGCCGACGGCGGCGGTCAGCAGGGTCAGCCACGCCAACGCCCGCTGCTGGCTGGGGACGAGGCGCCGCTGGCGGCCCGGCCGCAGGAGCAGGAGCCGGAGCGGGAAAGCGGCCGTGCCCGTGATGTCCTGGTAACGGTCTGAGCCGATCCAACCTAATCAGTCATTTGTGAGTGTGTTATGTCGACGCCCCGTATTGTCCTGCTGATGCTGTTGCTCAACGTCCTGACCGTTGCCGGTGGCGTCGGCGTCAGTTACTGGCTGCTCAAGCCCGGCCTGGAAGGCGCCACCGCGGAAGAAGTCGCCGAGGCCGAGCCGATCGAGCCGTCGGAGTACCTGTTCTTCCCGGTGCAGAAAATCATCGTCAGCGTGCGCGGCGACGGGCGCGAGCACTACTTCGTGCTCGACCTGGCGCTGCAGGCGGACGCATCGGACGAACCACCGAAGTTCGAGCAGGCCGAGCCCATCGTGCGTAACTCGGTGGTGGGCTACCTGTCGTCCCTGCCCTTCGAAGAGTTGCGCGGATTGAAGATCGGCGAATTGCAGAAACGTCTGGAAACGGCCCTGTTCGCCGATTTTGCCGCCAAGAACGCAGCGGTGCCGTTCAAGCACGTGCTGGTCAACAAGCTGATCGTGCAGTAAAGGCCACGCCATGAGTGCCACGTGCCCCATCGACTACTACGGCGCCACGCCGGCCGGCCCCTCGCTGTTCGCACCGGCGGTCGAGCAGCGCTGGCTGATGCAGTACCTGCCGCTGGTCAAGCGCATCGTTCGCCAGCTGTCATTGCAGGCCAACCAGGTGCTCGACCGCGAGGACATGGAGCAGATCGGCATGATGGGGCTGCTCGAAGGCCTGCGTCGTTATGGCGAGCCGGATGAAGGCTTCGGCAAGTTCGCTTCCCTGCGTATCCGCGGCGCCATTCTCGATGAGCTGCGCCGCCAGGACTGGCGCCCGCGCCAGGTCCGCCAGCAGGCGCACAAGGTGCGTGATGCGATCCGCGACCTGTCGCGTCAGCTGGGCCATGAACCCAGCGATGAAGAGATCAAGGCGCATACCGGCCTCGACGACAAGGAATACCAGGCGTTTCTCTGTGCCGATTCCTCCGAGGCCATCGAAAGCCTCGACGAGCTGTTGCAGAGCGGTCACGAACATTTCCCGGACACTACCGAGCTGTTCGAGGAGCGCCTGATCAAGGAGCGGGTGCTGGCGCAGGCGCTGGCACGGCTGGACGAGCGCGAGCGGCTGGTGCTGACGCTGTATTACCAGCACGAACTGAGCCTGAAGGAAATCGCCCTGGTGCTGGAAGTCAGCGATGCCAGGGTCTGTCAGCTGAGCAAACAGGCGATCGGCAAGGCCTGCCGATTCCTAACCGAGAGAAGTCAGTAGTCATGCAGAAAGTATTAGGCGCCTTCATCATCATCGGCTGCGTGCTGGGCGGCTATGCCATGGCGCATGGCAACATGGGCATGCTCTGGCAGCCGGCCGAAGTGGTCATCATCCTGGGCGCCGCGCTCGGCAGCCTGGTGGTGGGCAATCCCAAGGAAGTGCTGGTGGAGATGCTGCACCAGATCAAGGGCGTGTTCGCCTATCAGCGTCGCGGCGAGGAATTCCAGCGTCAGTTGCTGATGCTGCTCTATGAGCTGCTGGAAATGGTCGACGTGGGCGGTCTCAAGGTGCTCGATTCGCATATCGAGGAACCGGAGCAAAGCGACCTGTTCGTGCGCTACCCGCTGATCCTGCAGGAAAAGAACCTGATGGCCTTCATCGCCGACAACTTCCGCCTGATGGCCATGGGCAAGATCACCGCGCACGAGCTTGAGGGCTTCCTCGAGCAGGAACTGGAAGCCATGGAGCACGCGCTGCTGCAGCCGGCGCGCTCGCTGCACAAGATCGGTGAGGCGATGCCCGGCTTCGGCATCCTCGCGGCTATCATGGGCATCATCATCACCATGGGCAGCATCGGTGGCAGCGTGGCCGAAATCGGCGCCCATGTGGCCGCGGCACTGGTCGGCACCTTCCTCGGCATCTTCTTCTGCTACTGCCTGATGGACCCGCTGTCCAATGCCATGAGCCAGCGGATCAAGACCGAACTCTCCGCGCTGGAATGCGTGCGCACCACCCTGGTCGCCCACGTCGCCGGCAAGCCCACGCTGCTGGCGGTGGACGCCGGGCGCAAGCTGATCGAGCAGGACGTCAAGCCGGCCTTCCGCCAGCTCGAGAACTGGGTGACCCAGTACGAGGAAGAAAGGGACGCCGCATGAGGAGCCGGGGCAGGGGCAAGGGTGGCGGCGAAGGCGAGCACGAGATCATCATCAAGCGTCGTGGCAAGAAGGGTCACGACGACGAGCATGGTGGCGCCTGGAAGGTGGCCTTCGCCGATTTCACCCTGGCGATGATGGCGTTGTTCATGGTGCTCTGGATCATCCAGCCGCAGATGGAGCAGTCCAACCCGTCCTACGGCGAGATGGAGAGCAATCCGCTGGTCGATGGCGGCGCCGGCATTTTCGATGGCACCAGCACCTCGCCGCTGGAACTGGACGGCATCCCGGTGCGTCCGCCGCAGGCCGATGACACCGAGCGCAAGGACGCCAAAATCGATCGGGACGGCAGCCATAACTATGGCTCGACCGAAGAGTTGAAGAAGCTCGCCGAGCTGATGCGCGAGGTCGCCAGCGAAGTCGACGCCCTGGCCAATCTGGAAGTCGATGTGGTTCCGCAGGGGCTGCGCATCCTTATCAAGGACGACCAGCAGCGCTTCATGTTCCAGCGCGGCAGTGCCACCCTGAATCCGCATTTCCAGAAGCTGCTCGGCGTGCTGGCGGGTGTGCTGGCGAAGGTCGACAACAAACTGATCATCAGCGGCCACACCGATGCCACGCCGTATCGGCAGAAAAACGGCTACGACAACTGGAATCTGTCCGGTGATCGCGCCTTGCGCGCCCGCAACGCCTTGGTCGACGCCGGCTTGGCAGAGCGCTCCGTATTGCAGGTGACCGCGCAGGCGGCCGTCATGCCTTTGCTCCCCGAGGACCCACAGAGCGGTGCCAACCGCCGGGTGGAAATTCTGCTGCTGACCGCCTCGGCCGAAGCCCTGTACAAGGAGCTGTTCGGCGACAGCTACGGCCAGGTGCGCTTCTCCGAAAGTGGGGCGCGCTATAGCGGAGCTGCCGCCAACTGATCGGTGTCGTTCGGGCGCCGCATCACAGGTCCGCGCGGGAGTCGTAGGGTGGGTGCAACCCATCACAATTGGCGGTGGGATGCACCCGCGAAAACCAATCCGCGTCCTGCGCCAGCTGCTCTCCTTCTCCAGCTGCCCGGGATGTACTTACCCGGTCCCGTACCGACCGGCGATGCTCGTCAGACGGAGCAGCGTCTCATTGCCGGATTGGCGATGGTTGCACCATCCTACGGGGGTGCGGAGCGTCGTTCTGTTGATACAAGGAACGGGCTGGCTGCGATGCCCCATCGTGCCGATACACCCGGAGAGGGTGTCGCTTCAGCCGCGGTTGGGATGATCGTCCGCGCAATAGACCTGACGGGTCTCGACGCCGTACAGGCAGGCGCCAACCTGTTCAAGGGAGATTCGGGCGCCCTTGTGCGCCCCGTAGAACAGGTTGAACATCAGCTCGTCGTCCAGTGCGTCCTGCGGGCCCAGCCCATGAACCTGCCCCTCCTCGACGACGAGCGTCGCGCGGCCGAGCAGATCCGTCTCCAGGCGCCCCGATGCCTCGACGATGGCCGGGGCGTTGCGCGTCAGCGAATAGAACCGGCCCTTGTTGAAGACCAGGCTCTGGCTGACCTGCTGGGTCGTGCCGTCGCGCAGCAGAACATAGCCGCTGGAGCTGTAATGGCCGTCGAAGCTGGACGGTGCATTACCGTTGGTGCCCATCGCTACGAATGCCCACAGCAACAGCGCGGCCGGGGCCATCACGCGCAGCAGGCGTTTGCCCGCCGCGCCGGTTTCATTCTGACTGCTCATCTAAGGCATCCTTCCAATGGGCCGCTGGGCGTCGTCTGGATCTGGCTCTTGTGAATCTTCAGCCAGTTGACTCGACCGTCGTGTTGCAGACAACGGACTTCATAAAAACCTGGGGACATGTTGACGATGAGCCGGCCGGTGCCGACGCTCATGCCGCTCATCGTATCGACCAGTTGGCGGGTTTCCTTGACCAGCGAATCGAGCAGACGCTGGCTCCTCTCCACATAGAGCACCTCGAGCCCGCCTACGGTGAGCTTCTGAGTGAAGGAAGGCGTCACCGCACTGGCCCAGCGGAAGCCCAACGTTGCCAGCCCCAACAGCAACATCATGCCGGTGCCGGCGAGCGCTGCGATCTGCCACGAGCGCGCGCGCGATGCAAACCCGGTCGCCGCAGGCATGGCCGCTGCGTCGGGTATCGGCAGAGGGCTGGGCGCAGGGACCGGTTGTTCCGCCGCTTGTCGTTCTACCGCAGACGCCTGCGGTTCGGATGCGGTACTCGGTTCTGCGATCAGATAGTGCGGATTGAACAGGTAGCCCCGCCGCGGCAGGGTCTGGATGATCTGGCTGCGGCTGTCGGACAGCGCCTGGCGCAGCGTGTAGATCTGCTGGTTGAGGCTGCCCTGACCGACCACACGACCTTCCCAGGCGTATGCCATCAGTTCTTCGCGGGAAACGACCTCGCCGGGCGCCTGCAACAGCCGCTCGAGCACGCGGCTGCCGGAAAAGCCCAGATCCAGCAACTCTTCCTGCTGTTCATGCTTGAGCGTGAGCTGGTACAGCGCCCGATCGAAATGAGCCAAACAATCAGCTCGGCCGGTCTTTAACAGGGGACAGATGAGGGCATCGGTGGCCGTGGGGGTCAGAGATGAGGTCATAAGCGCCTGGCGAGAAAAGGAAAAAACTTCGATGTGATGAGGTTGGCAAAAGTTGGCGGCGGCATCTTGACGCCGTTTTTTTGATACTACAAGCCGTTTGCTACAAGAATTCGCCGAACGGCCATGCTTTCAGACGTTCGCCAGCGGCAGGGGTAGGCATCGGCAGGCTGTGATTACGGCCCAGGCGGGATTAATCGGGGGGGTAGTGTACGGAGGTGCGCTCTGGCGAGGGCTTGCCGTTGGTCAGGTGCGCCGGGAGTTGGCCGGACCAGAAATGAAAAAGCCCCGAACGGCTCGGGGCTTTCGAGGCCGGTCATTGCGACCGGCGCTGGCGCGTATCGCTTAGCCCAGCAGGCCCATGACCATGCCTGGCATCTGGCCGGCTTGCTTGAGCATGGAGATGCCCGACTGCATGAGCATGGAATTCTTGCTCATGTTGGCGCTTTCTACCGCGAAGTCGGCATCCATGATCCGGCCCTTGGCCATCTCGGTGTTGTCCTTCATGTTTGCCAGGTTGTTGTTCACGTGGTTCAGACGGTTGATGTTCGAGCCCAGCGTGGCACGCATGCTGCCGATTTTGTCGAGCGCGGTGCTGGCGAGAGTGATCGCGCCGTTTGCGGTGGCCTGGGTTTCCAATTTGGTATCGGCGGCAGGCGTAGCGTTGAACTGTGCGCTCAGGGCGCCGAGTGCGTCGGTCACTGCTTTGAGCTGGGTAGTTGCGTCCAGTGTCATGGTTTCAGCAGCGCTGGAGCCAATCTGGAATTTGATGCCACCAGCGGTACCGAATTTGCCCGACGCGCCATCAACGCCAAACAGGGCTTCGCCAGCATATTTGGTGTTGCTGACGATATTGGTGAGCTCTTTGCCCAGTTCGTTGAATTCCGCCGAAAGGGACTTGCGGTCGTCAGCGCTGTTAGTGTCGTTCGCTGCCTGGGTCGACAGATCCTTCATGCGCTGAACGATGTCGGTCAGTTCGCTGAAAGCACCCTCAGCGGTTTGCAGCATGGAAGTGGCGTCGCCGGTGTTGCGCATCGCTACACCCATGCCGCGGCTCTGGGCGTTCAGGCGAGTAGCGATCTGCAGGCCGGCGGCGTCGTCGGCGGCAGAGTTGATGCGCAGGCCGGTGCCCAGACGCTGCTGGTTGGTGGCCAGGGCACTGTTGGACTTGTTCAGCGCGGTGTTGGTGGTCAGGGCGGAATAGTTGGTGTGAATGGACAGAGCCATGATGATCATCCTTCGTGCGTTGGGCTGTTAGGAGCTGGCTTGACTGCCTGCTGAAAAAGTAAGGCGACAGCCCTCGGCGGGGGATTAAATCCTGACGTCAAAAAATTTTAGCTGGGTTGTTCTCGCGGGTACGTAAGAGCGGGACTGCTTATGTAGGAGCGGCCTATGGTCGCGACCGAAGCCTCCGCGCGGTTGCGGGTCGCAAGCAGAGCTTGCTCCTACAGGGGACGGTCTTCGTCTTGGCGTGGATCAGAACGTGCTGGCTCTTATGTAGGAGCGGCCTCTGGTCGCGACCGGGGCCTCCGCGTGGTTGCGGGTCGCAAGCAGAGCTTGCTCCTACAAGGATGGTTTTCGTCTTGGCGTGGGTTGGAGCGTGCTGGTTCTTCTGTAGGAGCGGCCTCTGGTCGCGAACGAGGCCTTCGTGCGGTTGCGGGTCGCAAGCAGAGCTTGCTCCTACAAGGATGGTTTTCGTCTTGGCGTGGATTAGAAGGTGCTGGTCACCACGCCGGCTTCCAGTACCTTCGCCTCGATCACCTTGCCGCTGCGTACGTTGCGTACGCGGATGACGTCGCCTGGCTGGCCGTCGGCCAGGGCTTCGCCGGAGGTTGAGGCTTCGATGCCCTCGTTGTTGGCGACAATCTTCACCGGCTGGCCGCGTTTGACCGCCATGGCCTGTTCAAGCAGCGCCGGGGTGATTGTCTGGCCAGCGCGGATGCGGCGTTTGGCGGCCAGGCCGACCACTTCTTCGATGCGGTTGTAATAGCCACGTCGGGCCTTGGCGACGTTGATGCGCTGCAGCTTGAGGTCGTTGGCGGTCAGGGTCTGGCCGCGATCGATGATGCCTTCGGCGTGCACGGCAGGCAGGAAGACGTGGGCCTGGCCCGTGGCGTTGGTCGACCAGCCGGGGGTGGCGGCGCAGCGGATCTCCAAAGTTTGCCGGTCCATGGCCGACGGCGCCTCGCCTGTTGCGCGGACTTGTAGCACTTCGGAGCAGCGCGGCAGGCTGGCTGCGCTGGCCGGCACGTTGATCTCGTAGCGCAGTTGCATGCCTTGCCAGCCCTGGCGCGCGGCCTGCTGTTCGAGCATCAGCCGCAGGTGATTCTCCACCGCTTGCTGAACCTGCGTCGTGGCATCCGCGTGCGCCTGCGGCACTGCACCCAGCAGCAGAAGGACGAAGGCCAACCATGCGGAAGTCGCTTTTCCGCTTCCGCTTACTCGCCGTTCGCCAAGCGGAAAAATACGCTTGATGCGTTCTGGCTTTGCTAGATTTTTCTCTTTGTAAATCAATCGCTTACTCGCATCTCTAGGTTCGGCACGCTTTCTGCAAAACGTCTTGAAAGCAGCGGGCTGGGATCAGCCTGCACAGGCTGCAAAGGGTATCGGTAAATGAGTATACGGATTGATGAAGCGCTGGGCGTTCACGAGCGCGCCCTCGGTTTGCGCATGCAGCGCAGCGAGATTCTCGCGGCGAACCTGGCCAACGAAGACACCCCGGGCTTCCAGGCGCGGGACATCGATTTCAGCAAGGAAATGCAGCGGCTCGACAGCAGCATCTCGCCGCGTGCCAGCCTGGCCAGTACCGACCCGCGCCTGTTGTACCGCGTCCCGGATCAGGCCTCGCAGGACGGCAACACCGTCGAGCTGTCCACCGAGCAGGCGCAGTTCTCGCGCAACTCCATGGATTTCCAGACCAGCCTGACCTTCATCACGATGAAATTTCGTGGCCTGAAGCAAGCCATCGAGGGCCGTTAAGCCATGTCGTTCGATTCCATCTACCGCATCGCCGGCTCGGCGATGAACGCCCAGACCGTGCGCCTGAACACCGTGGCGAGCAACCTGGCCAACACCGACTCGGCCGCCAACAACGCCGCCGATGTGTACCAGGCGCGCAAGCCGATGTTCGCCGCCGTCTACGAGAACAACTCGCTGACCCGCGGCGTCGGCCTCGGCGGTGCCCATGTCCAGGTGCTCGATGTGGTCACCTCCGGTGCCGAGCCCAAGCGCCGCTACGAGCCGGGCAATCCCCTGGCCGACGGTGACGGCTACGTCTACTACCCGGACATCAACGAAATCGAAGAAATGACCGACATGATGTCGGCCACGCGCAGCTTCGAGACAGGTGTCGAGGTGCTCAACCGCGTCAAAAGCATGCAGCAGAGCCTGTTGCGGCTGGGAGAATCCTGATGGCGGTGACCAATAACCTGCAGGGCAGCGGCCTGTCCGGCAGCCATGCCAGCGACCTGCCGAAGCAGGCGGTGAACGTCAGCGATGCCACGCAGATGGAGAACAACTTCATCAGCCTGATGGTCGCGCAGATCAAGTATCAGGATCCGACCAAGCCGGTCGACAGCACCGAGTTTCTCAACCAGTTCTCGGCCATGTCCCAGGTCAAGAGCATGGAGAACCTCGCCACCGTGGCGAAAAGCAACCTGGTGCTGACCGACAACCTGCAAACCCTGACCGCCGCTGGTCTGGTCGGTCAGCAGGTCAGTGTCGCGGTCGAGTCGCTGGAACTGAGCGGTCAGACCGTCAGCGGCGGGTTCGACCTGGGCCACGCTTCGCCTCGCACGGCATTGCTGCTGACCGATTCCAACGGCACCCAGACGCGCATCGAGCTGGGCGCGCAATCCGCTGGCAAGGTGCCGTTCACGATCGACCCGGCCAAGCACGGCCTGCGCGACGGCAAATACAGCGTCAGCATCGAATCCGAAAACGGCGAGTTCTCGCAGGTGGAGGTGGCCGGTCAGGTCGCCAACGTGCGCGTCAGCGCCGAAGGTCCGGTGCTTCAGGTCAAGGGCGTCGGTTCGGTGCCCTTCTACAACATCCTCGAATTCGCCCAGGCCGACGCCGGGCTGCTCGGCGGCTGAGCCCCGCTGCTCGCCAGTCCTTCCCACTATCGCATCGAGATCAGCCCATGAGCTTCAACATCGCCCTCACCGGCCTGTCCGCCGTCAATGAACAACTCAACACTATCGGCAACAACATCGCCAACGCCGGCACCGTGGGCTTCAAGTCCTCGCGCGCCAACTTCGGCAGCCTCTATGCCGAGAGCCAGGCGATGGGCGTCGAAGTCACCGGCACCAGCCAGAGCATCAGCCAGGGCGGCGCCCTGACCACCACCAACCGCAGCCTGGACCTGGCCATTTCCGGCGGCGGCTTTTTCGTCACCCGCGCCAGCAATGGCGACGTGAGCTACACCCGCGCCGGTGTGTTCGGCACCGACAAGGACAGCTACCTGACCAACAGCCTCGGCCAGCGTCTGCAGGGCTACCCGGCCGATGCCACTGGCAATCTGCAGACCGGCACCGTCAGCGACCTGCAGCTCAAGTCCGGAGGGTTGCCGGCCAAGGCCACCGACGCACTGAGCTTCGTCGCTAATCTGGACGCCAACCAGGACGTGCCGGCGGTGGCGTTCGATCCGCTGGTGGCCGACAGCTACAACTCCACCTACACCACCAAGCTGTACGACTCCCAGGGCAAGGAGCACACCCTGACCCAGTACTTCGCCAAGACCGCAGATAACAGCTGGAACGCCCACTACTACGTCGATGGCGCGTCCATCGCGGGCCCGCAGCCGTTGGCCTTCGATGGTGCCGGCACGCTTGCCTCGCCCATCGGCAAGGTCGCGCTGAGCGCCGCCCTTGGCGGCGGCGTCGATCCGCTGGCGATCCAGCTCGACTACAGCGGCACCAGCCAGTACGGCTCCGAATTCAGCGTGACCAGCAACCGCGCCACCGGCTATTCGGCCGGCGAGCAGACCGGCATGAGCGTCGAGAAGGACGGCAAGGTCTACGCCACCTATTCCAACGGTGAGCGCCTGCTCCAGGGCCAGGTGGTGCTGGCCAGCTTCGTCAACGCCGAAGGCCTGAAGAACATCAGCGGCACCGCCTGGACCGAAACCGCCGCCTCCGGCGCGGCCATGCTCGGTGCGCCGGGTGTCGGCCAGTACGGCACCCTGGCCAGCGGCGCGCTGGAAAGCTCCAACGTCGACCTCACCCAGCAACTGGTGGGCCTGATGGAAGGCCAGCGTAACTACCAGGCCAACACCCAGGTCATTTCCACCAACAAGGAACTGACCCAGGTTCTGTTTAGCGCACTCTGAGGCTGATCCATGGATCGTTTGGGATACACGGCAATGACCGCCGCCAGCCGCACGATGATGTCGCTGCAGGTGCGCTCCAACAACCTTGCCAACGTCAACACGCCGGGCTTTCGCGCCGACCTCGAGCGCGCCCAGGCCGTGGCGGTGGAAGGTTACGGTTACGACAGCCGGCACATGGCGGTGGTGGAAAACAACGGCGTCAGCCTGGCAGCCGGCCCGATGGTCGCTACCGGTCGCGAGCTGGATTTCGCGGTCAAGGGCAGCGGGCTGATCGTCCTTCAGGACGGCGAAGGCGAGGCCTACACCCGCCAGGGCAGCATGCAGATCGACGCCGAGGGGCGCCTGACCCTCAACGGTCGCGCCGTGATGGGCGAGGGCGGACCGATCGAGCTGCCCGAGCATGAGCGAGTTGAAATCGGTAATGACGGCACCGTGTCGATCATGGCCCCCGGCGACTGGATGATGGCCGAGGTCGACCGTATCCGTCTGGTCGACGTACCGGCTGCGGACCTGATGAAGAACGAGGCCGGCCTCTTGGTCACGCGCAACGGCCAGCCCGCTGCGCCCAGCGAGAACGTGCGTCTGGCGAGCGGCTTTCTCGAGTCGAGCAATGTCTCGGCAATCGACGAGCTGGCCTCGACCATGAGCCTCAACCGCCTGTTCGAGACCCAGGTAAAGATGATGAAAGCCGCCGAGGACCTCTCCGACGCCGGCAACCGAATGATCCGCGGCAGCTGATCGGGAGATAACGCATGAATTCCGCACTTTGGGTCAGCAAGACCGGCCTGGCTGCACAAGACACCGCCATGGCGACCGTCGCCAACAACCTGGCCAACGTCAACACCAACGGCTTCAAGAGCGACCGCGCGGTTTTCGAGGACCTGTTCTACAGCATCGAGAAGCAGCCGGGCGCCCAGGCCGACGAGATCAACACCGTGCCGTCCGGCATCCAGCTGGGCAGCGGCGTGCGCGTCGTCGGCACCCAGAAGGTCTTCACCGAAGGCAGCATCCAGACCACCGGGCAGCCGATGGACCTGGCCATCGTCGGCCGCGGCTTCTTTCAGGTCGAAGCGCCCAACGGCGACATCCTCTATACCGAGAACGGCCAGTTCCAGCTCAACGCCGAAGGCGTGATGGTCAATGCCCAAGGCCTGCCATTGACCCCGGCCATCGAAGTGCCGCAGGGCAGTACCGGCTTTACCGTGGGCGCCGATGGCATCGTCACCGCCGTTCTGCCTGGCGACACCCTGCCGTCCGAGCTGGGCCAGATCACGCTGGTCAACTTCACCAATCCGGGTGGCCTGGAAGCGCTGGGCGGCAACCTCTATCGCGAAAGCGTCGCCAGCGGCGAAGCCGTGGAAGGCGTGCCGGGCGAAGAAGGCCTCGGCCAGCTCAAGCAGGGCGTGCTGGAAGGCTCCAACGTGCAGGTGGTCGAGGCCATGGTGGCGATGATCGCCATCCAGCGCGCCTACGAGGCCAACGCCAAGGTCCTCGACGCCGCCAGCGGCATGCAGCAGTTCCTCAACCAGACCGTCTGAGACCGATGATGCGTACCCCCATCCTGCTCCTCGCCCTGACCCTGCTCGGCGGCTGCGCCAGCTTCAACGAAATGCTGCCGGACGAGCCGTCGACCGAGTACGAGCCACTGGAGCTGGACTACAGCCTGCCACCGACCACCGGTGGCGGCCTGTTCCGCTCCGGCTACAGCGGCTCGCTGATCAGCGACAAGCGTGCGGTGCGCGTCGGCGACATCCTCACGGTGGTGCTCGATGAATCGACCCAGTCGAGCAAGAGCGCCGGCACCAGCTTCGGCAAGGAATCGAGCGTCGGTATCGGCATTCCCACGGTGCTCGGCAAGACCTACCCGGACGTCGAGAGCTCGGCCTCCGGCGAGCGCGAGTTCAAGGGCTCGGCCAAGAGTTCACAGCAGAACACCCTGCGCGGCTCCATTGCCGTCAGCGTGCATCGCGTGCTGCCCAACGGCACCCTGCAGATCAAGGGCGAGAAGGCCCTGCGCCTGAACCAGGGCGACGAATACATCCGCCTGACCGGGCTGGTGCGCATCGACGACATCAACCGCTACAACCAGGTGTCCTCGCAGAGCGTGGCCAACGCGAAGATTTCCTACGCCGGGCGCGGCGTGCTCAACGACAGCAATTCGGCCGGCTGGTTGACGCGGTTCTTCGCGTCGCCGCTGTTCCCTCTTTAAGCGAGCTGCCCTCTTCATGACTAGCTTCGTGCGACCTTTCAAGCTGTTCCTCGCCGCCGTCGCGCTGTGGCAATTGCCGGCCCAGGCCGTGCCGCTGATGGACCTGGTGGATGTCGAAGGCATCCGCGGCAACCAGCTGATCGGCTACGGCCTGGTCGTGGGTCTCGATGGCACCGGTGACAAGAACCAGGTCAAGTTCACCAGCCAATCGGTGGCGAACATGATCAAGCAGTTCGGTGTGAACCTGCCGCCGAACGTCGACCCGAAGCTGAAGAACGTCGCCGCGGTGACCATTACCGCCACCGTGCCGCCGTCCTACAGTGCCGGCCAGACGGTGGACGTCACGGTGTCCTCGCTGGGCGACGCCAAGAGCCTGCGTGGCGGCCAGCTGCTGATGACCCCGCTGCAGGGCGTCGACGGTGAAATCTATGCCCTGGCCCAGGGCGCGGTGATCGTCGGCGGTGCCAATGCCGAAGGTGCCAGCGGCTCGAAGATCGCCATCAATACTTCCAACAGCGGCCTGATCCCCAACGGCGCCACGGTTGAACGAATGATTCCCAGCGACTTCACCGAGCGCCCGGACGTGATGCTCAACGTACGCCAGCCAAGCTTCCAGACCGTCAGCCGGGTGGTCGATGCGGTGGACGCCTATTTCGGCAAGGGCACCGCCACCGCGCTGAACGCCACCAAGGTGTCGATCCGCGCGCCGGTCACCAGCACCCAGCGCATGAGCTTCATGGCCATGCTCGAGCGCCTGGAAGTGGAAGAGGGTCGTACCCGGCCGAAAGTGGTGTTCAACAGCCGCACCGGCACCGTGGTGGTGGGCGAGGGCGTACGGGTCAAGGCCGCCGCAGTGGCCCATGGCAGCCTGACCGTGACCATCAGCGAGCGCCCCCAGGTCAGCCAGCCCAACCCCTTGTCCGGCGGCCAGACCGTGGTTACGCCGCAATCGGACGTCTCCATCGAGCAGGACCGCAAGGCCATGTTCAAGTGGCCGGAGGGCGCCAGCCTGGAAAGCATCATCAGCACCATCAACAGTCTCGGCGCTACGCCCGACGACGTGATGAGCATTCTCCAGTCGCTGGAACGCGCCGGCGCACTGAACGCTGAACTGATCGTGATGTAAGACCGCGGTATCCGGTCCGCCCGCCAGGCAGGCCGGCCACGCAGCCGAGTGAAGACAGGTTTAAAGCCGACATGAGCATCGTATCCCTCCCGCAACACCTCGCTTCCCTGCGCAATCGCGCCGACGGCCCGGCCGCGGCGCGGCGCCAGCAGCTGGAAGTCGTCGCCGAGCAATTCGAGGCGAGGTTCCTGCAGCAGATCCTCAAGCAGATGCGCAAGGCCGGCGACGTGCTCGGTGCCGGCAACCCGATGCGCAGCCGCGAGCTGGACACCATGCGTGACTTCTATGACGAAGTGCTGGCTGACACCCTGGCTGGCAAACGCCAGACGGGGATCGCCGACATGCTGGTACAACAGCTCGGCGGTGAGGCCGGCGGCGCGCCGGCGCCGACCGCATTGGCCAGCCACGCCGGTAGCGGTTTGCAGAGCGGTGGTTTGCACGCGCTGCGCGGCACCTGGCAGCGCGGCGTCGATGCACTGGACAGTGCCTGGGAAAGCGGCAAGGCCGGCTTCAAGTCGCTGGTCGACAGCGTCATCAAGCATGAGTCCAGCGGCAATATCGCCGCCGTCTCGCCCAAGGGTGCGCGCGGCCTGATGCAGCTGATGCCCGGCACCGCCCGGGACATGGCCGCCGAACTCGGTTTGCCGTTCAGCGAGGCACGCCTGACCAGCGATGCCGAATACAACAAGCGCCTCGGCAGCGCCTACCTGAACAAGATGCTCGACCGCTACGACGGTCACCAGGCGCTGGCGCTGGCCGCCTACAACGCCGGGCCCGGGCGGGTGGACGAATGGCTGAAGAGCCATGGCGATCCCCGCAAGGGTGAGATCGGCACCGGCGCCTGGGTGCAGAAGATCCCTTATGCGGAAACCCGCGACTACACCCGCAAGATCCTCGACGATCTGCGCGCTGCTGTGCCTCGGCAGGCCGAACCGCGGGCTCAGCTGCAGGCCGTTCCGCCTGTTGCGCCATCGCCGCTTAATTCCGCCGCCGATGCGGTCGCTCTTTCTAGCCAACAGCATCGAGTTGTTGGCGGTGGCCACCTGTCCGTGGCGTTCGCACAACCGATCCGCATCGAGTCGAAGGAAGTCGTGTCGTGAGTATTTTGGGTCAAATTGGCTACAGCGGCGTTCGCGCCTCGCAGATCGCCCTGTCGGCGACCGGGCAGAACATCGCCAACGTCAACACGCCCGGCTTCAGCCGGCTGCGGCCAGACCTGCAATCGCTCGGCGGGCAGACGGCGGTCAGCATCGGCGGCGGGGTGCAGGTCGGCAGTATTCGGCGCCTGTCCAACGACTTCCAGAATCAGCAGCTCTGGCGCGCCGGCACCGACCAGAACTACTTCAATACCAGCCAGCAGTACCTGACCGCGCTCGAAGGCCTGATCGACAGTGAAGGCTCGAGCGTCAGTGTCGGCCTGGACAACTTCTTCGCCGCGCTCAGCGAAGCCAGTTCCACGCCGGAATCCATTGCCCTGCGCCAGCAGATCATCGGCGAGTCGAAGCAATTGGCACAGCGCTTCAACGGGCTGAACAGCAACATCGGCACTCAGCTCAACGCCCTGCAGGGCCAACGCGTGGCGATGACCAGCGAGATCAACGGGCTGTCCGGCAATATCGCCGAGTTGAATGCGCAGATTCGCGAGATGGAGTCCTCGGGCCGCGATACCGCGACCCTGCGCGACTACCGCGAGAATCTGGTCAAGGATCTCAGCCAGTACGCCGGTATTCGCGTGCAGGAAGCGTCGGACGGCACCCTGAACGTCTTGCTGGCCAACGGTCAGCCGCTGGTAGCCGGAGCAACGGCGGGTCAGCTGAAGATCAATGCCAATCTCGCCGGCGAGCAGGAGATGACGCTGGTCTTCGCCAAGACCACCTTCCCGCTCAACCAGCAGGGCATCGGTGGTTCACTTGGCGGCCTCTACGACATGGAATACGGCGCGCTGCGCCCGGCTCAGCAGGATTTGCATGACATGGCCTCGGCCGTGGCGAGCATGATCAACGACGCCCTCGCCGGCGGTTTCGACCTCAACGGCAATCCCGGCCAGCCGCTGTTCAGCTATAACGCGGGCAGCACCAGCGGCATGCTGGCGGTCAATGCGCTGGGCGCCTCGGAGTTGGCCTTCTCCGACACCGCAGGCGAGGTGGGCAACAACAAGACCCTGCTCGCCATGCTCGAACTCAAATCGGCGGGCGTCACGGTCGCTGGCGAATCGGTGCCGCTCAACGATGCCTACGCCGGCCTGGTTGGCCGCGTCGCCAGTGCCAGCCGGCAGAACCAGGCCGATCTGCGTGCCGCGACCACCGTAGCCGAGCAGGCCCAGGCCCAGCGCGACAGCGTCAGCGCGGTCAACCTGGACGAGGAGGCCGTCAACCTCATGGCCTACGAGCAGGCCTACCAGGCCAACATGAAGGTCATCAGCACTTCCAACGATCTGTTCAACGCCGTCCTGGCGATGTTCTGAGCCGGCACCAGCCGTTTCGACCGACGAGAAAGACACCATGCGCATCTCCAACGCCCAGATCACCGCCATGATGCACGGCTCGATGAACACCAGCTCCGAGAAGCTCGGCAAGCTGATGCAGCAGATGGCCACCGGCGAGCGCATGCTGCTGCCCTCGGACGACCCGATCTCTGCCGTGCGCGTGCTGCGTATCGAGCGCGAGGAAGCGACGCTGACCCAATACCGCACCAACATCGCCAACGTCGCCGGCAACCTGTCCAAGCAGGAAGCCAACCTCAAGGCGGCGTCGGACTCCATGCTCAACGTGCGCGACCTGCTGCTGTGGGCCGCCAACGGCAGCAACACCAGCGACGACCTGGCGGCCATCGCCAACGAGCTGGGCAATCTGGAGAAGACCATTCTCAGTTTCGCCAATGTGCGTGACGAAGAAGGCCGCTACCTGTTCTCCGGCACCCTCAGCGATCGGCCGGCGATCACCTTCGATGCCGCTACCCAGAGCTACCAGCTGACCGGCAACGATCAATACCGCCAGGCGGCAGTCGCCAATGGCGTACTGGTCGAGGAAAATGTCACCGCCGCGCAGGTGTTCGGTGGCGGCGTCGGCATGCTCAACGACCTCAACGCCTTGGTGAAAATGCTCGCCGACCCGGCGCTGGACGCCAGCGATCCCGCGGTACGGGCGAGCGTCACCGCCACGCTCAACAGTCTCGACAAGACCCACGGCGACCTGCTCGGCGCGGTCTCGGAGCTGGGCGGCCGGCAGAACACCCTGACGCTGCTGTTGAGCAGCAACGAGGACGTCTCGCTGGTGAACAAGAAGATCGAAGGCGAACTGTCGCAGCTCGACTACGCCACCGCCAGCATCGATCTGAACAACTACCAGCTGTCGCTGCAGGCGACGCAGAAGACCTATTTGAAGATCAACGGGCTGTCGCTGTTCGGCATGCTCTGACGAGGTAGCCCGAATGAAGATTGGCAAGCAGCTCCCGGCTGTTTCCGCAATCAACCCGCAGGAGCGCCGTGAAGCGTTGCTGCGCGATGCGCCTGCGCCGCTGCGGGCCGGTGTGCCGTCGGACGCGCCGCACACCGAGGCGACGCCCAGCAAAAGCACCAGCTTCAGCCTGCAGCTCAATCAGCAGCTGTCCTCGATGCAGTCGGCCGACAGCTACCTGGGCGACCTGCAGACGCGCCTGTCGCAACTCAAGCTGAGTCTCAGCCGGCAGATCAGTTCGCCGCAGCCGAGCGGCGAGGAAAGCATTCGCCACACCGTGCAGCAGGTTGGCGAGTTACTGAAAGAGCGCAGCCAGCGCTCCGGCCATTCTCTGGACGCCACTCTCAAGCTGCGATTGACCGAGCCGGTGCGCAGCCGCTTCAGCCTGAAAGGGCTGGAGTCGCTTGAGGCGATTCGTCAATCCGGGCGCGAGACGCTGCTGTTCAGCGGCGGTCGCCAGCTGGCCGAGCCGGTCGCCGTGGTGCTCGATGACGAGATGAGCGACGAGCAGATTCTGCGCCGTTTCAACGGCAGCCTGGGCCAGGCAGGGATACGCGCCGAACTCGATCAGAACGGCGCGCTGAAGTTTTCCGCCCGCGAAGGCGACTGGCAGAAACTCAAGGACCAGCTGGCGGTACAGGGCGAAGGCAAGTTGTTCGACAAGGGGCGCTACGTTCGCCTGCAGAGCGAGGACGACCAGCTGCTGAGCTTTCCCGAAGAGCTGCAGCTCGATTCCTTCCGCGAGCTGCGCCGCCTGCTCGACTCGGTGGTGGCCGGGCTCGACAAGGTCACCACCCTGCGCGAACAGCTGAGCAACCGGCAGCAGGAGATCCGCGAGTTCCTTGCCCGTCAGGCCCACGCCGACGAGAAGCAGTGGGCGATGGACTTCTCCCGCTCGGTGTTCAACCTGATGCAGCGCAGCCCCTCCAGCTACGCGGCGGTCACCCAGACCGTGGTGGCCCAGGCCACCATCAGCCGTTTCGCGGTGGTCAGCCTGCTGTCCTGAGCCGCGCTGCGCCGCTCAGCGTACGCTGCGGTCGATGAACTTCAGGTCCGATGGCCGGCTCATGGGCAGGGTTTGCAGGGTATCGCCCAGCAGCCCGCTGTCGGGGTCGCGCTGCACCACCACCAACGCATCGCTCTTCTGATTGGCGATGAGCATGAACCGCCCGCTCGGGTCGATGGCGAACTCGCGCGGTTCGCGGCCTTCGCTGTCGCGCGCCTGGATTTCGCGCACATTGGCGTTCTCCTCGATGGCATAGACCATGATGCGGTTGGTCTCGGCGCGGTCGCTGGCATAGAGGAAGCGGCCGTCCGGCGAGAGATGGATCGCGCCCGGCGAATGCTTGGCGGTGTCCCCCTCGGCGGCCATGTCCACCAGCTGGCGCTGCACCAGGCCGCCATCGACATGATCGAAACGCGCCACCTGAGCGCTCAGTTCCAGGGTCGCGTATGCCTGCAAACCGTCCGGGCTGAATACCAGATGACGCGGGCCGCTGCCGTCCGGCAGGCTGATGAAGGCCGGGTCGGCGGGTGACAGCGGGCGCTCGGCATTGGTCGAGTCGTAGCGATAAACGAAGATCTTGTCCGCGCCCAGATCACTGACGAACAGGGTCTTGCCGTCGGGCGACATCACCGCCGAATGCACGTGGGCCGACTGTTGGCGTTGCGGATGCACTTCGCTGGCCTTGTGCGCGGCGATCTGGGTAACGGGCATGAGTGTCCCGTCGTTGGCCGTGGGCATCACGGCCAAGCTGCCGCCGGGGTTGGCGCTGGAGCCGTAGTTGGAGACGAACAGGTAACGGCCGTCGCGGCTCTGGCTCAGGTGCGTGGGTTCGTCGCCGAGGGTCAGCTGCTGGGCCAGCGGCGACAGCTTGCCGCTGTTCGGCGCGATCATGAAGGCGCTCACTCGGCCCACCGGATCGGGATGTCCCGGCCCGTTCTCGTTGGCCGCATAGAGCCGGTTGCGGTTCAGGTCCAGCAGCAGCCAGGACGGATTGTGGGTACGTACCACTTGCAGCGGCTGGGGTGCGATCTGGCCGTTCTCGGCGTCGAACTGCATCCGGTAGATGCCTTCGCTGTTCCCTTCGCTGGTGTAGCTGCCGACGAGTAACTGATACATGGGTGCCGCCGCTCCCGTGAGGCTGAAGGTCAGAAATGCCGCGGCAACGCCGAGACGGATGAATGAAGTAATCGGCGTGGAACCGCGCATGGGGTCGCTCCTTGGTCGCTGATTGGAATGCCCTGATGCGCTTTGGAGCACCGGATACGGAAATAATTTTCCAACCGGCGCATCGAGCTGTCGATTTAACCCTTGCCGGCACGACTATGGGGTAACGAACCACGCTGGCAAGGGGACCGCAATGCGTTATCTATGCCTGGTTTATCTCGATGAGACCGCCTTGGCGGGCCTGTCGCTGGCCGCCCGCGCGGCACTGGAGGCCGAATCGCACGATTACCGCGAAGGGCTGCAGCGAAGCGGCCGGCTGATCATCGGCGAGGCGCTGCAGCCGACCCTCAGTGCCACCACCTTGCGCATGCAGGGCGACCAACTCCTGCTGCGCGACGGGCCGGCCGTCGGAGCGTGCGAGCAACCCTCGGCCTTCTATCTGTTCGAGGCGGCCGATCTCAACGACGCCATCCTGCTGGCCTCACGCATTCCGCCGGTGCGCCTGGGTTACGCCGAAGTGCGGGCGCTGCCACCGCGCGCGCCGCCGTGACGGCCGTTGCTGCACTCGCGCTTGGTCCATTTTTTTCAGACGCCACGAGGAAACGAACATGAACACTGCAAGCGATATTCAGAACGGCGAAACCCGTATCCGCGAACTGATGGTCGAGTTCGAACAGGCCGTTGCGGTCAAGGATCTCGATCGGATCATGGCCCAGTACGCGGCCGACGTCGTGGCCTTCGATGCGGTCGGCGAATTGCAGTTCAAGGGTGCCGATACCTATCGCGCCCACTGGCAGCGCTGCTTCGACTTCTGCCAGGGCGAGGGCTTTTTCAAGATCGGCGACGTCGATGTCGTTGCCAGCGGCGACCTGGCCTTCAGTTATTCGCTCAACCACTGCGGCGGCACCAATGACAAAGGCGAGATGCAGACCGCCTGGATGCGCGGCACGCGCTGCTGGCGCCTGCAGGGCGGCGGCTGGAAGGTCGTGCACGAGCACTTCTCGATGCCGTTCGACATGGCCACCGGCCAGGCTTGTTTCGACCTCAAACCCTGAGTCGCGCACCGCCGCACCCCGTGCAGCTGCCGCGTCGCGAAGCCCTCGTGCTTTCGCCGCCAGCTGCTAAGGTTGTCGGTCTGCATGATGTGAAGGAGAACAGCATGAAATACCTGTGCCTCGTCTACTACGACGAACAACGCGTGGACGCCATGACCGACGAGCAGTGGCTCGCGCTGGTCGACCAGTGCATGGCCAACAGCGCACGCCTGCAAGAAAGCGGACATTTCGTCGCCGGCGAGCCGCTGCAATCGGTACGCACCGCCAAGACCGTACGGGTACGCGAAGGCGCGGGCTCGGTGGTCGACGGCCCCTTCGCCGAAACCCGCGAGCAGCTGGCCGGCTTCTACCTGCTGGAGGCGGCCGACTTCGACGAGGCGGTGAAACTGGCGGCGAAGATTCCGCCGGCGGCGCTGGGCAGCATCGAGGTGCGCCCGCTGCGCCAGTTGCCTGATCGTTGAGTCACCGGGACGCGTTTGCGTGACGGCCATATCGGGCGGGGAAGCGGCGAGCCAGCGGACCATCGAAGCCATCTACCGCAACGAATCGCGGCGCGTACTGGCGACCCTGATCCGTCTGCTGGGCGACTTCGACCTGGCCGAGGAGGCATTGCACGACGCCTTCTTCGCCGCGCTACAGCAGTGGCCGCACGACGGCATACCGGCCAACCCGCGCGCCTGGCTGGTGTCGGCTGGACGCTTCAAGGCCATCGATGGGCTGCGTCGGCGGGCACGCTTCAATGCCTCGCTGAACCTGTTGGCCGATCAGCTGGATGCCGCCGAGGAACCGGACTGGGATCACGACAGGCTGGAGGACGATCGCCTGCGACTGGTCTTCACCTGCTGCCACCCGGCATTGCCCGGCGATGCGCAGGTGGCGCTGACCCTGCGCGAGGTCTGCGACCTGAAGACCGAGGAAATCGCCCGTGCCTTCCTCGCCTCGCCCAGCACCATCGCCCAGCGCATCGTGCGTGCCAAGCAGAAGATCCGTGACGCCGCGATTCCCTACCGCGTGCCGTCGCGTGAGGAATTGCCGGCGCGCCTGGATAATGTGCTGCGGGTGATCTATCTGGTGTTCAACGAGGGCTATTCGGCCTCCAGCGGCGCCGAGCTGACCCGCGCCGGCCTGAGCAGCGAGGCGATCCGCTTGGGCCGGCTGCTGCTCGACTTGCTGCCGGATCCGGAGCTGATGGGCTTGCTCGCGCTGATGCTGCTGCACGACTCGCGCCGCGCCGCACGCACCGATGAGGCGGGCGAGCTGGTGCGTCTCGACGATCAGGACCGCAGCCTGTGGGACCGGACGCAGATCGAGGAAGGTTCGGCGCTGGTCCAGCGTGCGCTGGCCTCGCGGCGATTCGGGCCCTACACCTTGCAGGCCGCGATCGTCGCCGTGCACGCCGAGGCGCCCAGCGCCGCGCAGACCGACTGGGCGCAGATCGTCGGACTCTACGACGTACTGTTGCGCGTCAGCCCTTCGCCTGTGATCGAACTGAACCGCGCGGTGGCGGTGGCCATGCGCGAGGGACCCGAAGCTGGCCTGAGATTGATCGACGATCTGCTGGCCCGCGGACAGCTCCACGACTATCACCTGCTGCACTCGGCCCGCGCCGATTTCTGCCGCCGCCTCGGTCGCCTGGACGACGCGCGGGACGCCTATCGGGACGCCCTGCAATTGGCTCAGCTGGAGCCGGAGCGGCGCTTTCTGAAGCAGCGCCTGGATGAGTTGGGCGAGACGGACGCGTCATAGCGCTGTTTCGACTAGCAGCATTCGCCGCTAGGGTGGGCCGGGCGGCGTACCGCTTCAGCCCACCGTTGTGGAGGCGATCAGCCGCGCCAGGCCCCCGGGTTCACCAGGTTCGCCGGCCGATCGCCCGCCAGCGCCGCCAGCAGGTTGTCCACCGCGCAGCGCGCCATCGCTTCCCGCGTCTCGTGGGTGGCCGAACCCATGTGCGGGGTCGCCACCACGTTATCCAGCTGCAACAGTGGCGAATCCGCGCTCAACGGCTCCTGCTCGAAGACATCCAGCCCGGCGCCGCGGATCTGGCCGCTGCGCAGGGCCTCGATCAGTGCCGCCTCGTCGACCACCTTGCCGCGGGAAATGTTGATGAAGATGCTCTCGGGGCGCATCTGCGCGAAGGCTGACGCGCCGATGAGGCCATGGGTTTCGGCGGTCAGCGGCAGGGTCAGGCAGATGAAGTCCGCCTCCCGCAACAACGCCTCGAGGCTGCGGTAACCGGCGCCAAAACGCTGCTCGGCCGCCGGTTTCGGCGAGTGGCTGTGGTAGATCACCGGCATGCCAAAGCCGAAGTGCCCGCGCTGGGCGAGGGCTTCGCCGATGCGGCCCATGCCGATGATGCCCAGCGTCTTGCCGTGCACGTCGCTGCCGAAGTGACGGGGGCCGATGTTTTGCTGCCACTGGCCGGCGCGGACCATGTTCGCCAGCTCCACAACCCGTCGCGCGGTCGCCAGGATCAGCGCGAAACCGGTGTCGGCGGTGGTTTCGGTCAGGACGTCCGGGGTGTTGCTGAGCAGGATGCGGCGTTCGGTCAGGTAGTCGATGTCGTAGTTATCGACACCTACCGAGACGCTGGCGACGGCTTGCAGCTGCGGCGCCAGATCCAGCAATGACGCATCCAGCCTGAGGCTCGCACCCAACAGGCCGTGGGCGCTGGGCAGGGCGTCGCGCAACTGCGCCAGGCCCTGGGTATCGAGGCGCTCGATGAGGGTGACTTCGGCCTGCGCCTGCAGGCGCGCCATCAGCGGCGCGGACAGCGCCTTGTACAACACGACGTGCTTTTTCATGGGAAACCTCGAATCAGGGGCGAGCGGTGGCCGAAAGGGGCGTCGCGGGTGCCGGCGCGGTCCGGTCGCTGGCGCCGGGCTTGAGGGTCAGGGTCAGTATCACCGACAGCAGCAACGCACCGCTCATCAGCAGGAAGGACATGCCGGGCGAGCCGGTGGAGCCGTTGAGGTAGCCCACCAGGTAGGAGCCGCCGAACGAGCCCAGCGCGCCCATGCTGTTGATCAGAGCCATGGCGCCACCGGCCACGTTCGCCGGAAGGATCTCGGGGACGATGGCGAAAAATGGCCCGTAGGGTGCGTACATGCAGGCCCCGGCGATCACCAGCAGGCTGTAGGACCACCAGAAGTGCTCGGCGCCGAGCAGATAGGAGGCATAGAACGCGATGGAGGCGATCAGCAGCGGCGGCCAGACGAAGCGCTTGCGCTTCTGGATCTTGTCCGAGGCCCAGGACACCAGCAGCATGGCGATCACCGCCGCCAGGTAAGGCAGCGCCGACAGCCAGCCGGCCTCGACCATGTCCATCTGCTGACCGGCCTTGAGGATGGACGGCAGCCACAGCACGAAGCCGTAGACACCGATGCTCCAGCAGAAGAATTGCAACGCCAGGATGATCACCTTGGGCGAGCGGAAGGCCTCGGCGTAGTTCTTCACCGCCTTGATGCCGACCTGTTCGGCCGCCAGGGCGCTTTCCAGGTCCTGCTTCTCCTGGTCGTTGAGCCACTTGGCCTGGGCCGGGCGGTCATCGGCCAGGCGCCACCAGATGAAGGCCCAGAGCACCGCCGGCAGGCCTTCGATGATGAACATCCAGCGCCAGTCGAATTGCTGCACCAGGTAACCCGATACCACCGACATCCACAGCATGGTCACCGGATTGCCGAGAATCAGGAAGGTGTTGGCGCGCGAGCGTTCGGCGCGGGTGAACCAGTGGCACAGGTAGACCAGCATGGCCGGCATCACCGCGGCCTCGACCACGCCGAGCATAAAGCGGATCACGATCAGCCAGTAGGCGCTGGAGACCATGCCGGTCAGCGTCGCCAGCGAGCCCCAGAGGATCAGGCTGACGAAGATCAGTTTCTTCACGCTGCGCTTCTGCGCGTAGATCGCGCCCGGCACCTGGAAGAAGAAGTAGCCGAGGAAGAACAGCGCGCCGAGCAGCGACGACATTCCGGGGGTGATCATCAGGTCTTCGGCCATGCCCGAGGCGGCGGCGAAGCCGTAGTTGGCCCGATCCAGGTAGGCCAGGCTGTAGGTGATGAAGACGATGGGCATGATGTACCACCAGCGGCGGGTGGCGAGGTTGAGCGTTTGCATGTCATGACTCCTGAGCTTGTTGTTTTTGTCTGCAGCAGGTGTGGTTAGAAAGCGTTTGGGGTGTGTTTCTGCCTTATCGGGCGTGGCTCCTGCCTAACCCGTCGCCAGGGAGGCATTGCTCCGCTCCCAGTCGAGGTCTTCAAGTTCCGCCGATAATTCCAGGCGGGTCGGCAATCCCTCCATGTCGCCGCGGCTCTGTACCGCGCGGCTGCCGATCCAGTTGGCGCGCTGCACCGCCTCGTCGAGGCTGCGCTTTTCCAGCAGCGCGCTGATCAGGCCGACGGCGAAGCCATCGCCGGCGCCCACGGTGTCCACCACCTGAACGTCCGGCACGGCGGCGACGAAGCCTTGCGCGTCGGGCGTGCGGTAGTAGGCGCCGTCTGCGCCGAGCTTGATCACCACAGCCTCGGCGCCCTGATCCAGATAGAAGGCGGCGATGTCGGCCGGATCCTCGAAGCCGGTCAGCACGCGGCCTTCGCAGAGTCCCGGCAGGATCCAGTGGGCGAGGGCGGCGAGGCGGTTGATCTCGCGGATCATGGTCGACTCGCTGCCCCACAGGCTGGGCCGCAGGTTGGGGTCGAAGGACAGGCTGCGGCCGGCCTCGCGCATCCGCGTCATCAGCTCGAAGGCCATCTCGCGGGCCGTGATCGACAGCGCCGGGACGATGCCGGTGGCGTGCAGGTGGCGAGCCTCGAGCAGCGCCGGCGCGATGGAATCGATCGACAGATGGCTGGCCGCCGAGCCACGGCGGAAATACTCGACCTGCGGGTCGCTGCCGTCGTCGCTGCGGGATTTGAACTGAAAGCCGGTGGGGTGCGCCGGATCGACCGCCACGTGGCGGCAATCCAGGCCCTCGTTCTCCAGCGTCTGCAACACGAAGCGGCCCAGGGAGTCGGCACCCACCCGACTCAGCCAGGCGACCTTGAAGCCCAGCCGCGACAAGCCGATGGCGACGTTGCTGTCGGCCCCGGCGATGCGTTTGTGAAAGCGCTCGACATCCGCCAGGTCACCGCTCTGCTCGGCCACCAGCATCGCCATGGTTTCACCGAAGGACAGCACATCGTAGTCAGACATGGGCCACCTCCCGGTGCGGCTGGCCGAGACGGGACAGGAGTGCGACATGCTCGGCGGTCAGTTGCAGGAGGTCATCGCCTTGCAGCGGGTACTCGGCGGCGCGCATCACGCCGGCCGGCATCTGCTCGAGTAGCAGCTCCCACAGCGGCAGGTCGGCCATGCTCGGTGGCGTGGCGACGAGTTTGCCGTCGGCGCGACGGGTCACCGCCTTGCAGTGCACATAGGCGACATGCCGGCCGAGCTGGCGCGCGGCGACCGCTGCCGACTGGTCCTGCCATTGCCAGTTGCCGATGTCGAAGGTCATGCCGATGGGCAGGCCGTGTTTCTCGACGGCCGAGAAAAAGCGCTGCAAGGGCTCGATCCGCCCGCCCTGTTCGGTCTGGTCGTTCTCCACCAGTAGCTGCACCGTGCTCGTGGCGAGCGCAGCGGCCAGGGCCGACAGGTCGTGGCCCTCGCTGAAATGGCCGAGGGAAACCTTCAGCCAGCTCGACCCAAAGGCCTCGGCGCGCCGCAGGGCGGTCAGCAGCGCGGGGTTGGGCGTGGGCTGGGCGGCGAGCCACAGCTCCAGTGGCGACGAATAGATGCTGCGCAGCCCCTTGGTGTTCGCGCCTGCGGCCAGTTCGGCGGCGTGTTCGCTGGTCAGCAGTTCTTCGCGCCACTCGATCCGCGAGGCGCCGGCGGCAGCCAGCAGATCGATGAAGCTGCCCTGACCGCGTGCGCGCACCAGGTCGGCACCGTAGCTGGAGAGGCTGATGGAGACGGGTGGTTCATGCATTGTTGTGCTCCTCTGAAACCGGTTTCAGTTTCGCTTAAAAAATTTTGCCTCGGTCAGAGCCTCATCGTGCGAGGCCCCCTGCTGTCAGCGTTGCGGACCGCGTGTCGATCCGCGCTCGATCAGTCGCGCCGGGAAATCGAGGGTGCGCGCCGGCCCGTTGTCGCCGCGCAGACGCTTGAGCAGGCAGTCGAACGCGCCGGCGCCGATCTCTGTCGTCGGTTGCGCCAGGGCGCTGATGCCGCTGCCCACCAGGGGGTACCAGTCGAGGTCATCCAACGCGAGCAGGCCGACATCGTCGAACAGCTGGCAGCCCAGTTCGCGCAGCACCTGAGTGGCCGCCAGCGCGGCGACGCCGTTGGCGCAGAACAAGGCCTTGGGGCCATGGTCCGGCCCGGCCAGAAAGGCTTCGATGCGCGCCGCCAGGCGGTCGCAGGTCTCCACCACAGCGCCGCGTAGCGCCGGACGCTGCTCGATGCCGGCGTTGAAACGCTCGACCCGCTCGATGCGCGAGCTGGTGCCGTCGAACGGCTCGGTGACCAGCAGCAGGTCGCGGTAACCGCGCTGCTCGAGGTGATCGAGGGCCATGTCGACGGCGGCCGGGTTGTCCAGGCCGACCAGATCGCTGTCGAGCCGATCGACCTTGCGGTCCACCAGTACCAGCGGCATTTCGCGGCGCAGCTCCAGCAGCTCGTCGCGGTGATGGCCGAGGGTGTTCACGATCAGGCCTTCGATGTTGTAGGCGCGCAGCAGCGCCAGATGCTGGCGTTCCTGCTCGTCGTCGCGATCGGTGTTGCATACCACCAAGCTGTAGCCATGGCGCCGGCAGGCGGTTTCCACGCCATGCATCACGGCGATCGAATAGGGGTTGCGGATGTCGGCCACCAGCATGCCGATCAGGCGTGTGCGGCCGCGCTTGAGGCCGCGGGCCATCTGGTTCGGGCGGTAGCCCAGCTCGGCGATCGCCTGCTCGATGCGCCGGGCGATGGCATCGGAGAGCAGGGCGCGATCTTCGCCGATGAAGCGCGAGACGCTGGCCTTGGAGACCCCGGCGCGTTCGGCGACATCGAGCATGGTCACGCGGCTGCGCTGGGCGGCGGAGAAAGAATTCACGAGCGTTAAACCTGCTTGTTGGATTTATTGTCTGGCTCTGAAACCGGTTTCAGGAGACTCCAGAAACCGCTCGATGGTCAAGGGCCTCATGCGAGAGGGGCGACCAACGGTCGCAGGCGATACGGCGGGAGGACGCTCCGAGCGGCACGAGAGCTAGTCGCCAGTTGCCGACAAGCACGGGTACCAGACGGCAGTGGCTGCGATAGCGGCTCAACGCTGGACGAGTCAAATGCGGAGTCATGCCGGAAGTTGGCGATGTGCTGCGCCCGCGGCGAGCAAAGCTTCGAATCAGCTAGTCGCCGTTGCCCGCCGGCAGATAGTCGCTGCGGCTCAGGCCGTGGCGCTGCATCTTTTCGTTGAGGGTGCGGCGCGGCAGTTGCAGCTGGTTCATCACCTCGGCGATGTTGCCCCTGTGCTGTTGCAGGGCGCTGTGCAGGCATTGCGCTTCGAAGGCTTCCATCTGCTCGGCGAGCGACGTGGCGGCGCCCGCGGCGGGGATGCCCGTGTTCGCGGAAGGCGGCGGTGTCAGGCCCAGCGCATGGCGTTCGGCGGCGTTGATCAGTTCGCGGACGTTGCCCGGC
Source organism: Stutzerimonas stutzeri (assembly GCF_018138085.1). Classification (NCBI taxonomy): domain Bacteria; kingdom Pseudomonadati; phylum Pseudomonadota; class Gammaproteobacteria; order Pseudomonadales; family Pseudomonadaceae; genus Stutzerimonas; species Stutzerimonas stutzeri. The sequence continues at coordinate 221,987 of NZ_CP073105.1, forward strand.
CAATCGTGGCTGAGCAGCTGCGCCAGCTCCGTCGGGCTGGCCGGCACCGGGTCGCGGCCATGGCGCTGGGCCGCCTGGCTGGCGAAGTGGTCGAACAGCAGCGGGATGTCTTCACGACGATCGCGCAACGGCGGGATGTGCAGCTCGGCGACGTTCAGGCGGTACAGCAAGTCCTCGCGAAAGCGTCCGGCGCGCACTTCATCGAGGAGATCCGGCTTGGCCGCGCTGATCACCCGCAGGTCGACCTCGATGCTGCGGTTGGAACCGAGCCGCTCCAGGGTTTTTTCCTGTAGCACCCGCAGCAGCTTGACCTGCTGGGCCAGCGGCATGCTTTCGATCTCGTCGAGGAACAGGGTGCCGCCGTCGGCATGCTCGATGCGGCCGATGCGCTTGCCCTGGGCGCCGGTGAAGGCGCCGCTCTCGTGGCCGAACAGCTCGCTCTCGAAGATGGTCTCCGGAATGGCCGCGCAATTGAGCGCCACGAACGGATTGCGCGCTCGCGGGCTGAAGTCGTGCAGGCAGCGCGCTACCTGCTCCTTGCCGCTGCCGGTGTCGCCGCGGATCAGTACATTGACGTTGGTGCCGGCCAGCTCCAGCACCTGCCGCCTGAGGTGTTCCATGCCCCGCGATACGCCCAGCAGCATCGACTCGATGCGGCCCTTGCGGGTGAATTGCTCGCGCAGCTGGCGGTTCTCGCAGACCAGCCGGCGCTTGTCCTGGGCGCGGCGCACGCTGTCGAGCAGGCGCTCGGGGGTGAAGGGCTTCTCGATGAAATCGTAGGCGCCCTGGCGCAGCGCCTGCACGGCCATCGGCACATCGCCATGGCCGGTGACCATGATCACCGGCAGCTCCGGATCCAGCGCCACCAGCCGTTCGAGCAGGCCGAGGCCGTCCAGGTCGGGCATGCGCACGTCGCTGATCAGCACACCGGGAAAGTCCCGGTCGATCGTCGCCAACGCCTGCTGGGCGCTGGCGCAGGTGCGCACGCTGAAGCCCGACAGCTCCAGCCATTGCTGCACGGCCTGACGGATCGCCGCTTCGTCGTCGATGAAGATGACCTGACCGCTCATGTCCCGCTCCTCCTGTGAGTCGCCAGTCTACTCGGCGACGGCCTCTTCGGCTGCCGGCAGATGCAGCACGAACACCGCGCCGAGGGCATCGTTGTGCACCTCCAGATTGCCGCCCAGGTCGCGCACGATGCCGTAGGACACCGCCAGCCCCAGGCCCAACCCCTGGCCGACCGGCTTGGTGGTGAAGAAGGGTTCGAAGACCTGATCCAGATGCTCGCTGGCAATGCCGCCGCCGCTGTCGGCGACGCTCAGCGTCCAGCCCTGGCGATCACGGCGAGCCTCAATGCGCAGCTGACGGACCGCGCAACCCTGCATGGCATCGAGCGCGTTGGTCAGCAGATTGATCAACACCTGCTCCAGACGGATGCCGTCGCCGCTGACCCAGGCCTCGGCCGGAACCTGGCGCAGCACCTCGATGCCATCGTTGCGGATCCGCGGGCCGAGCAGTTGCAGCGCCTGTTCCAGCACCTCGGTCAGGCGCAGGCGTTGATGCAGGCCGGCAGGGCTCTTGCGCGCGAATGTCTTCAGGTGACTGGTCAGCGCGGCCATGCGTTCGAGCAGCCCCTCGACCTGGCCGATGCCTTCGCGCACCGCCTCGGTGCGGCCGTTGTCCAGCAGCAGGCGCTGGCTGGCCAGTTGCATGCGCAGGGCGGTCAGCGGCTGGTTGATCTCGTGGGCGAGGGCGGCGGACATCTGCCCCAGCGCCGCCATCCGCGCGGCGTGTACCAGCTCGTCCTGGGCGGTGCGCAGCTCGCGGGTGCGCGCCTCCACCAGGCGCTCCAGCTCGCTGCGGCTGTGCTGTTCGACGCGCCGGGTCTTGCGCCGCTGGGCCAGGTAGAGCAGCAGAAACGCCAAGGTCATCCAGACACCGGCCGCGGCCAGGCGATAGCTGCGCACATTGGCGGCGATCAGTTGCGGCTCCTGCAGCAGATGCAAGGTCCAGTTCTCTTCCGGCAGCTGCAGGCGCTGCCAGAGGTAATTGCGGCGACCGTCCGGGCCGTCCACCTGGCGCCGCTCGCTGTCTTCGGCGATGCGCTGCAGGCTCTGGTTCGGCAAGGGTTGCAGGTTCTGCTCGGCGTAGCGGCGCGCGGCGACCAGTTGGTCGCGCACCTCGTCGCTGAGCGGCCGCAGATAGCGGAAGCGCCACGCGGGGCGGTTGGTGAGAATGACGATATCCAGCGAATCGGCAATCAACAGGATGCCGGACTGCCCGACCCACTCGCGTTGCATCTCCTCCAGTTCGAGCTTGACCACCAGCACACCGATTACCTCGCCAGCGCTGTTCTTCACCGAGCTTGAGAGGAAATAGCCGGGAATGCCGGTGGTTACGCCGACGGCGAAGTAGCGCCCGGAGTCGTTTTTCAGCGCATCGAGGAAATACGGGCGGAAGGCATAGTTGTTGCCGACGAAGCTGGTCCAGTCGCGCCAGTTACTGGCCGCGAGGGTTTCGCCGTGGCGGTCGAGCAGATAGAGCACCGAGGAGCCAGCCGCTTCGTTCTGTTGCTCCAGGCGCTGGTTCAACAGCTCGCGCAGCTTCTGGTCGTCGGGTTTGTTCAGCAGCTCCTGGATATCGCTGTCCAGCGCCAACAGCGCCGGCACCGAGCGAAAGCGCTCGACCTGGGTATGGATCGCCTGGGCATACAGCGCGAGCTGGCCACGCGCCTCCTGGCTGCGTTCGGCCCAGGCGCGGCGCTCGGCGATGTGGCCGGCCGAGTACATGCAGAGCAGCAGCCCGGCAAGGATCAGCGAGATGATGAGGGCGACGCGGTAGCGGCTGGTCGGTACAGGCATGTTCGACTCACGTGGTGATGCGTCATGTTAATGCAGGGCTTGCTTGATCAGGCGTAACCTGTACAACCTTCGGCTACTGTACAGCTATTTGCGATGATGGCATTGTGATGCCTCTGCGGATTTTCAGAGTGGTTAGCGGTTGGCTGGGAAGCGTTGAGAGGCAGGGCAGCCCGTCTGGTCCTTGTGTCAGGTCGTCTCGAGGTGCCCATGCTGAAGAAAATCCCAATCGGTGACGTGCGCTCTGGAATGTTCATTCATGGATTCGAAGGCAGCTGGCTTTCGCATCCGTTCTGGCGCAACAAATTCATCATCGCCGAGCCGGACGACCTGCTGCGCCTGCGTCAGAGCGGCCTGAGCGGTGTCTGGATCGACACCGACAAGGGCGGCGACGTAGGCGATCCAGCCGTTGCACCGGCCCCGCTCCCGGCTGCGCTGCCCGATGAGCCACAGGTGGCCCCGGATTCCAACGCCCCAAAGACGGCCGCTTTTGCGCGTTGCAGCGCGCGCGACGAGCTGCAACGCGCCGCCCGCATCATCAGCCGTTCGAAGAAGGCGGTCACCGAGCTGTTCGGCGAGGCGCGCTTGGGCAAGGCGATCGACGTCAACGGCTGCCTGCCACTGGTCGCCGAGATCAGCGACTCGCTGGCGCGCAACAGCTCGGCGCTGATCGGGCTGGCCCGGCTCAAGCACAAGGACGAATACACCTACATGCACTCGGTGGCCGTGTGCGCACTGATGATCTCGCTGTCCCGCCAGCTCGGGCTCGACGAAGACACCGCGCGCGCCGCGGGTCTGGCCGGCCTGCTCCACGACGTGGGCAAGATGGCGATGCCCGAGGCGGTCCTGAACAAGCCAGGCCACCTCACCGATGCCGAATTCGCGGTGATGCGCAGCCATCCGGAACGCGGCCATGCGATGCTTTTCTCGGCAGGATCGATCCCGGCCTCGGCGCTGGATGTCTGCTTGCACCATCACGAGAAGTACGACGGCAGCGGTTACCCGCATCGCCTGCAGGGCGAAGACATCAGCCTCTTCGCGCGGATGGCCGCCGTCTGCGATGTCTACGACGCCATCACCTCCAACCGGCCTTACAAGCAGGCGTGGAATCCGGCCGAATCGCTGGCACGCATGGCGCAGTGGAGCGGCCACTTCGATACCCAGGTGTTCCATGCCTTCATCCGCTCGGTGGGCATCTATCCGCTGGGGTCCTTGGTGCGCCTGGAATCCGGCCGGCTCGGTGTGGTGATCGACCAGCACCCGGAAAAACTCACGGAACCGCTGGTGCGGGTGTTCTTTTCGGCGAAGGCCAAGACGCCGATCCAGCAGCTGGACCTGGATCTCTCGCGACGCGGCGTGACCGACCGCATCATCGGCCGTGAAGACCCGGCGCATTGGGGCTTCAGCAATCTGGACGACTTCTGGAAGTAGCGGCCGCCGGCGCGAATTGCCCGACCGGTAGCCGCGTCGGGTCGCCATCCCGGGGCCCGTGCGTTATCATCCCCGGCCCGTTTTTGCCGCTTCGATGCATCGAAGCCCAACCGAGCGTGCCTGCAACCATGACCTGGCAGCCCAGTCCGCCATAGCGCAACGCCCCTCTTCGCCTGTCCCCGACCGCCCAGCGTGCGCGGTCCCGATGCTGTGTGCCAGCTGGCACCTCAGCCAAAAGACACTAGCCTTGCATCAGCCTGCGTGCCGCGTCATGCCCGCCGCTCATGCCTTTGCTCTGGATATTCCGATGCTTCACTCGATCAAGCAAAACTGGTTCGGCAACATTCGTGGCGACGTGCTCTCCGGTCTCGTCGTCGCCCTGGCGCTGATTCCCGAGGCGATCGCCTTCTCGATCATTGCCGGGGTCGATCCCCGGGTCGGCCTCTACGCGTCCTTCTGCATCGCCGTGGTGATCGCCTTCGTCGGTGGCCGCCCGGGCATGATCTCGGCAGCCACCGGCGCCATGGCGCTGCTGATGGTGACGCTGGTGCGCGATCACGGGCTGCAATACCTGCTGGCGGCGACTCTGTTGTGCGGGGTGCTGCAGATCGGTGCGGGCTACCTGCGGCTCGGCTCGCTGATGCGCTTCGTCTCGCGCTCGGTGGTTACCGGCTTCGTCAACGCCTTGGCGATCCTGATCTTCATGGCGCAGCTGCCGGAGCTGACCAACGTCACCTGGCATGTCTACGCGATGACTGCCGCGGGCCTCGGCATCATCTACCTGTTCCCCTACGTGCCGAAGATCGGCAAGGTCATTCCCTCGCCGCTGGTGTGCATCCTGTCGCTGACCGCTGTGGCCATATACCTGGGGTTGGACATCCGCACCGTCGGCGACATGGGCGATCTGCCCGATACGCTGCCCGTGTTCCTCTGGCCGGAAGTGCCGCTGACCTTCGAAACGCTGCGGATCATCTTTCCCTATTCCGCCGCGCTGGCGGTGGTCGGGCTGCTGGAGTCGCTGATGACCGCCACCATCGTCGACGACCTGACCGACACCGGCAGCGACAAGAACCGCGAGTGCAAGGGGCAGGGCGTTGCCAACATCGTCTCCGGCCTGTTCGGCGGCATGGCCGGCTGCGCGATGATCGGCCAGTCGGTGATCAACGTCCGCTCCGGCGGCCGTACCCGACTGTCGACGCTGATCGCCGGCGTGGTGCTGTTGCTGATGGTGGTGTTTCTCAGCGACTGGGTCGGGCAGATCCCCATGGCCGCGCTGGTGGCGGTGATGATCATGGTGTCCATCGGCACCTTCAGCTGGGATTCGCTGCGCAACCTCAAGCACTATCCGCTGTCGACCAACATCGTCATGGTGGTCACGGTGGTGGTGGTCGTCTTCACCCACAACCTGGCCTACGGCGTGCTGGCCGGTGTGCTGCTGGCGGCGATGTTCTTCGCCAACAAGGTCGGCCACTATCTCGACATCCGCTCGGAGCTGGACGGTGATGGCAGTGGTCGAACCTATCGGGTGGTCGGGCAGGTGTTCTTCAGCTCCTCGGACAAGTTCACCGCCGCCTTCGATTTCAAGGAAGCCCTCGCTCGGGTCACCATCGACCTCAGCCAGGCGCACTTCTGGGACATCACCGCCGTCTCCGCGCTGGACAAGGTGGTGCTCAAGTTCCGCCGCGAGGGCACCGAGGTTCAGGTGCTGGGCTTGAACGAAGCCAGTGCCACCATCGTCGACCGCTTCGGCGTGCACGACAAACCCGATGCCATCGACAGCCTCATGGGCCACTGACAGGGAGAACGATATGAACCAGATAATGGCTTGCATCGACGGTTCAGCACAGGCTGCGGCCGTCTGCGATTGCGCGGCATGGGCCAGCCTGCAGCTGGACGCGCCGCTGACGCTGTTGCACGTGCTCGACCAGCAGCAATACCCGGCGGCCGGCAACCTCAGCGGCATTATCGGCCTCGGAAGCCGTGAATACCTGCTCGAAGAACTCGCCGCGCTGGACGAGAAGCGCAGCAAGCTGGCGCTCGAAGAAGGCCGGATGATGCTCGACTCCGCCAGGCAGCGGGTGATCACTGCCGGAATAGCACAGCCGGACGTGCGGCAGCGCCACGGCGATCTGGTGGAAACCTTGCGCGACCTGGAAGCGGACATCCGCCTGCTGGTGATCGGCAAACAGGGCGAGGAAAGCGGTAATGACCTGCAGCTCATCGGCAGCCAGCTGGAGAGCGTGATTCGAACCCTGCACCGGCCGATCCTGGTCACTCCGGCCAGCTTCAGTGTGCCTACCAGCGTGATGCTGGCCTTCGATGGCAGCGACACCTCACGCAAGGGCGTCGAGATGCTGGCCTCCAGCCCGTTGTTCAAGGGCATCCCGATCCACCTGGTGATGGTCGGCGATGACAATGGCGAGCACCGTGCGCTGCTCGATTCCGCCCGCGATGCGCTGGTGTCGGCGGGGTTCGACGTGCATATCGCCCTGCGCAGCGGAGAAGTCGAGCCGGCGCTGCACGCCTACCAGGCCGAGCATCGGATCGGCCTGCTGGTCATGGGCGCCTATGGGCACTCGCGGATTCGCCAGTTCCTCGTCGGCAGCACCACCACGCGGATGATCCGCTCGACCACCACGCCACTCTTGCTGTTGCGCTGAGCCGCGGGCGGCAGGCCTCAAGCTTCAGGCTTCAGGCTTAAAGCCCGAAGAGCCCAAAGCCCCTAGCCTCCTGCCCGGTCAAAACGCGAGTTTAAGCCGCTGCGCTCAAGGTCACGCTCTGCACGGCTCCAACCAGTGGGAGCCGCGACCTGCGGCGAATGCGGCCGTCCGGTTGCCAGCAAAGCAAAGGCTTCGCCCCGAGGGCGGGGCTCCTACAGAAAAGGAAAGCGCTGGGCTTCGGCCCTCAAGTTTCCCTACGTCGCACCGCACCGCTTTTGTGGGAGCGGTCTCGACCGCGAGCTTCCCAGCAAAACCCCGCGATCAGAACACTGGCCATCAGAGCCGCCGCTCCCCTTGTGGGCGCGACGCGGCTATGTCTCGGTACCGCGGCCCGCCTGCGGTCTAGCGATAGATATCCGCGCGCGACCAGGGCAGCTCGTGGGAGCCATCCGGCAACGGCTTGCTCGCCAGGATCTGATGCAGGTTGATCCAGTTGCGGCGGAAGCCGTAGGCACAACCCGCGAGATACACCCGCCAGATGCGCAGCGCCCGCTCCGGCACCATCCGCTGGGCTTCGGCCAGATTCTTCTCCAGCCGTTCGCTCCAGAACTGCAGCGTGCGCGCGTAATGCAGGCGCAGGCTTTCCACGTCGACGATCTCCAGGCCCGAGGCGCTGATGCAGGCGCCGATCTCGGTCAGGTGCGGCAGCTCGCCGTGGGGAAATACGTAGTGGTCGATGAACTCACCCGCGCCGTGAGCCACCGGCCGTCCGTCGAGGTGGCGCGAGGTGATGCCATGGTTCATCACCAGCCCGCCCGGGCGCACCACCTCCGACAGCTGCTTGCAGTACAGCGGCATATTGGCGTGGCCCACGTGCTCGAACATGCCGACACTGACCACCTTGTCGAACTGGCCATCCGTGGGTAGATCGCGGTAATCCATCAGCTCCAGCTGAACCTGATCCTCCAGCCCTTCGGCGGCGACGCGCTCGCGACCGAGCTTCAACTGCTCGCGGCTGAGCGTGATGCCGAACACCTGGGCGCCGAACTCGCGCGCGGCGAAGCGCGCCAGCCCGCCCCAGCCACAGCCGACATCGAGCAGGCGATCGCCGGGTTTGAGCCGTAACTTGCGGCACAGATGGCGCAGCTTGGCCTGCTGCGCCTGATCGAGGTCTTCCGTGCCGGTCTCGAAATAGGCACAGGAATAGACCATGTCGCGGTCGAGCCAGAGCTGATAGAACTCGTTGGACAGGTCGTAATGATAGGAAATGGCCTCGGCGTCGGTGGCCTTGTCATGCGCCTCGCGGGTCGGCAGCGCCGAATGCTCTTCGCCGAGCGCGCTGGTGATCTCATCGCCGATGCGAATGATCTCCTCCAGCGGACCGTGCAGGTCGATCTGACCTTCCACATAGGCACCGCCGAGCAGATCGAGGCTGGGATGCGCGAGCTGCGGTACCAGGCCGGGGTCCTTGATCTCCAGCGTCACGGAAGGGGCGGGGCCGATATCGATCTCCTTGCCGTCCCACAGCTTGAGACGCAACGGAAGCTCCAGCTCCTTCAAGGTCGGAAGTATTGTGGCCAACATACTCGGTCTCCTGATCGTCACGTATGGAATCCTAGACCAGCTTTTTTCCGCTTGCGCTCGATCGACGGATGGCTTTTCTTTATGGGCTCGATTGAGCCGCCTGGACGAGCGCAGGGAAGGGTTGTCGCGTATCCAGGGCTTTGCCGAATTCGCGGGTTTGGAGGTGCAGGCGAGGGAAGTGTTTGGGTCTAGGGCGGGGAAATGGCGGAAGGCAGTGGGAGTCGAACCCACCCGGGAACGGCTGCCGCCCCCAACCGGGTTTGAAGCCCGGCCGCACCACCGGGTGCGATTGCCTTCCTCATTGATTTATAACGAGTTTTTCTAGCTTGCCGGTTGTTCTGACACGTGAGTGTCGAAGAAGTGTCGAAATTCCTTAGCAGGACCGAAAGCCAGCACGTCTTGCAGATGATCAGGCGAAAGGTGAGCGTACCGCATAGTCATAGCCAATGACGAATGCCCCAGGATCTTTTGCAAGGTCAGGATGTTGCCACCGTTAGCGATGAAGTGTGACGCGAAGGTGTGGCGTAGGACATGAGACTTCTGTCCTGCTGGCAGATTGAGCCCAGCACGCGCAACAGCTTCATCAAATCGATCACGGCAATTGCTGAACGCGCCATGTTCGCGAAGATGAGTCCGGATTCGGTCCGCCAGCCTCGGATCGATGGGCACCACACGTCGCCGCTTCGACTTGGTGTTCACGAACTGGAGCGATCCATCGGCGACCCTACTCAACGTGAGTCCCTGAGCCTCACCCCATCGGCAGCCCGTAACGAGGCAAATCATCGCGATCAGCTCGACGTGTGGGTGCCTCATGTTCCGCAGTACGGCAAAGAGCTGATCGATCTGAACGGTATCGAGGTAGGACAGTTCTCGCTCTTGCACTCGAATCGCACGGAGTAGAGCAAGCGGGTTCTGGTAGTCGACTTCACCGAGACGGCGTAGCTCGTTGAACATGGCCCGCAGGTAGGACAGTTCGTTATTCAGAGTCTTCGGACTGATCCCTGATGCAATACGTCTGGCCCGATATTCCGCGAAGTCAGTAGCTGTCAGCGTGATAGCGATAGGGTTCTTCAACCGTTCAACCATCCGATCCATGATGACTCGGCGTCCCGCATAGTCTGAGAGCGACCCACCGTGCAGACGACCCCAGCAATCCACCAATTCAGATAGGCGACGACGGTCCGTCGGTTTGGGTGACCATGTTGGGCTTTCGATTAGCTTTGATCGGCAAGTCGCTTCGAACCGCTGGGCTTCGCCCTTGGTCTTGAAGGTTTTGCGGAAGCGCTTGCCCTTGATCGGCTCTACATCGACCCGCCAGCGTCCGTCAGGCAGTGCGAGGATTGCCATCAGACAGCACGCCCCCATCGCACATGGCGTTCCTGCAATAGGTTCTTGATGTGGATGTATAGATCCCGCTCCGTCATATCTTTAGACGCGTAGTGATCCCGAATAACTGGCCAGCATTCCCACTCGCGCAGCCGCTCAAACGCCTTTTTTGCGCCCACCCGCTCCCTTGCCAGTAGGCTTACGAAGTTTCCCAGGAACAGTTCCACGTTCTTGCCCGAGAAGCCTCGAGAGGTCTTGTAGTAGCGCTTGTACTGCGTCTCATCGACCAGGGAATCGACCGGCAGATCAACCCGCGCGTCTTCACGCAGCAGCGTCCAGATGGGTTCGAAATAGCCGGGGCGGGCGAGCAGCTTGAATTGGCTCATGCCGTAGCGCCACAGGCCTTCCAGATGGGCTGAGAAGGCGGCAAAGGAGTCCGTATCGATGGCTTGGCCGGTCTTCACGCTTGTCGAGCCGCTGGCGAACTGCTGGATGACCGAATGGTGATAACGCAGCTCGACGCGCCATACATCCTGAGTCGGGTCGTAGTTGTCCGGGTCTTTCGCATCGAACGAATCACGCCGACGCCAAACGCTTTCCCAGTAGTCGAGCTTGTCATGAGCGCGGGCTTGCAGCGTCTTGTTATAGATCCCGAGCTGTACGCCACCGGCGGAGCCAAACAGGAAGGATTGGCCCTTGCCATAGGTGGCGGCTTCCATCGTCCACTGAATCTCCTTGATGCCCGAGATATCGCGGTTGGCACGTGCGCGACAGTGCATGCGGGCGGTCAGGTCAGCCGGAGGCGTCCAGCCTTGCAGATCCAGGGCGAGGTGAACGGCACACTGGTTACGCTCTCGATTGGTCATCACTGCGGCCGCGTAATAATCCATGCGCTCTTGCAGGCGCTCAGGCGACAGCGCGTCGATGGCGTGCGGCGATACCTCGATTTTCAGGTGTGGTCCGATTTGCTCCAGCTTGGCGTTGAAGTTTTTGATGAGCAGGATGAAGCCAAGGTCAGCGTTCTGGAGCTTGTATTGGTAGCCCGAATCCCGACCAACGCGACCGGAGTGCCAGATCTCACCGGCAAACTCGACCATCGCGCCCGGCTTCTCGAACAGCGCCATAACCTCAGGGCGGATCAGTCCTCGATACAACTGACGGACCGTATCGACGCCGCAACGCAGCAACCGAATTTTCGACAGATCGGTCATCGCCGCTGTACCCGGATCAACGAACAACCGTCCGCGTTTGGTCGGACTGCCCGTTACATGATCCAGTCTCGCTTGGTCTTTAACGCTCATTTTCGAATCTCCAACAATGTCCACTAACGGACGGTTTCAACTGGTTTTATCTGACGTGCTACAGGGACGTCAGCGAGCGCTTTTTGCGGCGCGCTCGTGCCTCGCAGCGCCTGCAAAAAGCGACAGCGACGCCCCTGCTCACCACAGGAACCGTCCCTTGTTGTACTGAACGCGGGTGATAGTTTCCGGGGGCTCCAACGGGCCCTCGCTCTCTGTTGTGGCTCGCCCTGGTTCGCTACGGTTACCGCCTTGGGCGGTTTGCCTGCCTTGCTTCCAGGGATCAAACGCACCTTGCTTGACCAGCACTTCACAGGCCTTTTCGGGCGTTTCCAGTGGCGTGCCCTGCTGGGTAAAGCAGCGACACCCGGTCCGCTCCGAGCTGATACAGGCGGCGATCCGGGGAAAGTCGTTCGGGCGGGTCAGGTGGTCATAGATCGGGGCTGACCAGGGCATGCCCTCGATGCGGGACTTGAGCTTGTCAGGCTCCCAAGAGGCTTCGCTGTTGAGCGCTGGCTTTTGCGTGAGCCCATCGAACGGCGTTCCGGTCGCCGTGGCCTGCTTGCCATCGACCAGCACCACATCGTTCGCCGCGACCGGATCTGGCTCGGGCTTCGGCCCCATATCGAGTAGCCGCATCATGGCGAGCCCACTGCCGCCGAGCAGACACACCAGCGCGACGACCGCGACGGCGATCAGCTTCCAGGGTGGTGCCGCTTTGTGGGTATCGAGAACCGTCGAGGTATAGAGCTTGAACACTTCGGGGTTCGGTTTGACGAAGCGTGATTGGCTGCTTTTGCGGGCGGTCTTGTTGGTCGGATCGTTCTGCACCGTGTCCCACTGGTGGCGAACCATCTTCATGTTCCAGGGGCGGTGGTAGTGCACATGCGGCTTGGCCAGCTTGCGCACGAACGGGTCCAGGAACATCGGGTCTTGCGTGGTAGCGATGAAGTCTTTGCCGCTGTGGCGGTGGCGGGCGAGTTCGCGGATCCACTCGGGGACTTCCTTGCCGGAGCGCTGGCCGAGATAGTCCTGCACTTCGTCGATGAAGATCACCGACCCTTCGGGAAGGTCCCGCCAGCCCTTGATATCAGGAATCTCAGTCACGCCGTGCTTGGCCGCTTCGAAGCCCTTGATCGGCGTGCAGAACTTGTCCCGCCCTTTGTATTCCTTGGCGGTCAGGAACTCCCACAGCTCATTGGAGGTTTTGCCATCGCCGGGTTTGCCGGTCACGAGCTTAAACATGGCTTACCCCTTCTTACTGGCTTTGGCGGAGGCAGCGGCTTTTGCGGCCTGGATACCGATCAACAGGACGTATGCCGAGAAGATGATGGCGATCGCGTCGTACACCCCGAGGAAGGCGAGGAATTCACGAACGTTGGTCGGGAAGCTCGCCATCTGCCCCAGCAGCTTGGCTTCCAGGGCGTTGATGATGGGTTTCACGGCAATGGTGGAAACGGCAAACACACCCACAGCCGCGGCGATGCGCGGAAGCAGCGCGCCTATTGCTGATCCGATAGCTGAAACAAGGACTGGCCACATAGTTGGGTCCCCTAGATAGCTCGTGAAACGATGCGAGCCGCACCGAGATATGCCATCGCAATGACGGCATACCGGAGCAGCGCGAGATAAGGACAGGCTTTGGAGATAGGCAGCACAAAGCGCTTGCCCATGACGGTGAATTCTTCGTCGGGCAGACAACTGCCTTGGCGGGATCCGCTGCCTACGCCCTGGTTGAAGTCGCTCATAAGGCCAGCAACGTCCGTGCTGAACTCCTGCTGAATGACTTCCTGATCGGCAATTGCCTTGGCCTTCTGGTCGGCAAGCTTCTTCAAGTCAGCCTCAGTCGGGCCAGCCAGCATGGCGCAGCGGTTGCTCCAGGACTGATTCAGAATTGAGCACTGAAAGACATCGCCATCGCAGGTCGGCGCTACCTTGCAGTCGTTGGAGTGGTTGGCAGAGTTGCCGTCCTCATCAGTGCCACCGCCGTTGGTAGGTGGTTCTGTACCGTTACCACCAGAGCCGTCGCCATCACCGCCACCGGTTCCACCATCGCCGTCACCATCGGAACCACCATCACTTCCGCCGTCATTGCCGCCACCGCCACCCCCGCCGCCACCACCGGAACCATCATCACCACCGCCTGGATTGGTCGGGTCTGTGGGATCTGTGGGGTCGGTCGGATCAGTCGGGTTTTTAAAGCAGGTGTTGCCGGACACGGACCAGCCAGATGGGCACAGCGGCGGTGGTGGTTCGTCAGGATCCGGCGGGGGGTTCAGCGGGCTACCGGATTGCGCGAGCTGGTAGTTCTCGGCCGAGCAGCTTTGTCCGGTGCCTTTGATGACGTAGTTGCAATAGCCCTGAGTCGGATCTGCCGCGGAGATATAGCAGCCGCTTGAGCGTGTTTCGCCCTGGACGCCGGAGTAAGAGCACGAGTTATAACAAACGCCGGTCGGCGGTTGAGAGGCGACGATCTTGGACCCGTCGCCACCGGTGATAATTGGAGAATCTGCGCCGCGCGCGGGGAATAGGTCGCCTTCTTTACAATCGTTTGGAGGTGGCTCGTCAGGGGGATTACATTCTTTAGTATCCGGATCTTCCACCTGATCAGCGGGGCAACCTGCAAATAACTTAGCCGTCATTGAGCCGGTTTGGTAATACTCGCCATTACGGTTATACCTGCACTGGCCAGACGCAGGTGGAGTAACCATGACAAACGTAACGCTTGCAGATTCCGCATTCGCGACCCAGCTAAGATGGGCTAGACGATCCTCACAGGCGGACTGAGGATTATCAAAATAATTAGCCCCATATCCTGACCAGCGGTAATAATCAGCGTAAACGCTAGAGCTATATGCGACCAAAAAACACAGTCCAAAGAGCAACCGCCGTAGTAATAATAAGATATTCATTCTAACTGAGCCCCGTTATCCATTCCCCCGAACGAAAAGGGCCCGGAAGTCCGAGCCCTAACTTATCGCGGTGCAGAATTACAGCGCGCTACGAACGTACTTGAACACGCGAACGACGATGACGATGGACAGCGCCGCAGTACACACGGCGGTGATAGTCACGACAGCAGCGCCAAGGGTGCTGGTTACGTCGGTAACGTCGATATCGATCGGTGCAGCACTTGCGGCACTTGCCGCAAGGGCCATACCGGCAGCAACACCGGCTTTCACTGGAGCCGAGCGGGAGAAACGTTGCAGCGATTGGGTGAGCATCTGTTTCATGGGTGTTTCCTCATTTAGTTTTCGATGGCTTTTTTGATCTGGTAGAACACGAAGAACAGAGCCCAATAGAACAAGCCCCAGTAGATCCCCTGTCCGACCAGTTCCGAGGCTTTTACCGGGTCCGCCGCTGGCGTTACCTGCAAGGTCTCAGAACACGTCACCCGGTTGGCCTCGGTCTCCAGTTGCGCTATGCCTGGGCAATAGAAGTTCGTGGCCATAGGGGCTTACTCGGCTTGTTGCGGGTCGTTGACGACCTCGCTGGCGGCCAAGCAATCGGGGCAGGTGGCGTGCGCCGGCGCTAGGTTGAGATCGGGCAGCAGGTCTGCCTGGGGCGCAGGCAGGCCGAGAAGCTGGCCCATGCAGCAGCCGCAGTAGTCGCAGTACACCCGGTCACCATTGAGCACGGCGCAGCCCTCCCGCTTAGTTGGTTTTAGCCGGATCGGCCGGTTTGTTCGGGGTCGGCTGCACGGCCGCACGGTTCGGCTCGGTGCCGTTGCGTGGCTTCACGGCTTCCAGTTGCAGGGCTAGGTTCTTGCCCTTGTTCTGGCCACCACGGGCAATCTCGAAGTGGATGCGCACCAGTTGCAGCGGCTCGAACTGGGCACCGGCTGCGAAGATTTCATCGGCTACTTCGTCTGCTGCTGCCATGCCGATGATGGAAAGGCCGTGTTCGGTCTTGCCGTCTGGTTCGTCGCCGTAGAAAACCTTGATGTACTTCTGGCCCGCTTCACCGTCGAAGCGTTGAGTGCCGAGAAATGCAACTTCCATAGTCGAACGTGCCATCTGTGTTTCCTCTCTTTAGTTGCGCTTAATTGCGCTGCTTTGCTTTCTGCAGGCCGAGCGATCCCGAGCAGACGAACTTCTAAAATTCGCCACTGCTGGTTTGTTACTGGGCCTACTGGTTAAAACTTCGCGTTGCGGTTGCCTGTTAGTTGGTTAACACCAAGGGCTTTGCCCTTGTCATCCCACTCTTGCCGCCGAGGGCTCAGGAGCGCGGGGAGAAAAGCATTCCCCACACTCCCGAGCGGAGGCTGTTTCGGTTCGTGCCGGGTCAAGGGTGCGCTCCGCCCGTGCTTCCGTTCGCCGGATCGGTGAAGCGTGATCCGACGAGCCGGGAGCGCGGCCCTGGACCTGTTCGGCCTCTGTGCCGTTTGTTGTCGCGGGAGCGCTGTCGGGCTTGCCTCCGTCGCGGTGCTCGCTGATCTTCATTGCTAACCAGGGGAAGCCGAAGATCACCACCGCGAGCAAGGCGAGAGGCAGATAGACGCGCCAGAAGAAGTCAGCGTGTGGTTCTTGATTAGCCACGGCTCAGGCCTCCAGCTCGAAGGGTTCGTGAATTGGCACGTAGGGCGTGGGTTTGCCGGTGTCGAGCACAACGCTCCAATACTTCGGCGGTCGGTCGGGTGGCATGTGTTTCTCGCAGGTAGAGGCCGGTATCACCGCCCATTCCGAGGCGAGGACTGTCCAGACACCAGCGATCTTGCCCATCCTTGTTGTGCGAATCGGCTGCACAGAGGCGGGGCGGCATTGGGCGCAGGGTGTGGACCGGGAGCGAGCGGGTTTCGCCACTTCGCGTCGGGACCAGCAGACAGAGCAGGCGCAATCCTCGGGGTGCGGCAGGCGCAGGTAGTTCGACAGACTCATACGTCATCCCCTGGGCTGGCTTTCCGTAGGCGGCGCGGATCATGCCGACCACTCCTTTTCCATGAGCTGCTGGGTCAGTAGCGCCACGTTGACCATCACGTACTTGCCGACCTTGTGCGACGGGATGTAGCCGTTGCGAATCCAGCCCCACACCACGTCATGCTCATTGCCCATGCGAATCCAATCCGCGAACTCGCGCCAAGGCATCACCGGGGGCGGGCTGAGCAAGTCTTTAAGCGAGAGGTTGATTCCTTCCATGTCCTTGGCCTTTGTTGCACTATGTTGGTCTTTATTAGCAAAGCTAATATCTGCGTAACATTTACTCTTGCGTAAAAGTTACACCTAATCAGATCATGCGTAAATGTTACGCATCATGAATTGTTCCTATATGGATTCAGTCCGAGATAGAGCGCTTCGATTGATACGGGTTGTCGGTCCGAAGCGGTTGAGCGAGAAGGGCGGCAAAAACTACGACCGCTGGCGCAACATCAGCAGCGAGAAAATCCGTATTGGAACGGAGGAGATCGGCATCCTCGCAGACTCGTTTCCCGAGTACGCCCTTTGGCTCGTCAGCGGCCGGATTGAGCCCGAACATGGTCACCGAAGCCCGGAATTCGACGAGGCCAACCGAAACTTGCCCAGTCAGAGCGCGGGATAGCGATCACAACGGAAGTGACTAGGCGCTGGTACGCCCGAACGACAGGGAGAGGTTAGGTATGAAGGCTGATTGGAACGACGCCCCGGAATACATCACAAGGCACCCACGCAAAAGCCGAACGCTAGCGAAGCTGATCCCTGGTCTGATCGGCACCGTTATTACGCTAGCGGTTCTCCAGATGGCAGGCTCAGCGTTCCTCCAGGGCACCGCACAGCGCATTGCCGAAAAGCGCATTCAGCCTAAGCCAGCCCCTGCCGCTGAAATTAGCCAAGCAGAGCCAGAGTCCCTTAAAGACTGGGATAAAATTGTAGATGAAGTAGCAACGCAGGGTGCAAATCCTCAACTTCAATCCTCCTCGCGGCAAGCCCGCACCGTGGATTTGCAGCCCAGTAAGCAGACGATTTTTTCCGACTCCAACTATGTGCCCCGGGGAGCTGACAACGTTGTCACTTACAAGGAGCCGTCTAAGCTAGTAGAGCTTACCGAGCCCGTCGCAAAAAGAGAGATTACAATTGTTGGTCAAAAATCGAGCATGAAGGACCGCGCATGTTGGCCGCACAAAGAAGGATCTTTAGCGCGGCGAAACTGCCGGTCAAATATTGGATTGAATTTCCGAGACTGAATCCGTGAAAACAAAAAAGCCCTAATTGAGTGCCAATTAGAGCTTGAGAGAGTCGTGCAAATTTTCAGGAAAAGCTTATAAGTCCTCAGACCTATCTATGTTCTTTCTAAGTTCCACAAAGTTGACAGATGGCAGCATGACAGGTGAATAGCCACAGTTAAGCGTGAGGTTGGAGATAAAGGCTCTCAGAAACGGATACGCGATAGCCGGAGCGTTGACGTAAGGGAAGTTACCTTTTCTAAAGGTCTCGTCCATTTCGCGATCTGTATGGAATTCAGATTCGTATACAACATGAATTGTCTTTTGTTCTTCGGTTATTAAAGTTAGATCGAACGTTACATAAAAACAGTCAGTGTCAAAGCTAACGTCCACACTAAATCTAGCTTTCCCTGCTCCAGGGGTTTGCTTCTGATCATCGATATCTTCTGCTGCATCGAAATCGGTGATCAGTAGTTTTAAAACCTTAGTGTCCGTAATATTAATCTTCATTACGCAGCCAATTCCAAAATGGATTCGCCAGCGTATTCGTCATCATTTGCGCAATCAAAGTAGCCCGGCTGAATTGCATCGAAATACGCTTTAAACGTTTTATGAAATGACTCAGTGTTAACTACATAGCTATTTAGGTTGCTCTCAATATAAGTTAGGAAATCTTCTATTGAGGGGCCTGTCTGGCAATAAGAATCCAAACGCTCCATGGTTTCTTCATGCGTATAGGAGTCGAGCCTTTTTTCTAGCAAAGCAAAATATTCTTCAGTGTTCATGCTATTGCTCCAGTCACTTACCGTCCATGAAATGTTTTGGATAGACAAATCTTCTGAATGTGACGGTCTCATCTTTATAAGCTGGATAGACGCACATTTGATGCCTTTCCCCAAGCAAAAGTTCCTCGAACCCGCGAGCTTCGCTTGTCTGTTTCCGCGATCTAACAAAAGGAACAGCGCTTGTTCCTTTAGCAACATCCTTAGCTTTTATCGCCCAGTAACGAAATATCATTTCGGATCCGGGTTTTTCTCTTTCCTCAAGAAGCCACGAAACGACTGAGGAAACACAGAGTTTATTTCCAAATCGCGAAGAAAACCTTTTAATAATATTTGCAAAGAGAATCTGATCATTAACAGAACCGACCAGGTCTAAAAGGTTTTCTCTATGAATAGAAATGTTGAATTCAGAAACAACATTTTCTTCATCTTTACGCCATCTCCTGGCCCAGTGATCGCTATCGGTCCAGAAATAATAGCCTTGTCCAAGCCATTGGTTATGTGGGCGGCTTAAAAAAGGCACTTTCTCTTTTAGTTCATCTTTGGAGCCTTGTGCTCTACAAGAATGATAACCAAGTACCTCATAATTCATAGATGCATATTCCGTTGCACCGGCTAGGAAGCCGGCGGAGTATAGCATGTGCTATACCGCTATTACAATAGCGAAGTTAACTCTAACTACCTGTATAGCAGGTATTACAATACATACACTTGAATATTAAATAGCGAGGCAACTTAAAGTTAGCAAACGTAATGGATGAAGTGTCGAAAAGTGTCGAAAAAAATAGCCACCAATGACCAAAAATGACCAATGTTAGCTGTACCTTACGCAACGATAGCCTGTATTGGCGCGCGTATGCTAGTAACGGGCTTATCAAAAACAGGATTTGAAGCCCGGCCGCACCACCGGGTGCGATTGCCTTCCAGAAGTGGCAAGACCGGCATTTGGCGCCGGTCAGTGTGCGAGCAGCCTACCTGAGCTCGACCTCCGAGGCCAAGGCGCTGTCGGGGCGGATTTTGCGTTCGTTGCCGAAGCGTCGGGTCAGGCCGATGCGGTCGAAGTGTTCGAGCAGTTGGATGCTGCGTTTGCGGCCGAGCTGGATCTGGTCGCGGAAGGCGGCGGCGCGGATCACGCCGGCCTGGCGTTCCATATCCAGTATCTGGTTGGCCAGTTGGCGGATGGTTGAGTCGGGGTAGAACAGGTCCTTGACCACTTGTTGCAGCTCGCCGATGCGGGACAGTTTGCGCAGCAGGTGGCGAACCCGGTCTTCCTCGATGTCCAGCGCGCCGGCCAGGTCGCGCACCCAAGGCGGGTTGAAGCGGGCCGATTCGAGCAACGGCCAGAGCCGGGCTTTCAGGGCTTCCTCTTCTTCGCTCAGGCGCACCCGGTGTCCCGGCAGGTGCAGCCAGGGGCCGCTGGCTTCGATCTTGCCTGCCGCCAGGGCTTGCTCGAGCAGGGCGAGGTAAACAGGTCGCTCGAGCTGCGGCAGCGCATAGCGGCGCAGGCGGTCGCGGTCCGGTCCGAGTTCATCCGGTTGTGTTTCGTGGAAGCGTTGGAGCGCTGCGACCAGGCTCTGTTCGAGGTAGTCCCAGGTGCCGCGGTCGAACAGCCTTGGGCCTAGCCGCGTGTTGATCTCCACCGCCTCCTCCGGCAGACGCCAGGTCTGCCGTGGCCGGTTGAACTGACGCTCCAGCGAGGCCGGTTCCAGGCCGTTGATGGCGCTGGGTAGCAGCGCCGGCAGGATATCTTCGAGGGTTTCGCCGGACAGCGCGCGCAAGACTGCCAGCCGTGCCTGGCGGTGCCGGTTGCGCGGCGGGGCGAAGGGGTCGAGCACTCGGCCGCCACCGAGGGTGCGCTGCGCGGACTGGTCACGCAGCACCACGCGGTCGCCGTGAACCGCGTGGGCCGGTGCGTTAAGCAGCAGCTGTGCGTGTACGTGGCCGCCGGGCGCGAGGCATTCGCCTTCCAGCAGGGCGATCCGGCCGGTGACGTCCTGGGCGCCGAGATGGATATGCACCGGGGTCCAGTGCCGCAACTCGCGCGCTTCACCGGGCAACAGGGTGAATTCGATGTCGATGCGTCGGGTGGGGGCCTGCAGTTCGGGATTCAGCAGCCAGTCGCCGCGGTTGATCTGCTCGACCGCCAGGCGATAACCCGCCAGGTTCAGGGCGACCCGCTGGCCGGCGTGCGCCTCTTGTGCCGCCTGGTTCTGGGCGTGCAGCCCGCGTACCCGCACGGTTCGGCCGGCGGGGCTCAGCGCCAGTTCGTCACCTACCTGAACGCGGCCCGCGAAGGCCGTGCCGGTCACCACGACGCCGGCGCCGGTGACGCTGAAGGTCCGGTCGATGGCGAGGCGGAAATGGCCGTCTTCGCTGCGCGCGCGTACGTCGGCGGCCTGTGCGATCAGCGCGGCACGAAGCGCATCGATGCCTTCGCCGGTAATGCTGGATACCGGGAAGATCGGCGCTCCGGCCAGCGGACCGGCTTGCAGCAGTGCTTCGACCTGCTGGCGTACTTCGGCGACGCGCGGCGCTTCGACGCGGTCGATCTTGGTCAGCGCCACCAGTGCGCGACGAATGCCGAGCAGCTCGACGATAGCCAGGTGCTCGCGGGTCTGCGGCATCACCCCGTCATCGGCGGCGATCACCAGCAGTACGCAGTCGACGCCGCAGGCACCGGCCAGCATGTTGTGCACGAAGCGCTCATGGCCGGGCACGTCGATGAATCCGGTGAGGTCGGACTCGCCCAGCGAGGCGTAGAGATAGCCGAGATCGATGGTGATGCCGCGCAGGCGCTCTTCGCGGCGACGGTCGCCTTCCTGCCCGGTCAGTGCCTTGAGCAGCGCGGTCTTGCCATGGTCGATATGGCCGGCGGTGCCGATGATCATGACGCCAGCTCCTGCTGCAGATGTGGCAGTTGTTCCAGCAGTGCCGGCTCGTCGTCCAGCTGGCGCAGGTCGAGCCAGAGCGCGTCGTCGGCGACGCGGCCCAGAATCGGAATCGGCAGGCAGCGCAGCGCTTCTTCCAGCTGACGCAGGCTGCGGCCACGCAGACGCCTGGGCTGCTGTGGGCGGATGCACAGCGCGGCGCTGGGCAGGCGGGCCACCGGCTGAGCGCCGCTGCCGATCATGCCCAGGGCATCGCACACGGTGACCTGCCAGTGTTCACCAAGCGCGGAAACCAATGCTGGTGCGAGCCGTTCGGCCTGGGCGCGAATCTCTACCTGCGGGCGGCTCAGCAGGCGCAGGCTGGTCAGGCGCTCACCGAGGCGATCGGGGTCGCGGTAGAGATTGAGCACGGCTTCGAGCGCCGCCAGGGTCAGTTTGTCGACACGCAGCGCGCGCTTGAGCGGGTTCTTCTTGATCTTCTGGATCAGCTCGCGACGCCCGACGATCAGCCCTGCCTGTGGCCCGCCAAGCAGCTTGTCGCCGCTGAAGGTGACGATGTCGGCGCCATCACGCAGCGCCTCCTGCACAGTCGGCTCTTTCGGCAGGCCCCAGCGCGACAGGTCTACGAGGCTGCCGCTGCCCAGGTCTTCGAGCAGCGGCAGGCCGTGGACGCGGGCGATGGCCGCCAGTTCGGCCGTGGCGACGCTGCTGGTGAAGCCTTGCACACTGTAGTTGCTGGTATGCACGCGCATCAGCAAGCCGCTGCGTGGGTTGATGGCGTTTTTATAGTCGCGCGCATGGGTGCGATTGGTAGTGCCGACCTCGTGCAGCTTCACACCCGCGCGGGCCATGATGTCGGGGATGCGAAAGGCGCCGCCGATCTCGATCAGCTCGCCGCGCGAGATGATGCCTTCCTTGCGTGCGCCGAGGCTGCTCAGCGCCAGCAGCACGGCAGCGGCGTTGTTGTTGACCACGGTGACGGCTTCGGCACCGGTCAGTTCGCGGATCAACCCTTCGATCAGATCGTCACGGTCGCCGCGCTTGCCGCTGGCCAGGTCGAATTCCAGATTCAGCGGATAACGCGCCGCCAGGGTGATCGCTTCGATGGCTTCATCCGGTAGCAGGGCGCGGCCGAGGTTGGTATGCAACACGGTACCGGTGAGGTTGAACACGCGGCGTACGCGGCTGCGATGCTGGTTGGCCAGGCGCTCACCGGCGCGGCCGGCGAGTACCGCTTCGGACAGTTCCAGCGCCGCGAGTTGGCCCTGGCGGACCGGTTCGCGCAGCTCGTCGAGCAGGTCGCGCAGGGTGCCCAGCAGCGCTTCGCGTCCATAACGCTGGTGCAGCGGCTCGCAGGCGGGTGCGCGGAGCAGGCGGTCGACCGAAGGCAGGCGAATACTGCTCATAGCTGACGATCCGGATGGCGATTCGGTGAGGGCAGGGCGATGGGTGCGCGAGCCGTGCTGGTGGCGCTGAACCCGGTTGCGACGTTGCCTGGCACGCAGGACTCCAATCATTTTTCTGCTTCGCGATCAGCATAGACGCTCATTTCTTCGCAGGGTTCAGCTCGGCGGGTGGTAACGGGTGGCGCGGGGAGATTTGACCTAACGCCGGCCTGTAGGTGGGTAGGTCCGGTCTTCAGGCTGTTCTGGAGGCGCTGATGATCGCTCCGGTCGATCACGAATTACAGAAACGACAAACCCGGGCAAGCCCGGGTTTGTAGGGGACCGCTACGTGGGTCAGGCGTTCTGGCGGATGCCGGCGACCAGCCAGGGCTGGTTCTCGCCCTGCGCACGCTCCATGCGCCAGCTTTCGCTGAACGGCTCGCCCTGGTCGAAGCGCGAGTTCTTCGAGACGCCGACGAAGGTCAGGGTGGCGATGGTCTTGTCGGCCTGGTCGTCCACGCCGTCGAGCTGGATGTCCAGGTTGTCGATGTAGGTCGACTGGTAGGCGTCGCCAATCTCGGCGCGTTCGCGCTTGAGGAATTCGAACAGCTGCGGGGTGACGAACTCGGCGATCTTGTCCATCTCGTTGGCGTCCCAGTGCTGCTGCAAGGACATGAAATGCTCGCGCGCCGCGGCGACGAAGCTCTGCTCGTTGAACCAGGCAGGTGCATTGATCACGGCCGCGGCGACCGGGGCGGCGCTGCTGCCACCGAAGATCGAGTTCTGCGCCGGCATTTCGCGCTGTAGCGGAGCGTTCCCATGCCCGTGTCCGGCCATGGCCGGCTGTTGCTGCTGGCGACGGCGGGCGGCAAGGAAGCGGAACAGCAGGAAGGCGATACCGCCGAAGATCAGGATATCCATGAACTGGAGACCTTCGAAGCCGTCACCCATGAACATCGAGGCGAGCAGGCCACCGGCTGCGAGGCCGGCCAATGGGCCGAGCCAGCGCGAGGCACCGCTGGTGGCGGCTGGCGTCTGGCGGCCTGCCTGAGTCGGGGTGGCCTGGGTCTGCTGGGGCGCCTGGCGAGTTTGATGGCTGGGCGCCGAGCCAAAGCTCTTGCCGCCGCCGAAACGCTTGGCGTTGGCATCGAGGCTGAGGGTCAGGCCGATACACAGCGCCATGAAAATGCTGAGCACACGTTGCATTTGGTAGTCCTGGTCGGATGAAGATACGGAGCAGATGGTGCACGCCCCGGTCGGGGCGCGCCAGTTGCAGAGTGTTTCGGGCTTTTGCGTCGCTGCGCTCGCCGGGGTGAACGGCAAGCGCAGCGTGGTGCGAGGTTAACGCCAGTTGTACAGCTCTTTCTCGGAGATCTCGTGCATCGGGGTGACCTGCGCCTGGAATGCCTTCATCGAGGCCCAGATGCGCCCGTTCAGCTCGCTCTGCGCGGCCAGATCGCCGAGCACCTTGTCGGACTGTTCGCGCATGGCGGCAAGCACTTCGTCGGGGAAGCGCTTGAGCTGGGTGCCCTGTTGCTTGAGCTGCTCGAGGGCCATGGCGTTGTTGTAGACGTAATCGTCGACCATGTCGCGGCTGGCGGCCAGCGCCGCTTCGGTGAGGATGGCGCGCAGGTCGTCCGGCAGGCTGTCGAGGGCCTTCTGGTTGACCAGCAGTTCCAGCACCGCCTGCGGCTCCTGCCAGCCCGGGTAGTAGTAGTACTTGGCGGCCTTGTGCAGACCGAAGGCCAGGTCGTTGTACGGGCTGACCCAGTCGGTGGCATCGATGGCGCCGGTCTGCAGCGCGGTGAACACTTCACCGCCCGGCATGTTGACGGTGGTCGCACCGAGACGGGTCAGCACTTCGCCGCCCAGGCCGGGGGTGCGGATCTTCAGGCCCTTAAGGTCGTCCAGCGAGTTGATTTCCTTGTTGAACCAGCCGCCCATCTGCATGCCGGTATTGCCGACCACCATGGGTTTGACGCCGTAGGGCGCGTAGGCTTCGTCCCAGAACTTCTGGCCGCCGCCGCGGGTCAGCCAGGCGTTCATCTCGCTGGTCGACAGGCCGAACGGTACCGAAGTGAAGAACTGCGCGGTGGGCACCTTGCCCTTCCAGTAATACGCGGCGCCGTGGCCTAGCTCGGCGGTGCCGCGCGAGACGGCGTCGAACACTTCAAGAGCCGGAACCAGCTCGCCGGCGGCGTAGACCTTGATAGTCAGGCGGCCGTCGCTCATGGCATTGACGCGATCGGCCAGCCGCTGGGCCGCCGTGCCCAGGCCCGGATAATTCTTCGGCCAGGCGGTAACCATCTTCCAGTTGAAGGTTTGCGGCGCTTCGCTGGCAGCGGCGGCCTTCGGCTCGGGGGTGGGTTCGACCTTCTTTTCGTCTTTACAGCCGAGGAGGCTGAGCGACGCAAGCACGGCAGCGGCAACACCAAACAAGTGACGACGTTTCATGAATGGCAATTTCCTTAGGCGATTTTATTAGTATGGGTACAGGTTGACGTAAACGTCATAGCGCTTCCAGTTTGGCATAACTGAGCATCAACCACTTGCTTCCTTCACTCTCGAAATTCACCTGCACGCGGGCCTGGGCGCCGGAGCCTTCGAAATTGAGAATGGTGCCCTCGCCGAACAGCGAGTGGCGAACGCGTTGCCCTAGGTTGAAGGGTGTTTCCGGCACATTGGCGCCGTCGAACAGCGAGCCGCCGCCCATGCCGCGGGTGTTGAAGCTGCGGCTGACGGTATTGCTCAGGCGCACTTCGCTGATCAGCGCCGGCGGCAGTTCGCGCACGAAGCGCGAGACCTTGTTGTAGGTCTCGCTACCGTACAGCCGGCGGGTCTCGGCGTAGGTGATGATCAGCTGTTGCATGGCGCGGGTGATGCCGACGTAGGCCAGCCGTCGCTCTTCTTCGAGGCGACCGGGCTCTTCCAGGCTCATCTTGTGCGGGAACAGCCCTTCCTCCATGCCGACCAGGAACACCAGCGGGAACTCCAGGCCCTTGGCGCTGTGCAGCGTCATCAGTTGCACGCTGTCCTCGTGGTCACCGGCCTGCTGCTCGCCGGCCTCCAGCGAGGCGTGGTCGAGGAAGGCGGCCAGCGGGGTCTGCTCGTCCTCTTCGTCTTCGCTGTAGTTGTCGAAGGCGCGCGCGGCGGAGACCAGTTCCTCGAGGTTTTCCACCCGTGCCTGGGCTTTTTCGCCTTTCTCGTCGCGGTGATAGGCGAGCAGGCCGGACTGTTCGATGACCAGCTGCGCCATGTTGTGCAGCTGCATGCCTTCGACTTTCAGGGCGAGGGTATCGATCAGTTCGACGAAGCCATTCAGCGCGCTGGCGGCGCGGCCTGAAACCACCTTGGTGCCGACCGCCTGATGCAGTGCGGCCCACATCGAGGTGCTTTCCTGACGGGCCAGTTGCCGCAGGCACTCGACGGTCTTCTCGCCGATGCCGCGCGCCGGCACGTTGATCACCCGCTCCAGCGCGGCATCGTTGTCGCGGGTCTGGATCAGGCGCAGGTAGGCCATGGCGTTCTTGATCTCGGCGCGCTCGAAGAAGCGCTGGCCGCCGTAGATCCGGTAGGGGATTCGCTCGCGCAGCAGGGCTTCTTCGAGCACCCGCGACTGGGCGTTGGAGCGGTAGAGAATGGCGATCTCGCTGCGTGCCAGCCCTTCCTTGCGGATCGCGCTCTCGATGCTCTCGACCACGTAGCGGGCTTCGTCGTGTTCGTTGAAGGCGGCATACAGGCTGATCGGCTCGCCCTCGCAGCCCTCGGTCCAGAGCTCCTTGCCGAGGCGGCCCTGGTTGTTGGCGATCAGCGCGTTGGCGGCCTTGAGGATGCACGCGGTGGAGCGGTAGTTCTGCTCCAGGCGGATGGTTTCGGCATCCGGGAAGTCTTCGCTGAACTGGTGCAGGTTCTCCACCCGCGCGCCGCGCCAGCCGTAGATCGACTGGTCGTCATCGCCCACCACCATCAGGCTGTCGCCGCCCTTGGCCAGCAGGCGCAGCCAGGCGTACTGAACGGCGTTGGTGTCCTGGAACTCGTCCACCAGGATATGGCGGAAGCGCCGCTGGTAATGATCGAGCAGGCCCGGGTTGTCGCGCCACAGGTCCAGTGCGCGCAGCAAAAGCTCGGAGAAGTCGATCACCCCGGCGCGCGCGCAGGCCTCTTCGTAGGCCTGGTAGATGCTCAGCATGGTCGTCAGGAACAGGTCGCCGCTGGGCTGGATGTGCCTGGGCCGCAGGCCTTCGTCCTTCTGCCCGTTGATCCACCACTGGGCCTGGCGCGCCGGCCAGCGCTGCTCATCGAGGCCGAGCTCACGGATCACCCGCTTGACCAGCCGCTGCTGGTCGTCGGAATCGAGGATCTGGAAGTTCTGCGCCAGCTTGGCTTCCTGCCAGTGCGCACGCAGCAGGCGATGCGCCAGACCGTGGAAGGTGCCGACCCACATGCCCTGCGGGTTGACCTTCATCAGTTGCTCGATGCGCTGACGCATCTCGGCGGCGGCCTTGTTGGTGAAGGTCACCGACAGGATCGAGTGCAAGGAAGCCCGTTCGACCTGGTGCAGCCAGGCGATGCGATGCACCAGCACGCGGGTCTTGCCCGAGCCGGCACCGGCGAGGACCAGATGACGACCCAGCGGCGCGGCCACGGCCTGGCGCTGGGCATCGTTGAGGGAGTTCAGAAGGAGAGAGAGATCATCATGCATGGCGCCATTCTAGCCGGAAACCATGCCGAGCCGCTCGTGCAACGGACGGACGCCAATCTGTCGCACGCCAGGGGACTAGGCCTGGCTGACCAGCACGCGTAGGGTCTAGCATGAGGTTTGGCGGCCGGAAGATCGTCACGGTTTATACCTGGGGATAATCGCTGAGCGTCTTTGGTCGGGCCAGACTATGACCGTACGCTAGCGACGTGCCATTATCCGGAGGTGCTGCAGTGTCGACGATGCTGCTCCAGAACTTATTACAAGAACAATGCGATGACCGATTCAGCACAAGCCAACCCGTCTACGGCCATGCACATACACAGCCCCGCTGCGTGTAGCCCAGCCGAAGTCGATCAGACCGAGCGTACCCGCGTGCTCTACGAGGGCTCGCGGCTCGCATTACTGCTGATGGCCCTATCCAGCCTGGTGTTTCTGTTCGTGCTCTGGGATACGGGCCCCGCTCCGAAGCTGATGGCCTGGTCGGGCTGGACGCTCCTGCTGGCGTTGTTTCGGCTGCACCAGAGCCACACCTTTGCCAAGGCCAGTGCCGAGGAACAGCAGCAGGCGCACTGGTTGCGATCATTCCTGGTGGCCAACACGCTCAGCGCGCTCACCCTTTGCTATGCCTTTCTCGAACTGGCGATAAGCGGGCCCTTTCTGCAGCAGACGGTGCTGCTCGGTTTGCTTGCCTCGGTCGTCGTCGCCGGGGGTGTGGCCTGCGGTGTATCGCTGCGGGCCTTCGGCACCTTCGTGATTCCCTGCTTGCTGCCGGCGGTGGCAATGCTGCTGGGCAGTGGCGAGCCGCAACTGCAGGGGTGGGGGGTACTCGGCGCGATCGTGCTGCTCACGCTGAGCATGATCGCCTGGCAGATGAACCGGCTGGTTACTACCAGTCTGCAACAGCGCTTGCACAATCAACAGTTGATCCGGCGCCTGGAGCGCATGCGCAGCGAGGCCATCGAGCTGAACGGCGACCTGGCACGCGAAGTCGAGCAGCGCCGGCATGCCGAAACCCAACTGCGCGAGGCCTTCGACGGGCTCGAGCGGCGAGTGATCGAACGCACCAGCGAGCTGCGTGAAAGCGAGGCGCGACTGACGCTGGCGCTGGAAGCCAGTGAACTGGGCATGTGGGACTGGGACATGGCCAATGATGAGGTCCATCACTCACGGATGGACGTCATTTTCGGCGTTGGTCGCAGCGATCGGCTGCGGCTCGCCGATCAGCAGCGTCCCGAAGTACACCCCGAGGATGGTGAGCGCGTCCGGCAGGACATGATCGACCATCTGAAGGGCAAGACTGACATCTACTCGGTGCAGTACCGGGCCATGTTGCTCGACGGCACGTCCATATGGATCGAAGACCGCGGTCGGGTCATCGAACGCGACGCCAACGGCCGAGCCTTGCGCATGATCGGCACCCGCCGGGACATCAGCCAGAGCCATCGGCAGGCCGAACAGCTGCGGTTGGCCGCGACGGTGTTCGAGGCCGCGAGCGAGGGCATGGCCATCATGGACCCCGAATTCCGCTTGCTGGCGGTCAATCAGGCCTGCTGCAAACTGTCCGGCTTCACCCGCGATGAGCTGATCGGACGCAGCATCGCACTGCTGGCCAGCTCCGAAGACAGTCGCCAGCAATACGCGACGATCCGCGAAAGCCTGGTGCAGCACGGTAGCTGGCAAGGCGAGCTGATCGAGACCCGCAAGAACGGCGAGGTCTATCCGCAGTGGGCGCAAATGCGCGTGGTACGCGACGCCCACGGCAACGTCACCAATGTGGTCGCCTTCGTATCCGATCTCAGCATCAGGCGACAGGCCGAGGAGCGGCTGCGCTACCTCACTTATTTCGACGAACTCACCGGGCTGGCCAATCGGACGCTGCTCAAGGAGCGTCTGCATAGCGCCTGCGAACGCAGCCGCAGCAGCAACCGCGGGCTGGCGGTGCTCTACATCGATCTGGACCGCTTCAAGATTCTCAATGAAAGCCTGGGCCACGAGGCCGCGGACCAACTGTTGCACGAGGTGTCCCGGCGCCTGTCCCATACGCTGTCGGACGCCGACACCATCGCGCGCCTGTCCGGTGACGAGTTCGTAGCGGTACTCGACGGGTACGGCAGCCTCGCGAGCCTGGCGCACACGGCCAGCCGACTGTTGGCGCGCATCAGCAAACCGATTCAGATCGGCGATCAGGAGCTGGTGGTCCGCGCGTCCATTGGCGCCAGCCTGATGCCGGACAACTCTCGCGAAGCGGCTTCGCTGCTGTTGCAGGCGAACATGGCCATGCAGCACGCCAAGCATCTGGGCGGCAACACCCTGCAGTTCTTCACGGAGCGCTTTCAGGCGTCGAGCCTGGAAAACCTCAAGCTGGAAAACCAGCTGCGTCGCGGACTGGAGGAAGGCCAGCTGGAAGTCTTCTACCAGCCGCGCCTGAACGTGGCGGACGACCGCCTCGATGCAGCCGAGGCGCTGGTGCGCTGGCGTCATCCGCAGAAAGGGCTGATTGCGCCGGGTTTCTTCATCCCGCTAGCCGAGGAAACCGGGCTGATCATTGCCCTGGGCGAGTTCGTGTTGCGTCAGGCTTGCCGCCAGGCGCGTCAGTGGCAGCTCGATGGGCTGGCGGAAATCCGCGTGTCGGTCAATCTGTCGGTCAAGCAGCTGCGCCAAGGCAACTTCGTCAGCTTGGTGCGACAGATTCTCGAAGAAACCGGGTTGCCCGCCGATCGCCTGGAGCTGGAACTGACCGAAAGCCAGTTGCTGGATGACATCGATAACGCCATCACCATCAGCCGGCAACTGCGCGCCCTCGGTGTGAAACTGGCCATCGATGACTTCGGCACCGGTTATTCCTCACTCAGCTACCTCAAGCGTTTCCCGGTGGACTACGTGAAGATCGACCGCTCGTTCATCTGCGAGCTGGATCAGGTCGGCGAAGACTCGGCCATCGTTCGCGCGATCATCGCCATGGTCCATAGTCTGGAGCTCAAGGTCGTGGCCGAAGGCGTCGAGACCCAGGCGCAGGCGGACTTCCTCAAGGCGCACGGCTGTGACGAGATGCAGGGCTACCTGATCAGCCGCCCCGTGCCGGCCGAGGAATTCGTCGAGCTGCTGATGTGAGGGGCCGCCCGGTCGCAGCGGCGAACGGCGCGCCGCTTAATCCGGCGGGCCGGGTGTCCTGAGCGTGGTTTCGCTGGAAAGCTCGCGGTCAAGACCGCTCCCACAACAGCGGTGCTGCGCATGGTTTTAGATGCCAGCCTCATCCCCGTGGGAGCGGTCTCGACCGCGAAAGAGCGCCCGCACCAGCTCTGTGGGAGGCCTCGACCGCAATAAAGCGCCCGCACCAACCCCTGTGGGAGCGGTCTTGACCGCGAAAAAGCGCCCGCACCAGCCCCCCTGTGGGAGCGGTCTTGACCGCGAAAAAGCGCCCGCACCAACCCCTGTGGGAGCGGCCTTGACCGCAATAAAGCGCCCGCACCAACCCCTGTGGGAGCGGTCTTGACCGCGAATGGCTCGGCTGCGTCGTTAACGCGCAGACCTCTAGGGCAGGAGCCGGGCCCGTCCTGCTGAGCGTCACCCACTGAGAGTCCCTGCTAGCCGCGAGTGGTGCTGCCGTCGAGTTCGCGCATGAGCAGCGCGTAGCGCAAATCCACGTCTTCCGGTACCGGCAGGTAGACGGTGTGGCCGTCGCCGGGAGCCACCTCGATGGCCTCGCCGCGGCTGTTTTCCAGGCGATCGAGGCGCAGGTTGAGGTTGCCCTGCGGGGTCATCAGCTCCAGCTTGTCGCCGACCGCGAAACGGTTCTTCACCTTCACCTCGGCCAGGCCGATGCGCCGTTCGCCGGTCAGTTCGCCGACGAACTGCTGGCGTTCGGAGAGCGAGAAGCCGCGTTCGTAGTTCTGGTACTCGTCATGCACGTGACGGCGCAGGAAACCCTCGGTGTAGCCGCGGTGGGCGAGGGATTCGAGGGTGTCCATCAGTGACTTGTCGAATGGCCGTCCAGCCAGCGCATCGTCGATGGCCTTGCGGTAGACCTGCGCGGTGCGTGCTACGTAGTAGTGGCTCTTGGTGCGCCCCTCGATCTTCAGCGAGTGCACGCCCATCTGCACCAGGCGCTCGACGTGCTGCACGGCGCGCAGATCCTTGGAGTTCATGATGTAGGTGCCGTGCTCGTCCTCGGTCGCCTCCATGAACTCGCCGGGACGCGAGACGTCCTCGAGCAGGAACACCTTGTCGGTGGGCGCGCCAGCGCCCAGGGTCGGGTTGCCCTGCGCCTCGACCTGCTGCACGGCGATGGGCTCATAGAGGTGAACAGAGTTGCCCAGTTCGTCCTCCTTCGCTTCGTGAGTCTTGTATTCCCAGCGACAGGCGTTGGTGCAGGTGCCTTGGTTGGGGTCGCGTTTGTTGATGTAGCCCGAGAGCAGGCAGCGGCCGGAATAGGCCATGCACAGCGCGCCGTGGACGAACACCTCCAGCTCCATGCCGGGGACCTGTTCGCGGATTTCGCCGATCTCCTCCAGCGACAGCTCGCGCGAAAGAATCACACGGCTGACGCCCTGGCTCTCCCAGAACTTCACCGTGGCCCAGTTCACCGCGTTGGCCTGCACCGAGAGGTGGATGGTCTGCTGCGGGAAGTGCTGGCGCACCAGCATGATCAGCCCAGGGTCGGACATGATCAGCGCATCCGGGCCCATCGCGACTACCGGCTCCAGATCCCGAATGAAGGTCTTGAGCTTGGCGTTGTGCGGGGCGATGTTGACCACCACGTAGAACTGTTTGCCCAGCGCATGGGCCTCGTCGATGCCGAGCTTGAGGTTGGCGTGGTCGAATTCGTTGTTGCGCACGCGCAGGCTGTAGCGCGGCTGCCCGGCGTACACCGCATCGGCGCCGTAGGCGAAGGCGTAACGCATGGACTTGAGGGTGCCGGCGGGCGATAGCAGTTCTGTACGGGGCAGGGTCATGGTGCGGTGGCTCGGTATATCAACAAGAAATGTGCGGATTCTACTGGGTTGGCCGACGCTTTTCGCCCCGTCCGGTCAAGTGAGCGCGAACTCCTGAGGGTGCTCCCAGTCATTTCATAGACAGGGCTTGCGTCGTGTGCGCCGAGTTCCGATGCAAGCCGCCCGCCATATTCCGGAGGCCATCGTGAGCGCCAACCCCGTCGATGCCAGAAGCAGCCTGATCGCGACGATCTTCTGCGGGGTCGGTTTGATGGCCGCGATCGATGAGATCGTCTTTCACCAACTCCTCGCCTGGCACCATTTCTACGACCGCTCCACACTGGCCATCGCGTTGCTCTCCGATGGACTGTTGCATGCCGCCGAGCTGCTGATGCTGGCCGCCGGCGTCTATCTGTTCGTGCGCCTGAGCCGCGAACGCACCATATCCAGACGGCACGCCTGGGCCGGCCTGCTGTTTGGCGCCGGCGGGTTTCAGCTGTTCGATGGCATCGTCGACCACAAGCTGTTGCGCCTGCATCAGGTGCGCTATGTCGATGACCTCTGGCTCTACGACCTGGCCTGGAACGGCTTCGGTGTCCTCTTGCTACTGATTGGCCTGTTCATCTGGCGGCGGCTCGCAGCCAGCCGTGTGGCCTCACCGCGGAGTGGGTAGCCGATGACGCACGACGCCCATCTGCTGACCCTGGCGGGGACCTTCCTGCTAGTCTTGCTGACCCTGGGCCTGTGGTTCGCCTATGTGCTTGGCGTGCGCAGCCAGCGCCGGCGGCGCAAGGCCTGGTCTTGCCGAAGGCTGATCAGTTTCTCGCTGGGCTGCGGCTTGCTGGTGCTGGCGCTGTCGCCGCCCATGGTCGAATGGGGTCATGCCGACCTGCGTGGGCACATGATGCAACACCTGCTGCTCGCCATGTTCGCGCCCATCGCCCTGATGCTAGGCGCGCCCGGCACCCTGTTGCTGCGTTGCGTGCCGGTGGTCACCGCGCGGCGCCTCACCGATCTGGCCGCCACCGCGCCGCTGCGCTGCGTGAGCCATCCGGTCACTGCGCTACTGCTCGATATCGGTGCGCTCTACGTGCTCTACCTGACGCCGCTGTATCAGCTGAGCTTCAGCCAACCGTTGCTGCATGTCTGGTTGCATCTGCACTTCGTGCTGGCCGGATACCTGTTCAGTTGGTCGATCGCCGGACCGGATCCCGCGCCCCACCGTCCGGGCATATGGCTGCGGTTGGTGGTGCTGTTCATCGCCATCGCCGGCCACGCCGTGCTCGGCAAGTTGATGTACGCCTATGGTTTTCCGCGCGATGCGGGGCACGGCCTGGCGCAGATCGAGGCCGCAGCGCAATTGATGTATTACGGCGGCGATCTGGCCGAGCTGCTGTTGGCGCTGGTGTTTTTCGCCACCTGGTACCGACGCCGGGCGACGTCCGCTGCATTCGGCTGGCAAACGGCAAACCGCCGGACCTAGCGGGTGCCGGGTCCGGCGGTTCGGTGTTGCCGGGGCGCGCAGTGGCTTATGCGGCGGCGATCACGTCGCCGTGGTTTTCCGGCTCGATCAATGCGCGGTGCAGCGCTGCGACCGCATCGTCGTAGTCTTCCTCGTTGACCACGCACTGCATCTCCACCTGACGGATCGACTGGTGGACCGCCTGGATGCTGATGCCGGCAGCGGCCAGCGCGGCCACGGTCTTGGCCAGGATGCCCTTGACCTTGAGGTCCGAGCCGATCGCCGAGACGATGGCGACGTTGTGCACGGTAACTTCCGCAGCCGGATACTTTTCCTCGATCAGCCGCGCGGCGCGGTTGATCAGCTTGCGCGAGCCCGAGGCGTAGTAGGTGATGCTGTTGGCGTCGGAGTCCTTGTTGACCACGTAGAGGCGCAGCTGCTTGAGCAGCTTGCTGATCTCGATGTCGTAGCCGACGTCGCCGAGCATGTCCTGGTCGAACACCTCGATGCCGAAGACGTCCTTGCGCCCGGCGATGATCTCGACGCAGGGCCGCTCGCTCTTGTAATCCTGGCTGATGAGGGTGCCGGCGTGGTCCGGCTCGAAGGCATTCTTGATGCGCAGCTCGATGCCGGCACGGCGCAGCGTCTTGGCCGCGCGCGGGTGGATCGCTTCCATGCCGAGGTTCGACAGCTGATCGGCCACGTCGTAGTTGGTACGGCCGATGGTCACCACCTTGTCCGCCCCGACCAGATTCGGATCGGCGCTGGAAAGGTGGAATTCCTTGTGGATGATCGCCTCGCGGGCGCCGGTGGCAGCGGCGATCTGCGCAAAGGTGATCTCGCTGTAGCCGCGATCGAAGGTGTTCATCAGGCCTTCGCTGCAGTGCGTATAACCGGTGGCGACCACCAGTTCGCGGGACAGGTCCACCTCGGCGAAACTGTGGCGCACCATGTCCTCGAAGGGCAGCGGCGCGTCGCGGTGCCAGCCGGTCAGGTCGACCATCTTGGCGTTGACGCCGCGGTGCTTGAGCGCCAGCACCGAATTGAAGGCGCTGTGCGCTTCGCCGAGTGAGGCGAGCATCTCGCGGACCTTCATGAGGTGTTCGTCGAGCTGGAAGTGGCCGTAGGCGCACAGGCGTTGCAGGCTACTCATGCACTCGCGGGCGTCGTCCAGGCGCGAGTTGACGAACTGGTTGGCCGCGCGCAGCTCGAACTGGCTGGCGAACAGTTCGGCGTTCTTGCCGAGCATCCGCGTGCGCACGGTTTCCAGTGCGTCGAGCCAGGCGCCTTCGTTACGGGCATCGGCGAAGCGCTGATAGACGCCGGGCTCGCCGGTCTTCTTGTGTTCCAGCAGCAGGTTGGTCATGCCGCTGTAGGCCGAGACGACGAAGACGCGCTGATAGAGTGCATCGCCTTCGCGACCGCCGATAAAGATGTTGTCCAGCAATTCTTCGAAGCGGCTCATGGATGTGCCGCCGATCTTTTCTACGGTATGCATCGATTCAACTTCCCATCTTGGGGGTGAATTTCATCCCTGGGCCACCGTCTTCCGGCCGCCAACAAAGATCAGGCCCGGTAGTCGGGCCTGATAGGGGTACGTCAGAGATACGTCTGTTTCTGGATGTGCAGCGGCTCGAAGTTCTCGCGTTCGGCAACGAACGGCGGACGGGGCGAAAGCCCACAGAACGGGGCCTGCGCGGCATTATCCACATGGTTGTAGACGTAGAACAGATTGCTGCGCGCGCTGGGCGTGATGTTGCTGTTCGAGCCGTGCATCGTGTTGCAGTCGAAGAACACCACGCTGCCCGCCGGGCCGGTGGCCGTGTCGATGCCGTAGCGGTCCGCGAGGCGGGTCAGGCTGTCGTGGTCCGGTACACCGAATTCCTGCTTGCGCAGCGACTTCTCGTAGTGGTTCTCCGGCGTCGCGCCGACGCAACGGATGTAGTGCTTATGCGATCCGGGTACCAGCATCAGCGGGCCATTGTGCGGCTCGTTGTCGGTCAGCAGGATCGAGCAGCTAAGCGTGCGCATGCGTGGCAGGCCGTCTTCGATGTGCCAGGTTTCGAAATCCGAGTGCCAATAGAACTCCTTGCCGGTGAAACCGGGTTTGAAGTTCATCCGCGACTGATGCACATAAATGTCGCCACCGAGGATGAAGCTGGCGATGGCGGCGATGCGCTCGTCGCAGGCGACACGGGCGAACAGCGGATTGTCGGCGTGGATGGCGAACACCGAGCGGATCGCGCCGCTGTCGGGTTCCTTGATGGTCTTGCCGGACTCGGCGACGGCCGGGTCCTGGCGCATGCGGTCGAGCTCTTCGCGGAATACCGCGACTTCCTCGGCGCTGAACAGGTTGGGGATGACCAGGTAGCCGTCACGCTCGAAGCGTTCGATCTGGTCCGGCGCGATTGGAGCGTTGGCCAGGTCATTGCGGTAGACAACCGGATCCAGACGCTCCTGCCAGCTGGGTTCGTCGTGCTGGCGCGAAGGGTACAGGTCGGCTTGCACGGGGTTCACTTCGCAGTCTCCTTTCGATTCTTCGGCGGGTTTCACCCACCTACAGCCGAGCTGTAGGATGGGTGAAACTCATCGATAGCGGTGCTGGATCGCACCACATCGTGCCTCTCAGACGGTTTCAGCCTCGAGCGGGTACACGCCGCTGTCGTCATGCACTTCCTTACCGTTGAGCGGCGGATTGAAGACGCAGGCCATCTTCATGTCCTCGCTACCACCGCGCAGCAGGTGCTCGTCGTGCTTGTCGAGGATGTAGAGCGTGCCGGGCTCGATCTTGTAGATCTTGCCGTCGGCGATGGTCTCGACTTCGCCGTTACCGCTGATGCAGTACACCGACTCCAGATGGTTCTGGTAGTGGATGTGCGTCTCGGTGCCGGCATAGATGGTGGTGATGTGGAACGAGAAGCCCATCTTGTCGTCCTTGAGCAGCATGCGGGTGCTGTCCCAGGTCTCGGTCTTGATCTTGCGGTTGGACTGCTCGCAGTCAGCCAGGGTACGTACGATCATGTTTTCAATCCTCAGGAAGCGGCCTGGTTGGCGTCTTGTTCGGACATCACGGCGGCAAAGGCCTTGTCCAGAATGCTCATGGCCTTGTCGATCTGCTCTTCGTTGATGACCAGCGGGCAGAGGCACTTGACCACTTCGCTGTGGGCACCGCTGGTTTCGATCACCAGGCCGTTCTCGAAGGCGTGACGGCAGACGGCGGCGGCGGTGTCGCCATCCGGGCAGCTGATGCCGATCATCATCCCGCGGCCTTTGACGAACAGCGAATCGGGACCATAACGGCGCACGATCTTGTGCATGCCGTCGGCGATGCGCTTGCCCTTGGCCTGGACGCTTTTGGCGAACTGGTCATCGCTCCAGAAGTGTTCGATGGCCGCCGCGGCGGTGACGAAGGCGTGGTTGTTGCCGCGGAAGGTGCCGTTGTGCTCGCCCGGCTTCCACTGGTCCAGCTCCTTGCGCAGCAGCACCATGGCGAACGGCAGGCCGAAGCCCGAAAGGGACTTGGACAGGGTGATCATGTCCGGCTTGATACCCATTTCTTCGAAGCTGAAGAAACTGCCGGTACGGCCACAACCGGCCTGGATGTCGTCGACGATCAGCAGCATCTCGTGCTTGCGGCAGAGTTTTTCCAGCTTGCGGACCCACTCGGCCGATGCGGCGTTGAGGCCGCCTTCGCCCTGGACCACCTCGACGATCACCGCGGCGGGCTTGTCGATGCCGCTGGAGGGATCGGTCAGCAGCTTGTCCATCATGCCGATGGTGTTGACC
This sequence comes from Stutzerimonas stutzeri, assembly GCF_018138085.1. Classification (NCBI taxonomy): domain Bacteria; kingdom Pseudomonadati; phylum Pseudomonadota; class Gammaproteobacteria; order Pseudomonadales; family Pseudomonadaceae; genus Stutzerimonas; species Stutzerimonas stutzeri. Next base: position 259,216 of record NZ_CP073105.1, read on the forward strand.
TTCTCGCCGAAGTAGTTGGCGTACGGCATGCGGCTGACGTCGGTCAGCGGGACGCCGGCGGCGCCACGGTGATGCTTGTTACCGGTCGCTGCCAGAGCGCCGATGCTGCAGCCGTGGAAGCCGTTGGTGAAGCTGATGATGTTGTTGCGGCCGGTCACCTTGCGCGCCAGCTTCAGCGCGGCCTCGACCGCGTTGGTGCCGGTCGGGCCGGTGAACTGCATGACGTAGTCCATGTTGCGCGGCTTTAGGATCAGCCGGTCGAAGGTCGACAGGAAGCGCTCCTTCGCATCGGAATACATGTCCAGGCCGTGGGTGATGCCGTCGGCGCTGATGTAGTCGAGCAGCGCCTGCTTGAGCACCGGATGGTTGTGCCCATAGTTGAGCGTGCCGGCACCGGCGAGGAAGTCGATGTAATGCTTGCCTTCACGGGTGATCAACTCGGCGCCGCGGGCTTGCTTGAAGACCACTGGAAAGGAGCGGCAATAGCTGCGAACACCGGATTCGTGCAGTTCAAACGTTTGCATGGGGTTTCCTCTGATTCGTTGTCTGGAGTCGGTGGCGTCGAACGGACCCGCCCGATAAAGCTCTTCGTCTTCGTGCTGACCGGCGAAGTGCTTGGCCCGAGAGAACAGCGTGCGGGTGCTGTACTCGGTCTCCAGTTGAGCGAAGGCCTTCTTGAACAGCGCTTGTGAAGCACCGTTGTCAGGCGAGATGGTCGTTTCCATGTGACGGACGCCCTGTTCTCTGGCGACCCGAGTAACCAGGGCCATCAGCATGCGCAGGGCCAGACCCTGGCCGCGCATCGACGCGTCTACCGCGACCTGCCAAACGAACAGCGTGTCGGGGCGAGCGGGAGGGCAATAACCGGAAATGAAACCTACCAGCTGGCTGTTTGCGTTCTCGGCCGCGATGGAGGTGTCGGCGAAGTCGGAACACTGCAGCAGGTTGCAGTACACCGAGTTGGTATCCAGAGGCTGGCAGCGTGCTACCAGATCATGGAGGGCGGAACCGTCGCCGTCGGTTGGGCGACGGAGCGTTACGGTAGGAACACTCAAAACAAATCCTTTGGGGTTGTTGATTGAATCCTTTATTAGAATAAACACATCAAAAATCTAATCTCAACCCGCAGTCCTCCATATTCGGCCTTGATTCGCTCCTGATATCGCGGAAGTTCGCCGCTTATCGAGCAATCTGAACTTTTTCCGAAGACGCGGAATTTGCGCCGAATCCGGCTACATATCTGGGTGGATATCTTCGGCGCGTTCAGTGGAAGAATCAGCGTGACTTTCGCGCATCGCTCGCCTGCTACTGGCGGACCGCCAACAGGGGCCTGTCATTTCTGTGAGAGCCAGCAAAATCAAGGGTTTCAGCGCGTATTGGCACCGCCGCCGGTGCTGCCGTTCGGCACCGGTGCGGCCTGTCGATGAGGTGGCGAAAGTTGGGTCGTGAAACGCGCGTGATTCGGCCGCTGAACTATCGTGCTCTGGCGGAGATATCAAAGGCAGATATCGGCGATATATGCCGGGAAGATTGGCGAGGGCGTCGCATTCAATGAAATTTTTGTGGCGAGTTGATTTTTTTGAATTCAGCGAAGTTGCTCTGGTAGTTGTCGGACGCTGGCCGAGTTAGTTATGCCGAGAGGCTGCAAGCTGCTCTAACCCGCGAGCTGGAACTGTTCCGGGCGCCGTGGTCGCACGCCCGGAAAGGTGCCTCAACGCCACCATTGGCGGCCCTGATGTTCGATCAGTTGATGAGCCTGCTCCGGGCCATCGGTACCGGCCGGATAGGGCCTCGGTTTACGGTAATGGCTCTGCCAGCCGCGCAGGATCGGGTCGACCCAGTTCCAGGCGGCTTCCACCTCGTCGCGGCGCATGAATAGCGTCGAATCGCCTTCGATGACGTCCAGCAGCAGTCGCTCGTAAGCTTCCCAGCGGCGGGTCTTGCTGAAGGCATTGGCGAGATTGAGGTCCAGCTCGACGGGCTCCAGTTGCATGCCCTTGCCCGGCGCCTTGGCCATCAGCTGCAGGCTGATGCTTTCTTCGGGTTGCAGGCTGATCACCAGGCGATTCACTTCGCCCTTGGTGAAGAGCATGTGCGGCACCTGCTTGAAGGTGATGATGATCTCCGAGCGTTTGCGGGCCATGCGCTTGCCGGTGCGCAGATAGAAGGGCACGCCGGCCCAGCGCCAGTTGTCGATCTCGGCCTTCACCGCAACGAAGGTCTCGGTGTCGCTGTCGTTGTCGACATCGTTTTCGAAATAGTAGGCCTGCACGTCGTGGCCACCGATGCGGCCGGCACCGTACTGGCCGCGCACGGTCTTGTCCTGCACGTCATTACCGGTGATCGGCTTGAGAGCTTCGAGAATCTTCACCTTCTCGCCGCGGATCGATTTGGCGTCGAAGCGCACCGGCGCCTCCATCGCCACCAGGCAGAGCAGCTGCAGCAGATGGTTCTGCAACATGTCACGCATGGCGCCGGCGTGATCGTAGTAGCTGCCGCGGTTCTCCACGCCGAGGGTTTCGGCCACGGTGATCTGCACATGGTCGATATGACCGCTGCGCCAGATCGGTTCGAACAGCGCGTTGGCGAAGCGCAGCGCCATGAGGTTCTGCACGGTTTCCTTGCCCAGGTAATGGTCGATCCGGTAGATCCGCGATTCTGGGAACACCGCACCGATCGCCTCGTTGATTTCGAGCGCCGAGTCGAGCGAATGGCCGATGGGCTTTTCCAGCACGATACGCGCGTCTTCCCCGGCAAGGCCTGCGCTTTCCAGGTTGGAGGCGATGGGCTCGAACAGCCTCGGCGCGGTGGCCAGGTAGTGCACCCGGACGCGGCCCTCGGCTTGGCCCAGATGGTGCGCAAGCCCGACGAATTCGCCCCGCTGGGACGCATCCATGGCGAAGTAGTCGAGACGCTGACTGAACGCTTTCCAGACGCCAGGCTCGAAATCGGTGCGCGCGATTTCCGCGCGGCAATGGCGCTCGGCCAGGCTCAGATAGGCATCGCGGTCGATCTCCTGGCGGGAGATCGCAAGGATGCGTACGTCGTCGTGCAGCCGGTGTTCACGGTGCAGGTGATAGAGCGCTGGGATGAGTTTGTGTAGCGCCAGATCACCGGTACCGCCAAATACCAGCATGTCGCAGGAAATGGACACAGCGTCACTCCTAGGAAGGTGGACAGACTCAAAGGTGGGCGATGCGGCGAACCTTGTAGTATAACTACAAGCCCACTACAGCCAGCCGGCAAGAACGAATGCGAACGCATCCGCTGCGTTCGACCGCCCTTGCCAGGTATTGATCATAGCGAGTCCGGAACGTGAATCTGCTGCAACACATCGCTCAATCGAGAAGTTCGCTACGCAAGTCGGAGCTGAAGGTGGCCGACCATGTGCTCCTCGATCCAGCTGCGGTGATGCACAGTTCCATGGCCGATCTGGCCCATGTGGTGGGTGTCAGCGAGCCGACCATCGTGCGTTTCTGTCGTGCCATCGGTTGCCTCGGGTTTCAGGATCTGAAGCTGAAACTGGCGCAGAGCCTCGCCGCCGGGGCCAGCTTCGGTCAGTTCGCCATCAGCGAGAGCGACTCGGTCACCGATTTCGCGCTGAAGATCTTCGATACCACCCTGCACACGCTGATGGAGGTGCGCGAGAAGCTCGACTCCGACGCGCTGGAGCGTGCCGTGGCGGCGATGGCAGTGGCCGAGCGCGTCGAGTTCTACGGCTTCGGAGCCTCCGGCGCGGTGGCCACCGATGCCCAGCACAAGTTCTTTCGGCTGTTGCTCAGCGCTGCTGCCTATTCGGACCCGCACATGCAGGCGATGTCCGCGGTTACGCTCAAGCCCACCGACGTGGCGATCTGTATTTCCCAGTCGGGGCGCTCCAAGGACCTGCTGATCACCGCCAACGTCGTGCGTGAATCCGGTGCCACGCTGATCACGCTGTGCCCGAGTCAGACCCCGTTGGCGGATCTGGCCACCATCAACCTGGCGATCGACGTTCAGGAAGACACCGAAATCTATACCCCGCTTACCTCGCGTATCGCCCATCTGGTGGTGATCGACGTGCTGGCGATGGGCGTGGCCATGGCGCGTGGCCCGACCCTCGTCAACCATCTGAAGAGCGTCAAGCGCAGCCTGCGTAGCCTGCGCCTGTCGCCGAAATCGGTGAAACCGCACGAAGATTGACCCCGTTCGAAAGCGGCGTTGGTCATCGCAGCGTCATCAGGCTGTCCTCATAGCGTCACCCATCGCGCCGATGCTGAGCCTCCCAGTACCTTTCTCGGGAGACCAGCATGGCCCAGCAGCGCGAAACCTACGTCAACCTCGATGCCCGCGCCCGCCGCAAGCAGCAGGACGAACGCCGCATGCGCTTCCGCCGCGCGATCGAGAGCTACGACGAGCAGCGTCAATTGCATGCGCAACTGATGGAGTTCCCCGACCTGATGGTTGCCAGCCCGCTGCTGCCCACCTCGGCGGAGTGCCGCTAGGGAGGCCGTCGGTGCCCGACGGCGAGTTCCGTGGCGGTATCGCCGTCATGCCGACAACCCTTTCACCGCGCCGACAAGGCCCGAGCTGACCGCAATCCGGTCAAAACTGATCGGCTCCGCTGAAACGGCGCTCCAGCGCGTTGATCCGTTGGCGTTCGGTGCGCGCGAAGGCGAAGAAGGTCTGCGCTACTGGCGACAGGTATTTGCCGCGGGGGTGGACCAGGCACCAGCTGCGCATCAGCGGTAGCTCTTCGACCGGCAGTTCGATCAGCGCGCCGCTGTGCAATTCGCGCAGCACGGCGTGGCGGGGCAGCAACGCCAGTCCCAGCCCGGCCAGCACCGCTTCGCGCTGGGCTTCCAGCGAGCCCAGCTCGAGCGTCTGGGCGAAGTGTGCGCGCCGCTGGTTGCAGTATTGTTCCGCCGCACGGCGGGTACCGGAACCTTGCTCACGGATCAGCAGCGGCCAGGCGGTGAGGTCCTGCAACTCGAGTGATTCACGCTGGCTCAGCGGATGATCCGGGGGCGCGACGGCGACGATGGCGTTGTCGAGGAAGGGTAGAAATTCCAGGTCCATGTCCGCTGGCACCTGCGAGATTAGCAGCAGGTCGTCGCGGTTGGCATTAAGCCGGTGGACCGCCTGGGCATGGTTGACCACCACCAGTTGCAGGCTGACTTCCGGATGCCGATCGCGAAACAGCGCGAACAGGTGTGGGACGAAATATTTGGCGCTCGACTCGACCGCCAGCTTCAGCTGGCCCTGCAGCGAGCCCTGCAAGGTGGACAGCTGCATATCGAGGCTTTCCAGCCGGCCAAAAATATCCTCGCTGGTGCGTTTGAGCGCTTCGGCGGCATCGGTGAGGTAGAGCTTCTTACCGGTGTATTCGAACAGCGGCTGCCCGAGCAGCTCCTCCAGCTGGCGGATCTGAAGGCTGACCGCAGGTTGGGTCAAGGCCATCTCTTCAGCGGCCCGGCTGTAGGAGTGGTTGTCGCAGACCGCTCGGAAAACACGCAGCTGGCGCAATGTCATTCGCATCAAGGACTTTCGCATGGCGACTCCGATCCGGCGCGATCCGGTGATTTAGGGCGGTTTTGGCGCGACTATAAGTTATAGGTTATGCACAACCAAACAATTATTCATTTTCGTTAATCGATGCTCGCGGAGTAGGGTAAAACGCATCGCCTGAAGGCGGTATCACACGGCCCACTGGGCCATCTGCTCACTGATCCGAGGGAAGACAGCGTGATCAAGAAGCTGCTGATCGCCAACCGCGGTGAAATCGCCGTCCGCATCGTGCGGGCCTGCGCCGAGATGGGCGTTCGCTCGGTGGCGGTATTCGCCGAGCCCGACCGCCATGCGCTGCACGTCAAGCGCGCCGATGAGGCGCACTTCATCGGTGAGGACCCGTTGGCCGGCTACCTGAACCCACGCAAGCTGGTGAATCTGGCCGTGGAGACCGGCTGCGATGCGCTGCATCCGGGTTATGGTTTCCTCTCCGAAAATGCCGAACTGGCGGAAATCTGCGCCGAGCGCGGCATCAAGTTCGTCGGCCCCAGCGCCGAAGTCATCCGCCGCATGGGCGACAAGACCGAAGCGCGGCGCAGCATGATCAAGGCCGGCGTGCCGGTCACGCCCGGCACCGAAGGCAACGTGGCGGATGTCGACGAAGCCCTGGCCGAGGCCGAGCGCATCGGCTATCCGGTCATGCTCAAGGCAACTTCCGGCGGGGGCGGCCGCGGCATCCGCCGCTGCAACTCGCGCGAAGAGCTGGCCCAGGCTTATCCGCGGGTCATCTCCGAGGCGACCAAGGCCTTTGGTTCGGCCGACGTGTTCCTGGAAAAGTGCATCGTCGAGCCCAAGCACATCGAGGCGCAGATTCTCGCCGATTCCTTCGGCAACACCGTGCATCTGTTCGAGCGGGACTGCTCGATCCAGCGCCGCAACCAGAAACTCGTCGAAATCGCCCCCAGCCCGCAGCTGACCCCGGAGCAGCGCGCCTACATCGGCGACCTGGCGGTGCGCGCGGCCAAGGCGGTGGGTTATGAGAACGCCGGTACCGTGGAGTTCCTGCTCGCCGATGGCGAGGTGTACTTCATGGAGATGAACACTCGCGTGCAGGTGGAGCACACCATTACCGAGGAAATCACCGGCATCGACATCGTCCGCGAGCAGATCCGCATCGCCTCCGGCCTGCCGCTCTCGGTCAAGCAGGAAGACATCCAGTACCGCGGCTTCGCCCTGCAGTTCCGCATCAATGCCGAGGAGCCGCGCAACAACTTCCTGCCGTGCTTCGGCAAGATCACCCGCTACTACGCACCCGGCGGGCCGGGCGTGCGCACCGATACGGCGATCTACACCGGCTACACCATCCCGCCGTATTACGACTCCATGTGCCTGAAGCTGATCGTCTGGGCGCTGACCTGGGAAGAGGCGCTGGCGCGTGGTTCGCGCGCGCTGGATGACATGCGTGTCCAGGGCGTGAAGACCACGGCCAGCTACTACCAGAAGATTCTCGAAAATCCGGATTTCCGCAGCGGACAGTTCAATACCAGCTTCGTCGATAACCATCCGGAACTGCTGAACTACTCGATCAAACGCAAGCCGGGCGAACTGGCCCTGGCCATCGCCGCCGCCATCGCCGCCCACGCGGGTTTATGAGGCGGCAGGCTCCAGGCCACAGGCGGCAGGCTGACCGAGCTCGCCTGCAGCCTGCAGCTTGTAGCCTGCAGCTCTGAGGAGAAAGAACATGAATCAGAAGAAAATCACGGTAACGGACACTATCCTGCGTGACGCCCACCAGTCGCTGATCGCCACCCGCATGCGCACCGAAGACATGCTGCCGATCTGCGACAAGCTCGACCGTGTCGGCTACTGGTCGCTGGAGGTGTGGGGCGGCGCGACGTTCGACGCCTGCGTGCGCTTCCTCAAGGAAGACCCTTGGGAGCGCCTGCGCCAGCTCAAGGCGGCGCTGCCCAATACGCGCCTGCAGATGCTGCTGCGCGGGCAGAACCTGCTCGGATACCGCCATTATGCCGACGACGTGGTCGAGGCCTTCTGCGCCAAGGCGGCGGAGAACGGCATCGACGTGTTCCGCATCTTCGATGCAATGAACGACGTGCGTAACCTGGAAACCGCGATCAAGGCCGTGAAGAAAACCGGCAAGCACGCCCAGGGCACCATCGCCTACACCACCAGCCCGGTGCACACCGTCGAGCTCTTCGTCGAGCAGGGGCGGGCGATGCGCGACATGGGCGTCGATTCCATCGCGATCAAGGACATGGCCGGCCTGCTGACGCCCTTCGCCACTGGGGATCTGGTGCGCGCGCTGAAGGCCGAGATCGATCTGCCGGTGTTCATTCACTCGCACGACACCGCCGGCGTGGCCAGCATGTGCCAGCTCAAGGCCATCGAGAACGGCGCCGACCACATCGACACGGCGATTTCCTCCATGGCCTGGGGTACCAGCCATCCGGGTACCGAGTCGATGGTCGCCGCGCTGCGCGGTACCCCGTACGACACGGGCCTCGATCTTGAACTGATCCAGGAGATCGGCCTGTACTTCTACGCGGTGCGCAAGAAGTACCACCAGTTCGAAAGCGATTTCACCGGTGTCGACACCCGCGTGCAGGTCAACCAGGTGCCCGGCGGGATGATTTCCAACCTGGCCAACCAGCTCAAGGAGCAGGGCGCGCTCAACCGCATGGACGAAGTGCTGGCCGAAATCCCGCGCGTGCGCAAGGACCTGGGGTACCCACCGCTGGTGACTCCGACCTCGCAAATCGTCGGCACCCAGGCGTTCTTCAACGTGCTCGCCGGTGAGCGCTACAAGACCATCACCAATGAGGTGAAGCTCTACCTGCAAGGACGCTACGGCAAGGCGCCGGGCACCATCGATACCAAGCTGCAGCGCCAGGCGATCGGCGGGGAGGAGATCATCGAAGTTCGTCCGGCCGACCTGATCAAGCCGGAACTGGACAAGCTGCGCCAGGAGATCGGCGCGCTGGCCCACAGCGAAGAGGACGTGCTGACCTACGCGATGTTCCCCGACATCGGTCGCAAGTTCCTCGAGGAACGCGAGGCCGGCACCCTGCAACCGGAAGTGCTGCTGCCGATCCCGGATGGCAGCGCCGTCAGCGCGGCCGGTGGCGAAGGCGTGCCCACCGAGTTCGTCATCGATGTGCACGGTGAGACCTACCGGGTCGACATCACCGGTGTCGGCGTCAAAGGCGAGGGCAAGCGGCATTTCTTCCTCTCCATTGACGGTATGCCCGAAGAGGTGGTCTTCGAGCCGCTGAACAACTTCGTCGGCGGCGGCAGTGGCGGTCAGCGCAAGCAGGCCAGCGGGCCGGGCGACGTCAGCACCAGCATGCCGGGCAACGTGGTGGATGTACTGGTCAAGGAGGGCGACGTGGTCAAGGCCGGGCAGCCGGTGCTGATCAGCGAGGCGATGAAGATGGAGACCGAGATCCAGGCGCCGATCGCCGGCAAGATCAAGGCGGTGCACGTCGCCAAGGGCGACCGGGTGACCCCCGGCGATCTGCTGATCGAGATCGAGGCCTGACAAATGTCCCTTGGGGAGCCGAAAGGCTCCCTTTTTTTGTCTGCTGAACGAATGCGGGAGTTGGGTCGATGGGGCTAGCGGTCGAGACGGCGCTGATTGCGCAGGGCTTTCAGGTCGCCCTGGGTGCAAGTGAGCGGCTCTGCACCGGTCAGGTCATAACAGCGCTGACCGAACCCCATCGGCCAATAGATGATGCCGCCTGGCGGCCAGAAAATGGACGCGACACGAAAGCGCGCGCGCAACTTACCCTGCTGCAACAGTTCGCCGTTGTCGCTGCTCAGCGTGTAGGGGATACCGCCGGCTGCCGTCCAGAAGAACGGACGCGTCTTGACCAGCCCTTGCGAGTATTGCTGCGGCCGCTCGTAGACGGAGACCTTGCTGTTCTCGGGCAGCTTGAAGTAGGTCGCGGTGGAGCATCCGCTGACCGCTATTGCGAGCGCCAGCAGGCCCGCCGCACGTTCGAGTTTCATCGGTGTTCTTTCCTTGTCGTGACGCCCGGGGCACAGGCGGTGCCCCGTGAAGCGGGCGGCACTATAGCCGAGGCCGGCGCAAGTGGGGCAGTTCCGGCTAAGCCGGTGGCCGCCCGAGACGCCTGCCGCATGGACGTGCTCGATCAACCGCTGGCCGGAACAAGGTCGTGGCCGGTAGGCACGGTTCGCGCGACGCCAGGGTGGGGTTTCGGCGTGCGGTATTCCCTGGCGAGCGCGCGTGGCGCATCGGCCGGGCGCCGGTATCGCAGACGAGGGCTGGCGAAGGCTGTGATGGGGTCGGTGCGGCCGGCGTCTAGTAGCTGTGTCGTGCCCAGCGCATCCGCCTCCGTGGCACCGATGATGGATTGGAACGACCGACATCCGTGTTCTTCTCACGACGAGACCTGCATGCAGAACCTGTTGAACGAGATACTCGAAGAGGTCCGCCCACTGCTCGGCCAAGGCAAGGTGGCCAGTTACATCCCGGCGTTGGCGGACGTTCCGGCAAACCAGCTCGGCATTGCCGTTTGCAGCGCCGAGGGCGAGCTGTTTTACGCCGGCGACGCGAAGACGCCGTTTTCGATCCAGAGCATCTCCAAGGTGTTCAGTCTGGTCCAGGCGATCCAGCACGGCGGCGAGTCGCTGTGGGAGCGGCTGGGGCACGAGCCGTCCGGGCAGCCGTTCAATTCGCTGGTGCAGCTGGAGTTCGAGCGTGGCCGGCCGCGCAATCCGTTCATCAACGCCGGGGCGCTGGTGATCTGCGACATCAATCAATCACGTTTCGCCGTGCCGGCACTGTCGATGCGCGACTTCGTGCGGCACCTCTCGGGCAACCCGCAAATCGTGTCCGATACCCGTGTCGCCGACTCCGAATATCAGCATCGCGCACGAAACGCGGCGATGGCCTACCTGATGCAGGCCTTCGGCAACTTCCACAACGACGTCGAAGCCGTACTGCGTAGCTATTTCCATCACTGTGCGCTGCGCATGAACTGCATCGACCTGGCTCGCGCATTCGGTTTCCTGGCCCGCGACGGCGCCTGTCTGGACGGCGGCGAGCCGGTACTCAGCCCGCGGCAAGCGAAGCAGGTCAACGCGATCATGGCCACCAGCGGGCTTTACGACGAGGCCGGCAACTTCGCCTACCGGGTCGGGTTGCCGGGCAAGAGCGGCGTCGGTGGCGGCATCGTCGCGGTGGTGCCCGGGCGTTTCACCGTCTGCGTCTGGTCACCGGAGTTGAATCAGGCCGGCAACTCGCTGATCGGCATGGCCGCCTTGGAGAAACTATCGCAGCGCATCGGCTGGTCTATCTTCTGAAGGCCGGTCGCTATGGGATTCCTCAGGCCGGGACAGGACCCGGCCTGGTTACGGTCTGTCACACCTTCGTGGTGTCTGGCCTTGAACGTGCAATGTCGTATCCAAACCCACCATAAAGAGAGATCGCCATGAGTCTCGAAGACAAAACGACCGAAACGGCGCAGGAGGCGCTCGATAACCTGATCGCGGGAGTCATGCAGTTCCGCGAGGAAATCTATCCCCAGCAACGCGAGCTGTTCAGCAAGCTCGCCAACGAGCAGACGCCGCGGGCGATGTTCATCACCTGTGCCGACTCGCGCATCCTGCCCGAATTGATCACCCAGAGCTCGCCGGGTGATCTGTTCGTGACGCGCAACGTGGGCAATATCGTGCCGCCGTACGGGGTCATGAACGGCGGTGTGTCGACCGCCATCGAGTTTGCGGTGATGGCGCTCGGCGTGCATCACATCATCGTCTGCGGTCACTCCGACTGTGGTGCGATGAAGGCGGTGCTCAATCCGTCCAGTCTGGAAAAGATGCCAACCGTGAGGACCTGGCTGCGGCATGCCGAGGTGGCCCGCACGGTGGTCGAGGCCAACTGTGGTTGTGCAGACCACAACACCTTGGGCGTACTGACCGAGGAAAACGTGCTGGCCCAGCTCGACCACCTGCGTACGCACCCCTCGGTGGCGGCGCGGCTGGCCAGTGGCGACCTGTTCATTCACGGTTGGGTGTACAACATCGGCACTAGCGAAATTCGCGCCTACGATGCGTCGCGCGGCGAGTTTCGCCTGATCGGCGACGGCCCGCTGCCGATGGCAACGCCGAAATCGCGTTACGTCTGACAACAGTGGATGCGGGGCGCCGTCATGGCGCCTTGCGGTCGCGGATCAGGTAGCAGAGGTCGGGTGTCTTGCTGCAGCCGGCATAGCCTTCGCTGATGACCTCGTTCAGCGCCGCCTGCAAGCGCGACACCGCTTCGTCCGGGGTGTCCTTGTGCAACGCCAGGTAGAGGTCGGTCGGCTGGAAGCTCAGCACAGTCTTCAAACCCTCCGCGCCCTGTTGTTTGGCGTGGTAGCGCCAGACCGGGTCGGCTGTCGCCCACAGGTCGATGCGACCGCTGAGCAGTTTGCGCAGGTTTTCTTCTTCGCTCAGGCTGTCGATCGGCTGCAGGCCTTGGCTGCTCAGCAGCTGGCTGATCCCGCTGCTTTTCTGAGCACCGATCGCGTACGCCTTGGCCTGGCTCAGCGCGGTGAGTGATATGCCGGTGTTCGGGGCGGCCAGCAGGACGCTTTCATAGCGAGCGAGGGGCCCGACCCACTTGAATTGCGCTTGATTCTGTTGTGTGCGGGCGACGGAGAACAGCCCGTAGCCGGCGTCGTCCAGCGTCTGGCTGTAGATCCGATCCCAGGGCGAGCGCAGGGTCAGGCTGTAGGCGATTCCGGCACGCTTGAAGATTTCGCGCACGGTATCGGTGCCGATGCCTTGCACCTCGGCATCTCGCGCGAAGTGCTTGTTGTTCGGGCCCATGTTGAAGGGCGGGAAGTTATCGGTTTGCAGAATGATCTGGAAGTTCTTCGGCAGCTCGGCCTCGGCAATGCCAGTCACGAGTGCGAGGCACAGTAATAGAACGGCTTTATGGGGTGCCCCCATGATGTCTGCTCCCTTGACGCTATTTTTATTGTTGGCGATTCAAGGGTAGTCGCGCGGCGCCGCCCATGCCAGCGTCGAAGGCCGTCAGGGTGAACCCTATCGCGTTGCCGGCGTGGATCAGGACGAGGGGAGTGACGAGGAGATTGCGCCACGCAGCGGCGGCGCATATAGGGATGGACGCAGCGCGGCGCGGCGCTATTTGTGCAGCACGAACTGGCCGGTGAAGCGCACGGCGTCACGACCATCGGCAGATAGGATTCGACTATGCAAGGCGATGCGCGAACGGCCACGGCGGCGATAGATCGTCTCGAAGCGATCCCAGGCGTCTTCGCTCGGTGCCGAGCAGATGGCGATGGCGTCGTCGACCACCGGAAGCGGGTAATCGATCTGGCCCTCGTGAATGACGATGTGACCGTCTTCGATTCCCGCCTCGCGCAGCCGCAGGTGCAACCAGCCCCAGCCGGCCAGCACCGACGCGCAATACAGGCTGCCGCCGAACATGCTGCTCTTGTGGTTGATGTTCGCTTGCAGCGGAACCCTCAGGCGCAGCTCATGGTTTTCCCATTGCTCGACACGCAGGCCCATGGCCCGGGTCAGAGGGATATCGTGGTGCAGGATGGCTTCCAGATAGCGGCTATCGCGGCTCATGCCCGGTGGATTCCTAAACGTTTGCAGATACAGGCAGACGTCAAGCATGACTGCTGAGTCACGAGATTGCCAGTTTCCATCGGCGCTTTTTTGCCTGTCGCGAAACCCTTCGCCGCGGTTGGGTTGTCGCCTCAGCGGGTAGCGGCTTTTTGCTGATAGGCGCAGTAGCCGGGGCGCGGGCCTACGCGCGGATGGTTGCGGCAGGTGTCTGGTCGCTTGGCATAGACCGTGCAAAGGCGAGTCTGGCGATCCAGGTAAAGACAATCGCCGTTGGCCAGGCGAGTCAGGGTGAAGATGCCGTGCTTTTGATTGAAATGCTCGATGATCCCGGCCTTGCTCAGGCGTTTGGCGACCTGTTTGGCCGGCTCGTCGCGCTCGAAGGCGTCGATCACCTCCAGGCGGATCAGGTCTTCGAGACGCACCTCGACCGGCAAGGTGCAGCAGGTTGCCCGGCAATCGCCACACAGGCCATTGCTGTAGCGAGCCCAGGTTTCCAGGCGGTCGGGGTCGGCGGAAGCGATCAGTCGAGTTTTCACGGGGGCAGGCAATCGGTCATGACGGCGCGCGATCATAACGAGCCGGAGTGGAATTTCCAGCGAATCCGACGAGTCGAACGACGGACAAACGGTCGCGCAGAACCAGCCGAAACCTGCAAACCTGTCTACATTGCCCTTTTGCGAGGTGGCCCGGTGCTGCCATGTACCCCTCACTCTCCATTTCTCCGCTTCTCGAGGTCTGCTCATGACGCAAGAATCCATTGCTTCCAATGCCGATGAAGTCACAGCCTTCCGCAACGCCATCATCAGCAAGCTGACCTATTCGATCGGCAAGGATCCGGAGCACGCCTCCGACCACGACTGGTTCGAAGCGGTTGCTCTGGCGACCCGCGACCGCATGATCGACCAATGGATGGATCGCACGCGCCAGGGCTATCGCGAAGGGAAGAAGCGCGTGTACTACCTCTCGCTGGAATTCCTGATTGGCCGGCTGCTGGTCGATAGCCTGAGCAACCTGGGGCTGCTGGAAGTGGCGCGTGAGGCGCTGGCCGGCGTCGAGGTCGATTTCGAGCGCATCCGTGTGCTCGAGCCGGACGCGGCGCTCGGCAACGGCGGCCTCGGCCGGCTGGCGGCCTGCTTCATGGAAAGCATGGCGACGCTGGGCATCGCTGCCCATGGTTATGGCATTCGTTACGACCACGGCCTGTTCCGGCAGGCGATCGTCGATGGCTGGCAGCACGAGCAGACCGAGACCTGGCTGAATTTCGGCAACCCCTGGGAATTTGAACGCCCCGAAGTGAGCTATCTGATCGGCTTTGGTGGCAGCGTCACGGCCATGCCGCACGACGCGACCGGGCCGGATCAACCCAAGCATTTCTGGCACTGGGCCGAAGGCGTCCGTGCCATCGCCTATGACACGCCGGTGGTCGGTTGGCGCGGGGCGAGCGTCAATACGCTGAGGTTGTGGCGGGCCCGCGCCGAGGCGGACTTCCATCTGGAGCGCTTCAACGCCGGCGATCACATCGGAGCGGTCGCCGAGGAAGCGCGCGCCGAGAGCATCTCGCGGGTGCTATACCCGGCCGACAGCACCGAAGCGGGGCAGGAGTTGCGTCTGCGGCAGGAGTATTTTTTCGTCGCCGCCTCGCTGCAAGACCTGTTGCGCCGTCATCTGGATCAGCGTGGCACCCTGCTGAACCTGCCTGAGTTCGCCGCCATCCAGCTCAACGACACCCACCCGGCGATCGCCGTGGCGGAACTGATGCGGTTGCTGGTCGACGTGCACGACATTCCCTGGCGCAAGGCCTGGGAGCTCACCGTTGGTACGCTCTCCTACACCAACCACACCTTGTTGCCCGAGGCGCTGGAAACCTGGCCGGTGGGCCTGATGGAGCGCCTGTTGCCGCGTCACATGCAGATCATTTACCTGATCAATGCGCAGCATCTCGATGCGTTGCGCGAGCGCGGTATCCATGACCTCGATCTGCTGCGCTCGGTATCGCTGATCGAGGAAGGGCATGGCCGGCGGGTGCGCATGGGCAACCTGGCCTTCCTCGGTTCGCATTGCATCAACGGCGTGTCGGCATTGCATACCGGGCTGATGCGCGAAACGGTCTTTACCGACCTGCATTCGCTGTACCCGAAACGCATCAGCAACAAGACCAACGGCATTACCTTTCGCCGCTGGCTGTATCAATCCAACCCGCAGCTGACCCGCCTGCTGGTCGACCATGTGGGCGAGGAGTTGCTCGACTCGCCGGAAACCCTGCTGCGTCAGCTCGAACCCTTTGCCGACCAGCCGGACTTCCGCGCGCGTTTCGCCGCGCAGCGGCTGAGCAACAAGCAACTGCTGGCGCGCATGATCCAGGAGCGGCTTGGCATCAGCGTCGACCCGAATGCGCTGTTCGACGTGCACGTCAAACGCATCCATGAATACAAGCGGCAGCTGCTCAACCTGCTGCATACCGTGGCGTTGTATCAGGCGATACGCTCCGACCCGGGCGGCCACTGGGTGCCGCGGGTGAAGATCTTTGCCGGCAAGGCGGCGGCGAGTTACCACACGGCCAAACTGATCATCAAACTGACCAACGATATCGCGCGGACGATCAACGACGATCCCACCGTACGCGGGCTGCTCAAGGTGGTGTTCCTGCCCAACTACAACGTCAGCCTGGCCGAACGCATCATTCCGGCCGCCGACCTGTCCGAGCAGATCTCCACCGCGGGACTCGAGGCCTCCGGTACCAGCAACATGAAGTTCGCGCTCAACGGCGCGCTGACCATCGGCACCCTGGACGGTGCCAACGTCGAGATGTGCGAGCAGATCGGTGCCGAGCACATGTTCATCTTCGGCATGACCGCGCAGGAGGTCGAGGCGCGCAAACAGGCCAACGAATACAACGCCGAGGCCACCATCATCGATTCACCGCGGCTCAACGAGGTGCTGATGGCGATTCGCAACGGCGCCTTCTCGGCGGACGACCCTGCGCGCTACACGGGGCTGATCGATGGCCTGAAATGGCACGACACCTTCATGGTCTGCGCCGATTTCGAGGCCTACTGGCAGGCGCAGCTAGAGGTCGAGGCGCGTTGGCGCGATGCCGACAGCTGGTGGCGCTCGGCCGTGCTGAACACCGCTCGCACGGGCTGGTTCTCCTCGGACCGGACCATTCGCGAGTATGCCGAGGAGATATGGAAGGTGCTGTAAAGGGCATCCGGGCGCTGCGACAGGCAGGGCAGAGCGGCCGCCGTATCGGCGCGGCCGCTTCGCTGAACTCCGCGGATATCGGTCGGTCTGAGGGAGGGTTAGTTTCCCCTTGGCCTGCTAAACTGCGCGGGTTTCCCCATTCTCCGGAGCCATTCCATGTCACGCGTAACCCTGAGTCGCTACCTGATCGAGCAGACCCGCAGCAACAACACCCCTGCAGATCTGCGCTTCCTTATCGAGGTGGTGGCCCGAGCGTGCAAGGAAATCAGCCACGCCGTATCCAAGGGCGCGCTAGGCGGCGTGCTCGGCGCGACGGAAACCGAGAACATCCAGGGCGAAGTGCAGAAGAAGCTCGACGTGCTGTCCAACGAAATCCTGCTCGAGGCCAACGAGTGGGGTGGTCACCTGGCGGGCATGGCGTCGGAGGAAATGGACAACGCCTACCAGATTCCCGGCAAGTACCCGAAGGGCGCCTATCTGCTGGTCTTCGATCCGCTGGATGGCTCCAGCAACATCGACGTCAACGTGTCGGTCGGCACCATCTTCTCGGTGCTGCGCTGCCCGGGTGAGTGCTTCTCCCAGAACGACGCGCTGGGGGAAGAAGCTTTCCTGCAGCCGGGCACCAAGCAGGTCGCTGCCGGCTATGCGATCTACGGTCCGCAGACCATGCTGATCCTGACGCTGGGCAACGGCGTCATGGGATTCACGCTGGACCGCGAGCTGGGCAGCTTCGTGCTGACCCACGAGAACCTGTGCGTGCCCGAGTCGACGGCCGAATTCGCCATCAACATGTCCAACCAGCGTCACTGGGAAGCGCCCGTGCAACGCTACGTCAGCGAACTGCTGGCCGGCACCGAAGGGCCGCTGACCAAGAACTACAACATGCGCTGGATCGCCTCGATGGTGGCTGACGTCCATCGCATCCTGACCCGGGGCGGCATCTTCATGTACCCCCGCGACTCCCGCGAGCCGGGCAAGGCCGGCAAACTGCGGCTGATGTACGAAGCCAACCCGATGTCCTTCATCATCGAGCAGGCCGGCGGCGCCGCTACCAACGGCACTCAGCGGATCCTCGATATTCAGCCTGACTCGCTGCACCAGCGTGTGCCGGTCTTCCTTGGTTCCAAGGAAGAAGTCGAGCGCGTCACCGGCTATCACCAGGTCTGATCGATGCCGGCGCCCTGGCTGGAGCTGCTGAACTGGTGGTTCGGTGAGGGCGCGACTGCCCGCGACATCGCCAGCGACAAGCAAACACTCTGGTTCGGCTACAAGCCCGAGCAGGACGCCGAGGCGCGTCGTCGCTTTGGTGACCTGGTCGACCAGGCACTGGCTGGCGGTTTGAGTGAATGGACCGAATCGCCGCATGGCTGGCTGGCGCTGGTGCTGTTGCTCGATCAACTGCCGCGCATGATCCACCGGGGCACCGCGAAAGCGTTCGCCGGTGATGAGCGCGCATTGCAGCTGGTTCGTGAAGGCATGGCTCATGGCGGCGACGTACTGCTGTCACCGGTTCAACGGGTGTTCATCTATCTGGTGCTCGAGCATGCGGAGAATCTGCAGGTGCAGGAGCAGTCGGTGGCCCAGTTCCAGATGTTGTACGGGCTCGTGGCGAGCGAGGAGCAGGAGCTGTTCGCCGGCTTCCTGAGCTTCGCGGAGCGGCATCGCGACGTTATCGCGCGTTTCGGTCGCTTTCCTCATCGCAATGAAATGCTCGGGCGGCATTCTACCGAGGCCGAGCGGGCGTTCCTGGCCGAGCCGGGTTCGCGCTTCTAGCCTATTGACGCGGAACCTCCCGCCTCGTTCGTTTCCTAACCTTTACCCAGGCGGCGTGTCCGCCCGGGTCAGCCACAGCCGACTCAAGGAATCCACAATGTCGCTGCGTCCCTTTTCGTTGATCGTTGCAGTGGCGCTGCTAGCCGCCTGCAGCCCGGTCACTCAAGAGAATTTCGCCAAGCTGGAAGCCGGCATGTCTCGTGCGGAAGTCGAGAAGGTCCTCGGCAAACCGGGTGAGTGCGCCGGCGCGCTGGGCATGTCCAGTTGCACCTGGGGGCAGAAGAACCGCTTCATCAGCATTCAGTTCGCCGGTGACAAGGTGATGATGTTCTCCGGCCAAGGCCTGAAATGAGGGATTTCCGATGCGTACACTGATCGCGTTGTTCGCTGCCGTACTGGTTGCCGGTTGCGCCGGCTCGAAGCCCGAGGACGCGCCCGAGACAGTCGGGCAGGTCGACCTGCAGCGCTATCAGGGCACCTGGTACGAACAGGCGCGGCTGCCGATGTTTTTCCAGCGCAACTGCGTACGCTCCGAGGCGCACTACAAGCTGCAGCAGGACAACAGTGTGGCGGTCACCAATCGCTGCGAAACCGAAGATGGCGAGTGGGAGCAGGCGACTGGTGAAGCGGTGCCGCAGGAGCCAGGTCGCACGGATCGGCTCTGGGTGCGTTTCGACAACTGGTTCAGCAATCTCTTCCCGGGCCTGACCAAGGGCCATTACTGGATCCTGTATCTCGACGACACCTACAGCGTGGCGCTGGTGGGCAGTCCTGACCGCGACTACCTCTGGCTGCTGTCGCGCGAGAAGGAGATCGACAATGGCACGCGCGACCGGCTGCTGGAGGTGGCCCGGCAGCGCGGCTACGACACCGCTGAGTTGATCTGGCGCGGCAAATCTTCCTGACGCAAAGCGATCCCGGCTGCCGCGGCGATCGGCGGCCGTCTTATTTCCAATCCAGACGGGCCAGCTTCCACTGGCCGTCTTCTCTCCACCATTCGAGTTCCACTTCATAGTGGCCGACACGCTGCGGTAGCAGGTTTTCTGCTCCGGTGAGGGCGACCTGGGCTTCGCTGTGGCCTCGGTCCGGGTAGGTCGGGTCGATCCAGTTGCGACTGGCCAATCTCAGCACCTTCACGTTGCGGTGGTGCAGGAACATCAGCGTTGCGGTTCGCTGCGCCCAGTCGCGACCGTATTGGCCGTTGGCAGCGAAGTCCGCATGAAGGCGGTCCATCAGCGCGCCGGTGTCGCGCTCCTCGATGCTTCGTTGCAGCGATTCGGCCGCGGCATCCAGCGCGGCCTGCGGGTCGTCAGCCTTGCAACCGGCCAACGCCAGCGCGGCAAGGACGACCCATAGTGCTAATTTCCATACGGGCATGCCGAACCTCTCGAACCTCGTTATGATGCCGGAAACGTCAGGCGGGTCGCCGAACCCGCGCACCGACCACGGAGTGTGCCATGCAGACCTTGTATCCGGAGATCAAACCCTACGCCCGGCACGAGCTGGCGGTCGAATCACCGCATGTGCTCTATGTCGACGAAAGCGGATCACCGGAAGGTCTTCCTGTTGTGTTCGTGCATGGCGGCCCTGGCGGCGGTTGCGATGCGCTGAGCCGGCGCTTCTTCGATCCCAATCTGTACCGCATCATCACCTTCGACCAGCGTGGTTGCGGTCGCTCTACCCCGCATGCCAGCCTGGAAAACAACACCACTGCGCACCTCATCGAGGATATGGAGCGGATTCGCGAGTCGCTTGGCGTCGACAAGTGGGTGCTGTTCGGCGGCTCCTGGGGCTCCACGTTATCGCTGGCCTACGCTCAAGCGTTTCCCGAGCGCGTTCATGCGCTGATTCTACGCGGCATCTTTCTTTGCCGGCCCAAGGAGTTTTCCTGGTTCTACCAAGAGGGTGCCAGCCGGCTGTTCCCGGATTACTGGCAGGACTTTCTCGCGCCGATTCCGGCCGAGGAGCGTGGTGACCTGATGCAGGCCTACTACAAGCGCCTCACCGGCAGTGATCAGATCGCCCAGATGCACGCGGCCAAGGCCTGGTCCTGCTGGGAAGGGCGGACCGCCACGTTGCGGCCCAATACCCAGGTGGTCGATCGTTTCTCCGACACCCACCGGGCGCTGGCGATGGCGCGCATCGAATGTCACTACTTCGTCAACGGCGCTTTTCTCGAACCCGATCAGCTGCTGCGCGACATGCATAAGATCGCGCACCTGCCAGGCATCATCGTGCACGGGCGCTATGACGTCATCTGCCCGCTGGACAATGCCTGGGAGTTGCACGAAGCCTGGCCCAACAGTGAATTGCAGATCGTTCGCGAGGCGGGGCATTCGGCGTCGGAGTCGGGTATCTGCGATGCGCTGGTGCGGGCAGCGGCGGATATCGCCAAGCGCCTGCTCGACGTGCCGCCCGAGGAGGCCTGATGAGGGCGCTGATCCAGCGCGTGCAGCAGGCGCGGGTCGAGGTGGCGGGCGAGGTGGTCGGCAGCATCGACCAGGGTTTGCTGGTGCTGGTCGGCGTCCAGCGCGATGACGACCAGGCCCGCGCCGACAAGCTGTTGCATAAACTGTTGCGCTATCGCGTGTTCAGCGACGAGCAGGGCAGGATGAATCGGTCGCTGACCGACGTCGGCGGTGGACTCCTGCTGGTCTCCCAGTTCACCCTGGCCGCAGATACCGGTAGTGGGTTGCGCCCGAGCTTTTCCAGCGCGGCGCCACCGGCTCTCGGCGAGCAGCTGTACGACTACCTGCTCGCGCAGGCGCGCCAACAGCATCCGCGGGTCGCCTGCGGCCGTTTCGGCGCAGACATGCAGGTGCACCTGCAGAACGATGGACCGGTGACCTTTCTGCTGGAGAGTTGACCCCGGGGCGATCAGCGCTTCGAGGGTTCCAGGCCGTTTTCGTGCAGCCAGGTGATGGCATAGTCGCGCAGCTGCACGGCCTGGTAATCGAGCCAGGCCTGGCGGACCGTCGGGAAATCCTCCAGCTTGAAATCGAAGGTGCGTAGCGGCTTGCGTCCTTGCAGGGCGTGGCTCAGTACGGCATGGGCGTTGGGGTCGTGCTGGGTGAAGAGAAACGCCTCGCGCATGGCGATCGATTGCGCCAGCCCCAAGGGTTCGATATGCAGAAAGCGGTCGTCCTGCACGTCATACTTTTCGTCCGCGCCGGGCACGGTTTCACCTGGGAACACGGCGCGAATTTCACCCGACTCCAGATCGAGATAATGCTCACTGGCGTCGCGGTTTTCCAACGCGTACTCCAGGCGGTGAAGGTCGATGGTCAGAGGTCGCATGGCGGTGACTGCTGTTTTTGGGGTTCAGTAGCTCTGACCGGCCTGCCGCGAATGCGTGCATTACGTTCATCGGTACGTTGCCGCCACGCGACGTGCGTACCGCTGTGGCTCAGAACAGGCGCGCCAGCAGGGCGCTGACCGCCGTTTCCACACGCAAGATGCGCTCGCCCAGTTGCACCGGCTGCAGGCCCGCCTCGGTGAGCTTTTCGACTTCGTAAGGAATCCAGCCGCCTTCCGGTCCGATCGCCAGGGTCACCGGGTCGGTGATCGCGCGCGGGCAGCTCGGATAGTCGCCCGGGTGGCCGACCAGTCCGCGGGTGCCCGCGGCCAGTTGCGGCAGGCGGTCTTCGACGAAGGGTTTGAAGCGCTTTTCGATGCTGACCTCGGGTAGCACCGTGTCACGCGCCTGTTCCAGGCCGAGCAGCAACTGTTCGCGAATCGCCTCCGGTTCCAGAAATGGCGTCTGCCAGAAACTCTTCTCTACCCGGTAGCTGTTGAGCAGGACAAGCCGCGGTACACCCATGCAGGCGACCGTCTGCAGCACGCGACGGAGCATCTTGGGTCTCGGTAGGGCCAGCAGCAAGGTGATCGGCAATTTGGCCGGTGGCGGTTGGGTCAGCACGATTTCCAGTTCGGCTTCGCCGGCCTCCAGGCGCAGCAGGCGGCCCTGGCCCATCGCGCCGCCCAGCAAGCCGACGCGCAGGGTTTCACCTGCTTCGGCGCGGTGCACGTCCTGAATATGGGTGAGGCGGCGGTCGCGCAGGACCACTCGGTCGGCGGTCACGAAATCGGCCGCCTCCAGTAGCAGCAGATTCACGGGCGCGAGGCGGGGGGCTGGTCGCCGCGGTGTGTCTCGTCGTCGGCGTCGCCGCGGAATTGCGCCTCGCGCTTCTGGACCATGCTGCCGCAGATCAGCCCGGCTTCGAACAGCAACCACATGGGCACCGCAAGCAGCGCTTGAGAGAACACGTCAGGAGGCGTGAGCACCATGCCGACCACGAAGCAGCCGACGATCACGTAGGGGCGGCTCTTGCGCAGGGTGGCGACGTCGACGATGCCGACCCAGATCAGCAGGAAAGTCGCTACGGGGATTTCGAAGGCCACGCCGAAAGCGAAGAACAGCGTCAGCACGAAATCCAGGTACTGGCCGATGTCGGTCATCATTGCCACGCCTTCGGGCGTCACGCTGGCGAAGAAGCCGAACATGATCGGGAACACGACGAAATAGGCGAAGGCCATGCCGCCGTAGAACAGGACGATGCTGGAAATCAGCAGCGGTACCGCAACGCGCTTCTCGTGCTTGTACAACCCGGGGGCGATGAAGCTCCATATCTGGTGCAGGATCACCGGCATCGACAGGAACAGCGCCACCATCATGGTCAGCTTGAAGGGCGTCAGGAATGGCGAGGCCACGCCCGTGGCGATCATCGTCGCGCCTTCTGGCAGGTAGGCGCGCAGCGGTGCAGCCACCAGGGCATAGATCTGCTGGGAGAAGTAGAACAGCGCGCCGAACAGCAGAAGGATGGCGACCACGCAACGCAGCAGCCGCTTGCGCAGCTCCGTCAGATGGGCGACCAGCGGCATTTCCTGATCATCGATGGAAGTATTGCTCATGGCTCAGCAGGTCTGTCCGGGCGGGGTACGGGGGGCGTTTCGGTTGGTTTGGCGGTTTCGGTCGGGGCCGGCGCCTCAAGATTGCTGGCGCCGGTTGGCGGCGTGGCCGATTGCGGAGAGCTGTTGCTGCCGGTGCCGGGCGAATTGGGCATGATGCTCTGCTTCATCTCCCGTTCCAGGTCGAGGATTCGCTCGTTATGCAGCTGCCGACGGATCTCGTCGGCGCCGATCTCGCGCTCGACCTCGGCCTTGATATTGGCAAAGCTGCGTTTGGCGCGGCCAATCCACAGCCCGGCCGTGCGCACCGCGCCCGGCAATCGCTCCGGGCCGAGGACGACCAGCGCCACCAGGCCGATCAGCAGCAGTTCGGTGAAGCCGATATCGAACATGGCGCCTCACTGCTTCTTCGTGGGATCTTCGACCTTGCGGGCCTCGGCATCGATGGTGTGGTTCTGCTTCTCTTCGACGCTGGGCTTTTCCTCATCGGTGCCCATGGACTTGCGGAAGCCCTTGATCGCGTCGCCGAGGTCCGAGCCCAGGCCCTTGAGGCGCTTGGTGCCGAAGAGCATGACCACGATGAGCAGAATGATCAGGAGCTGCCAGACGCTGATTCCACCAAAACCCATGCTGCGTTACTCCAGTTGAATGTCAGGATTGTGGACGTGCGGCCTTTTCCGCATGCCCGGAGAGACCGAAACGCCGGTCCAGTTCGTCCAGTACCGCCTGCGGATGCTGATCCAGTGCGGCCAGCATGACCAGGCTGTGAAACCACAGGTCGGCCGTTTCGTAGATGAGCTCGCTGGCGTCGCCACTGACGGCGGCGTCCTTGGCGGCCAGGATGGTTTCCACCGATTCCTCGCCGACTTTCTCGAGGATCTTGTTCAAACCCTTGTGATAGAGGCTGGCTACGTAAGAACTGTCCGCCGCGGCGCCCTTTCGGGCTTCCAGCACTTCAGCCAGGCGGGCAAAGGTGTCACTCATGTGTGTGCTCCCGGTAAATCGCCTGCGGATCCTTGAGGACCGGTTCGACGGTTTTCCAGTCGCCATTCTCGAATACCCTGTAGAAGCAGCTCTCGCGGCCGGTATGGCAGGCGATACCACCGATCTGTTCGACGCTCAGCACGATGACGTCGGCATCGCAATCCAGGCGCAGCTCATGCAGCTTTTGCACGTGTCCGGATTCTTCGCCCTTGCGCCACAGCTTGCCACGCGAACGTGACCAGTAGATGGCGCGGTTTTCCGTTGCGGTCAATGCCAGCGCCTCGCGGTTCATCCAGGCCATCATCAGGATGCGCCCGGTCTGGTGATCCTGGGCGATGGCCGGCACCAGGCCGTCCTCGTTCCAGTTTATTTCGTCCAACCAGTTCATCGAATTCTCCGGTCAATGCGCGCAGTGTGCCAGCCTCTCAGACGGCTGGCTATCGGCGTACCACGATGTAAATTCCGGCGCTCAGCATCAGCCAGGCCGGCCAGGTAGTCACTGCGGTGAAGCTGTCGGCTGCCGCGGCCACGGTCGCACCACCGCCCAGCAGAACGGCGCCAACGAGGCGCAGCGGCCAATGCCGATGATGTTCGCGCCAAGGTGGCGGCGGGTTGTTCGCGTGGGGGTTGGACATGCGTTCGAGCAGCTCGCGCGTCATGCCCGCCAGGTGGGGCAACTGCTCGATCTGCGCCTGGGCATTCTTCAGCAACTGTTTCGGGCTCATGCGCTCGCGCATCCAGCGCTCGAGGTAGGGTTGGCCGGTGGCCCAGAGATCCAGCTCGGGGTAGAGCTCACGGCCCAGCCCCTCGATATTGAGCAACGTCTTCTGCAACAGGACCAGCTGTGGCTGGACTTCCATGTTGAAGCGGCGGGCGACCTGGAACAGACGCACCAGCAACTGGCCGAAGGAGATGTCTTTCAGCGGTTTTTCGAAGATCGGCTCGCAGACGGTGCGAATCGCCGCCTCGAACTCATTCACTTTGGTCTCTGCGGGGACCCAGCCGGAATCGATATGCAGCTGTGCGACCTTGCGGTAGTCGCGCCTGAAGAAGGCCATCAGGTTACGTGCCAGGTAGTCCTGGTCTTCGGGCGTCAGGCTGCCGACGATGCCGAAATCCACCGCGATGTATCGCGGGTTCCACGGCTGGTGCGTGCTGACGAAGATATTGCCGGGATGCATGTCGGCGTGGAAGAAACTGTCGCGGAACACTTGCGTGAAGAAGATCTCGACGCCGCGTTCGGCCAGTTGCTTCATGTCGGTGCGCTGCTCGGCCAGGCGCTTCATGTCGGTGACCGGCACGCCGTAGATGCGCTCCATGACCAGCACCTGCGGGCGGCACAGGTCCCAGTAGACCTGGGGAATGTACAGCAGCGGCGAGCCCTGGAAATTGCGCCTGAGCTGACTGGCGTTAGCGGCCTCACGCAGCAGGTCGAGCTCGTCGTAGATGGTCTTGGCGTAATCGTCGACGACTTCGACCAAGTGCAGGCGACGGGCTTCGGTGGAGGCGCGCTCGGCGGTTTTGGCCAGCAGGAACAGCCAGGCGAGATCCTGGCTGATCACCGGGCGCAAATTCGGGCGAACCACCTTGACCACCACTTCCTCACCGCTGCGCAGCTTCGCCGCGTGCACCTGGGCGACCGAGGCGGAAGCCAGCGGCTTGCTGTCGAAGCGGGCGAAGATCTGGGCAACCGGCGCGCCCAGCTGGCGCTCGATCAATGCGGTGGCGACGGCTGAATCGAAGGGAGGTACGCGGTCCTGCAGCATCGCCAACTCTTCTGCGATATCTGGCGGCAGCAGATCGCGGCGGGTCGAGAGGATCTGCCCGAACTTGATGAAGATCGGCCCCAGCCCTTCCAGCGCCAGGCGCAACCGCGCGCCACGAGACAGCGCGGAGTGGCGCCGCGGCAGCCAGCGCCAGGGCAGCAGGAAGCTGGTCGCGCGCAGCCACCAGGGCATCGGCAGGTCGAGGATGATGTCATCCAGGCGGTAGCGGATCACCACGAGCAGGATGCGAAACAGGCGGCGTGCCGCGGCGAACAGCTTCATTCGGATCGGTCTGGTTTCAGGGAGTGGGCGAGCCGCTCGACTCGGGCTTCGAGTCGGTCGAGGTCGAGCTTGAGGCGATCCAGTTCGGCGAAGCGGGTTTCGGCTTCGGCGCTGCCCACCAGGGTTCGCGATTCTTCGTTGAGGTAATCGGCCAGGTCCTGGCGCAGGCTGCCGGCGCTCTGGCGCACCCATTCGGCCTGGCTGCGCATGCCGGAGCCGAGCACATGCGTGGCGACCGGGCCTAGTAGGCGGGACAGTTCATATTCCCAGTCCAGCTCCAGGTCCTGCAGCACTTCGGCCAGGCTCATCAACGCGCTGCTGTCGCCGTCGATTTCGATGTCCGGACCGTGCAGGATCGCTGTCTTGTTCCGACTGGTGGCCAGGCGAATCAAGCTACTGGCGGGCGCGCGCAGACGGCAGTCGGCTTCGCTGCCCCAATCGGCGGCCAGGCGCAGACCTTCACTGTCGGAGAGCACGAATACGCGCCACGCCGGAGCGCTGCAGTCGATCTCGATGATCCGACCGCCAAGGCGGGCCAGGCGCGGCAACGCGGTGGGATCCAGGCGCAGCGCGCGGTTGATGCCGCGCTCGGCGCCGGCAAGCAGGGCAGTGCGCAGCATCAGGGCTTGATGCCGCGGTGCAGGGCGACGATGCCGCCGGTCATGTTGTGGTAGGTCACGCGCTCGAAGCCGGCGTCGGCCATCATGCCCTTTAGCGTTTCCTGGTCCGGGTGCATGCGAATCGACTCGGCGAGATACCGGTAGCTTTCCGAGTCGTTGGTGATCAGCTTGCCCATCATCGGCAGCAGGCTGAACGAGTAGGCGTCGTACGCCTTGGAGAACAGCGGGTTGGTCGGCTTGGAAAATTCCAGCACCAGCAGCCGGCCGCCCGGCTTGAGCACGCGCAGCATGGAAGCGATGGCATCTTCTTTGTGCGTCACGTTGCGCAGGCCGAAGGCAATAGTGACCACGTCAAAGTAGTTGTCCGGGAAGGGCAGCTTCTCAGCATCGGCCTGGACGAACCTGACGTTTCCGGCCACGCCTTTGTCGAGCAGACGGTCACGTCCGACCTTGAGCATCGAAGCGTTGATGTCGGCCAGCACCACTTCCCCGGTCGGTCCGACGATGCGCGAAAACTGGCGGGTCAGGTCGCCGGTGCCACCGGCGATATCGAGGATGCGGTTGCCGTGACGCGCCCCGGACAGCTCGATGGTGAAGCGCTTCCAGAGGCGATGAACGCCGCCGGACATCAAGTCGTTCATCAGGTCGTACTTGGCGGCCACGGAATGGAATACCTCGGCCACCTTCTGCGCCTTCTCGCTTTCACGCACATTTTTGTAACCGAAGTGCGTGGTGGGCTCTGCGTCATGCTCTTTGCGGGGATCGGTCATGTCACTGTCACCGGAAGAATGTGCTCGGCATTCTAAACCTAAATGCGTCGTCGAGCGCGAAGCGGCGAGCGGCAAGTCAGCGCAGTACGGACCGGTGCGAGGCGCTGGCCGACAGCCGGCTGACGCTCGCGCTTGAGGCTGCGTGGCACTGCTGTTGTGGGAGCGGTCTTGACCGCGAGCTTCCCAGCGAAGCCTCGCCAGTAGGGGGGCACCAACATCCGGCGCCCATCCCGCCCGGCGATGGCCCGCCCCTCGGCCCGCAGCTCAACGCAACAATGTCGAGAAACCGTACCCGTTCGGCTCGGCACGCCTGCCGCCAACTCCGCTTCGTCAGCGCAGGCAACTGCTATAGTGCGCGCCTTTTTTATCCCGCAGCCAGGAGTTGCCATGGCCCGCATCGTAGTCGAGCGCACCCACACCCTTGGTCGCCAGGCCGCCCGAGAAAAGGCCGAGCAATTGGCGGCGAAACTGGTGAATGACTATGGCGTGCGCTGCGAGTGGCAGGGTGATGTGCTGGCGGTGCGCCGTAGCGGCGCCGATGGCCGCATCGAGGTCGGGGAGGATCGGGTACGGGTGCTGCTGAACCTTGGCCTGCTGCTGTCGGCAATGGGCAGCAGCGTTCAGGCGCAGATCGAACATGCGCTGGACAAGGCGCTGCAGGCGTAAGGGCCGGCCTGCGCCCCGAGCTCAGAGCATCAGCTTGACCGGGGAGATATCCGGGTCACGGGATTTGCCGGCGGCGGCGAGGGCATCGAGGTAATCGGCCCACATCTGTTGCTGGTTGGTCGCCAGCAGATGGAGGTAGTCCCAGGTATACAGGCCACTGTCGTGGCCGTCGCTGAAGGTCAGCTTCAACGCGTATTGGCCGGCCGGCTCGAGCCCTTCCAGTGCGACGTTGATCTTGCCGGCCTGCAGGATCGGATTGCCGTGACCCTGCACTTCGGCGGATGGTGAGTGGACCCGCAAGAATTCGGCCGGCAGCACATAACGCTGGTCGGGACCATATTCCAGCTCCAGCGTCCTGGAAGCCTTGTGCAGCTTGATGGCGGTGGGGATGTGCATGAGAACAACCGAAAAGAGGCTGGACGGCTGGAGGCTGAGCGAGGCTGCTTTTCGTCCAGCCTGCAGCCTCTAGCCGTCAGCCGGATTAGAGGATATACCGCGACAGGTCTTCGTCTTCGGCCAGCTCGCCGAGGTGGCTGTTGACGTAGTCCGTATCGATGCGGATCGGTTCACCGTTCTGCTGGCCGGCCAGGTCGCCGGCGCTGAACGAAACCTCTTCGAGCAGCCGCTCCAGCAAGGTGTGCAGGCGACGAGCGCCGATGTTCTCGGTCTTCTCGTTGACCTGCCAGGCGATCTGCGCCAGGCGCTTGATGCCGTCCTCGGTAAATTCGATGCCCAGCCCTTCGGTCTTCAGCAGCTCGCGATACTGCTCGGTGAGCGAGGCATGCGGCTCGGTGAGGATGCGCTCGAAGTCCTCGGGGGACAACGCCTTGAGCTCGACCCGGATCGGCAGGCGGCCCTGCAGTTCGGGCACCAGATCGCTGGGCTTGGAGAGGTGGAAGGCGCCCGAGGCGATGAACAGGATATGGTCGGTCTTGACCATGCCCAGCTTGGTGTTGACGGTGCTGCCCTCGATCAGCGGCAGCAGGTCGCGCTGCACGCCCTCGCGGGAGACGTCGGCACCGCCGGTATTGCCGCGCTTGGCGACCTTGTCGATCTCGTCGATGAAGACGATGCCGTTCTGCTCCACCGCTTCTAGCGCACGGGCCTTGAGCTCTTCCTCGTTGACCAGGCGCGCGGCTTCTTCGTCACGGACCAGTTTGAGCGCATCCTTGATCTTCAGCTTGCGGCTCTTCTTCTTGCCCTTGCCCATGTTGGAGAACAGGCTTTGCAGCTGGTTGGTCATCTCTTCCATGCCGGGCGGGGCCATGATCTCCACGCCGCCCGGATTCTCGGCGACCTCGATGTCGATTTCCTTGTCATCGAGCTGACCCTCACGCAAGCGCTTGCGGAATAGCTGCCGGGTATTGGAGTCGGTGCTTTGCACGGGCTCATCGCCGAAGCCTGCGGGACGCGCCTGGGGCAGCAAGGCGTCGAGGATGCGCTCTTCGGCGGCGTCCTCGGCGCGATGGCGCATCTTCACCACTTCCTGCTCGCGCAGCATCTTCAGGGCGGCATCGGCAAGATCGCGGATGATCGATTCGACATCCCTGCCTACATAACCGACTTCGGTAAATTTGGTCGCTTCCACCTTGATGAACGGGGCGTTGGCCAGCTTGGCCAGGCGACGGGCGATTTCGGTCTTGCCGACGCCGGTGGGACCGATCATCAGGATGTTCTTCGGGGTAACTTCCGGGCGCAGCTCGGCGGAGAGCTGCATTCGCCGCCAGCGATTGCGCAGGGCGATGGCTACGGCACGCTTGGCGTCGTCCTGGCCGATGATATGGCGGTTGAGTTCGTGGACGATCTCGCGGGGCGTCATGGACATGGTGCGGTACTCCGGGGCTCGAGGGCGATCAGTTCGCGCTGTCGAGCTCCTCGATGGTGAGATTCTGGTTGGTGAAGACACAAATGCTGCCGGCGATGTTCAGCGCGGTCTCGGCGATTTCCTGCGCGCTCATGTCATCACCGCCTTTGCGCATCAGCGCCATGGCCGCGGCCTGGGCGAAACCGCCGCCGGAGCCCATGGCGATCAGGTCATCCTCGGGCTGCACCACGTCGCCGTTACCGGTGATGATCAGCGAGGCGTCCTTGTTGGCGACGGCGAGCATGGCTTCCAGGCGGCTCAGTGAGCGGTCGGTGCGCCAATCCTTGGCCAGCTCGACGGCGGCACGGACAAGATGGCCCTGATGCTTTTCCAGCTGGCCTTCGAAGCGCTCGAACAAGGTAAAGGCATCGGCGGTGGCGCCAGCGAAGCCGGCCAGCACCTGGCCGTGATAGAGGCGGCGCACCTTCTTGGCGTTGCCTTTCATGACGGTGTTGCCGAGGGAAACCTGGCCGTCGCCGCCCATGACGACTTTGCCGTTGCGGCGGACTGAAACGATGGTGGTCAAAAGAGAACTCTCCACGCAGCGGGGCGATGAATGCCCGAATGCGCTTGATATGGGGGACTCTCCTGCGCATTTCAACCAATTGGGCGCGAAAGGTCGGAGCTGGACACGGCACCCTGTCTGGTTGCGCCTTCCAGAGGGGGCATGGCGCTGCGCCGATGGCTCCGAACGGGCGCCGCGATGGATCACTGCAAGGCGAAATCCAGCTGCCGCCAGGCCTCGTAGACGGCGACGGCGACGGTATTGGACAGGTTCAGGCTACGGCTGTCGGGGCGCATGGGCAGGCGCAGACGCTGCTCGTTGGGCAGTGCATCGCGAATTTCGGGTGGCAGGCCGCGGCTTTCCGGGCCGAACAGGAAGGCGTCGCCGCGCTCGAACCGCACCTGATGAAAGGGTTGCGAGCCCTTGGTGGTGAAGGCGAACAGGCGCGGCTGGCCGAGGCTCGCCAGGCAGCTGTCCAGATCGGCATGCCGCTTGAGCGGAGCGTACTCGTGATAATCGAGGCCGGCACGGCGCAGGCGCTTATCGTCCAGCTCGAAGCCCAGCGGTTCTATCAGGTGCAGACTGCAGCCGGCATTGGCGCAGAGCCTGATAATGTTGCCGGTATTCGGCGGAATCTCCGGTTGAAAAAGGATCACGTGGAACATGCGCGGCACCGACTCTGAAAACGACCGGCATTCTACTGCGGCAGGCGGTCCTGCGGCAGGCGACCCTGCGG
The DNA here is from genome assembly GCF_018138085.1 of Stutzerimonas stutzeri. Lineage (NCBI taxonomy): Bacteria > Pseudomonadati > Pseudomonadota > Gammaproteobacteria > Pseudomonadales > Pseudomonadaceae > Stutzerimonas > Stutzerimonas stutzeri. The sequence continues at coordinate 290,401 of NZ_CP073105.1, forward strand.
CTGATGATCCGCTACCTCGCCTGCGCCGTCGCTTTTTCGCTGCGCTGGTTCTGCTCGGGTTGCTGTTCGGCTCGTTGCTGGGCCATCTGTTCCGGCCCGGGCCGGTGGAGCTGCTGCGCGTCGAGCCCGTGGCCAGCGGGTTGCAGCTGTGGTTCAGCCGCGAGCCGGAGCTTTATAGCGAGAATGTCGACGGCGCCGTGGGGATGCTATTTCAGGCTAAAGGTGGGGCTGATAGCGGACGAGTGAAGGTCGATGGCAGCGATGCCCGCTGGCGCGTGCAGGGTACGGAGAAGGGCCTGCTGCTGCATGTCGTTGCGACACGACCGCTGCAAGCCAGCTGGACGGGCAAGAAGGTCGACGACCAGTGGCGCCTGCAGTTAAGGGTCATGCCGCGTTAGGGCGCAGCCAGTAGACCACGCCCGTTCAGCCTCTCAGCCGTCGTCGCCTTCGTCCTCGTCGGCGGCGTCACCGCCCATGCCCAGTTCCTTGATCTTGCGCGTCAGGGTATTGCGGCCCCAGCCGAGCAGCAGCGCGGCATCGCGACGGCGACCAGCGGTGTGCTTGAGTGCGGTCTCGATCATGATTCGCTCAAACGCCGGCACGGCCTCGTCGAGCAGGTTGGACTGGCCGCGAGACAGCGCCAGGTCAGCCCATTGATGCAAGGCCTGTTCCCAGCTCTTTGCCGGCAGGGTGTCGGTAGGCTGGTTGAGCAGTTCCGGTGGCAGGTCGCTGACGTGGACCTCGCGCCCGGAGGCCATCACGGTGATCCAGCGGCAGGTATTTTCCAGCTGGCGGACGTTGCCCGGCCAGGGAAGGTTGCGCAGGTACTCCTCGGTTTCGGCTTTGAGCAGCTTGGTCTCGACCGCCAGTTCCTGGGCGGCGCTGGCGAGGAAGTGTCTGGCCAGCGCGGGGATGTCTTCGCGCCGATCGGACAGGCGCGGAATATGGATGCGGATGACGTTCAGGCGATGAAACAGGTCTTCGCGGAACTTGCCGGCCTGCACCAGCGTTTCCAGGTCCTGGTGGGTCGCGGCGATGATCCGCACATCGACCTTGACCGGTGTATGGCCGCCGACCCGGTAGAACTCTCCATCGGCCAGCACGCGCAACAGGCGAGTCTGGGTGTCGGCCGGCATGTCGCCGATCTCGTCGAGAAACAAGGTGCCGCCGTCGGCCTGCTCGAAGCGCCCGCGACGCTGGTTGGCTGCGCCAGTGAAGGCGCCTTTCTCGTGGCCGAACAGTTCGGATTCCATCAGGTCCTTGGGAATCGCCGCCATGTTCAGCGCGATGAACGGGGAGGCCGCTCGTGGACTGTGACGATGCAGCGCATGGGCGACCAGCTCCTTGCCGGTACCGGATTCGCCGTTGATCAGCACGGTGATGTTGGAGTGGCTGAGGCGGCCGATGGCGCGAAACACCTCCTGCATCGCCGGCGCCTCGCCGATGATCTCCGGCGTGTGGTGCTGGCGTGCCGGCTCCTGCAGGTTCTGCTGTTCCTGCGCGTGCTGGTTGGCTCGCTTGACCAGCGCCACGGCATCGTCGACGTCGAACGGCTTGGGCAGGTACTCGAAGGCGCCGCCCTGGTAGGAGGCGACCGCACTGTCGAGGTCTGAGTGCGCGGTCATGATGATGACCGGCAGACGCGGATACAGCTCACGGATCTGCTTGAGCAGGTCAAGGCCGCTGGTGCCCGGCATACGGATGTCGGAAATGATCACGTCCGGCTGCTGCCGCGACAGGCGGGCGAGCACGCCGTCGGCGCTGTCGAAACTTTGCGTGGCCATGCCGTCCTGCTGCAGAGCCTTTTCCAATACCCAGCGGATGGAGCGGTCGTCGTCGACGATCCAGACGTTTTCGCTTCGGCTCATACGGATGGGGCTCCTTGTTCCAGTGGCAGGAATATCGAGAACGCGGTGTGGCCGGGGTGGCTTTCGCATTCGATCAGGCCCTGGTGCTGGCTGATGATGTTCTGGGTGATGGCCAGGCCCAGCCCGGTTCCGTCCGGACGACCGCTGACCATCGGGTAGAAGAGCGTGTTCTGCAGTTCGGCCGGAATGCCGGGGCCGTTGTCGATGATCTCGATGCGCGCCACCAGGCGATGGCGTACATGGCCGATGGTGAACTGGCGCAGCGTGCGGGTGCGCAGCGTCAGCCGGCCGAGGCCCAGTTCGCATTGCCCGGCCAGCGCCTGCATGGCGTTGCGCATGATGTTGAGCACCGCCTGAATCATCTGTTCACGGTCAAGCAGCACTTCCGGAATGCTCGGATCATAGTCGCGCACCAAAATGAGGCTGCCTTGGCTTTCGGCCTCGATCAGGCTGGCCACATGTTCGAGCACTTCGTGGATATTGGTCATCGACAGGGACGGCAGTTTGTTCGAGCCGAGCATCCGGTCGACCAGGTTCCGCAGGCGATCGGCCTCCTCGATGATCACCTCGGTGTAGTCCTTTAAATGCTCCTCCGGCAGCTCGCGCGACAGTAATTGCGCCGCACCGCGAATGCCGCCGAGCGGGTTCTTGATCTCGTGGGCGAGGCCGCGCACCAGCAGCTTGGTGGTTTCGTGCGCTGACAGTTGCGCCTCTTCCTTGGTGATGCGCAGCAAGCGGTCGCGCGGCAGCACCTCGAGCAGCAGCTTGGTTTCCTGGCGGGTCAGGATCGGTGTGACGGCGTAGTCGACGGTCAGCGCCTGACCATTGGTCGAGGTCAGCGTCGCCTCGCGCTTGGTGAAGGGGTGCGCCTGCTCGACGGCCTGGCGCAGCGCGGCAAGTGCCTCGGACGATTCGGTGAACAGTTCGCTGATGAACTGGCCATGGCTGCGCTGACCGCTTACGGCCAGCAGCATTTCGGCGGCCGGATTCATGTATTCCAGGCGCAGCCGCGAATCGAGCAACAGCGTCGCGGTGGTCAGGTTCTCGATCAGCAGGCGCTGTAGGGCTTCGTTGATCATGGCTGTCTGCATCCGATGGGTAAGGCGGGAAATGCAAGAAGCAAACCAAGCTGCCTGATTTCGGCGCAACGCCGCAGGTACTAGCGCTCCAGCGCGGGGCATCGCGCAAAACAGATCGGGCCGATCAGGCGGGCGTTGCTTGTGCACCATTCAGGTGCATAGCATGATCACAGAAAGGGCACGAAGGGAATATCCCTCTTTTCCTTCGGCTTGTCCTTCAACGGACACTCGGGGCGAACGCCGTAATCGTCCTTTTTGCAAGGCCGGACCATGCGTCGCTGAGCCAGCGAGGTGCGCATCATATGGAAGGTGCGCGGTGGGCTGCTCTGCAAGGAGGTTCCGCTTTCGTCGATCACCTGCACGGTGAGCTGGTGGGTGCCGCGATCGATATTCTGCAATGCGAACTGGGGGCCGCCGCCGCCGAGCTCGGTGTCGCTGCCGTCCAACAGCAGACGATAGGCATGGCCCGGCAACAGTTCGGGTGTGCTGGCGACCTCCACCAGTAAGCCGCCTGCGTTGTCGCGAATGGTGGCGTCTGGCTGAGGCGTCAGGACTTCGAGTTGGCTGTAGCGGATCGTCGCGCTATCGGTTGTCGGAGCGGCTAATGGTTCCGGTGCCTGTATGGGCTGTGTTTCGGCGGGAGGCATGCTGTTGGTCGGCCGCGGTTTCACCAACTCGACTGCCCGCCCGCCGGGGCGATCGGTGAACACGCGATTGCCCTGTTCGTCGGTATAGCTGTAGATCTCGGCAGCGGCCGGCAGGGCGCATGCCAGCAGCGCGGCCGCGAGCGCTCGGCGGGCAGCGTTCAAGAGGCGGGCTTCGGCTTGGGCGTGGGAGTCGGTTTCGGGTTCGGTTTGGGCGGCACGGCTGGCTTGGGTCGCAATGCCGGGCTCGAGGTGTTGACCCGCTGCACGGTGAACTGCTCCTGCGCGCGCTGGATAACCTGTCCGCCGCTCAGCACTTCAACCTCGATCAAGTGCGTTCCCCGGTCGACATTGGTCAGTTGCAGCGATGTCGAGTTGCTCGGCTCTCCCTGGGGTTCGCCGTCGAGCAGAAAACGAATTCGATGATTTCGGCGTAGCGGCGGATCGAGCTGGGCATTGACTACGAAGGTGCCGTTGTTCGCACGCAGCGCTTGTTCGTCTGGAATGCCGCCGATGGACAGGCTGCGGTAAACCTGCTGTCGGTCGCCGGCCTGCTCTTCGGTCAGGGGAGGCGGGGCGTCCGGGACCTTGATGTCTACGGTATTGGCGGGCGGTAGCTCGACGGTTTCTGCCGCCACCCCTTCGGGCGGCTGGTTGGTGAACACCGTGTTGCCCTTATCGTCGGTGTATTTGTAGATCTGCGCCTGGGCCGGAATGGTGAGTGCGAGTAGCAGGCTGAACAATGCGATGCGCATGGGAAGCTCCGCGGAGTGAGTACGGGAAGCCTTGCACTGTGGCGGCGGGCAGGCAAGTACCAGCGTTGCGATTTGCGATCGGCGCCACTGCGCTGGCCCGTAGCGGTGTGGTGGTTCTGGGTCGCCTCGGTGCGGAAACGAAAAAGCCTCCCGAAGGAGGCCTTTTCTGTCACGCGGACTGGCTTAGACGCTGTAGTACAGGTCGTATTCCAGCGGGTGAACGAAGGTGCGGACCTTGATTTCTTCTTCGCTCTTCAGCTCGAGGTAGGCATCGATGAAGTCGTCGCTGAACACGCCGCCCTTGGTCAGGAACGCGCGGCCCTTGTCGAGTTCTTCCAGGGCTTCCTTCAGGCTGCCGCAAACCTGCGGGATCAGCTTGCCTTCTTCCGGCGGCAGATCGTAGAGGTTCTTGTCAGCGGCATCGCCGGGGTGAATCTTGTTCTGGATGCCGTCGAGGCCCGCCATCAGCAGTGCGGCGAAGCACAGGTACGGGTTGGCAGCCGGATCCGGGAAGCGCGCTTCGATACGGCGGGCTTTCGGGCTGGAGACGTAAGGGATACGGATCGAGGCGGACCGGTTGCGTGCCGAGTAGGCCAGCATGACCGGCGCTTCGAAGCCCGGAACCAGGCGCTTGTACGAGTTGGTCGACGGGTTGGTGAAGCCGTTCAGGGCCTTGCCGTGCTTGATGATGCCGCCGATGAAGTACAGGGCGGTCTCGGACAGGCCGGCATAGCCTTCGCCAGCGAAGGTGTTCTTGCCGTCCTTGGAGATCGACATGTGGACGTGCATACCCGAGCCGTTGTCGCCATAGAGCGGCTTGGGCATGAAGGTCGCGGTCTTGCCGTAGGCGTCGGCCACGTTGTGCACGCAGTACTTCAGGGTCTGAACTTCGTCAGCCTTGTTGACCAGCGTGTTGAACTTGACGCCGATTTCGTTCTGACCGGCAGTGGCCACTTCGTGGTGGTGTACTTCGACGACCAGACCCATTTCTTCCATGGCGTTGCACATGGCGGTACGGATTTCGTGGTCGTGATCGCACGGCGGAACCGGGAAGTAACCGCCTTTGACGGCTGGGCGATGGCCCTTGTTGCCGCCTTCGACGTCCTGGTCGGTCATCCAGGAACCCTGCTCGGAGTAGATCTTGAACATGGAGCCGGAGATGTCGGACTTGAACTTCACTTCGTCGAAGATGAAGAACTCGGGTTCCGGGCCAACGAATACGGTGTCGCCGATGCCGGTGGACTTGAGGAATTCTTCGGCGCGCTTGGCGATCGAGCGCGGGTCGCGGTCGTAGCCCTGCATGGTGCTCGGCTCGACGATGTCGCAGACCAGAATCAGGGTCGGCTCTTCGGTGAACGGATCCAGTACGGCGGTTTCGTCAACCGGCATCAGGATCATGTCGGAGGCTTCGATGCCCTTCCAGCCATGAATGGAGGAGCCGTCGAACATCTTGCCGTGTTCGAAGAAGTCTTCATCCTGAGCGTCACGCGCCGGGACAGTCACATGGTGCTGCTTGCCTTTGGTATCAGTGAAGCGCAGATCAATCCACTTCACATCGTAATCTTTGATCAGTTGAAGCGACTTCGACATGGTGTTCTCCAAGTGGTGGAAGCGTGACAGGGTTGCTTCCGAATCAGGGTGAAGCCGGGCGGCGATGTTCCGCCATGGCGACCTGCCTCACAAGAGAGCAAATTGCATGCCAGTGCTCCGTATTGGGTCTGGACGCCTATCTAGGGTGTTTGTTCGACGGTTGCCGCAGCGTGACAGGGCCGGCTTGTGAAAATGCGCACCTTATTGGTGCGCTGAAAGGTGGATTTGTTCAATTTAGGTGCATTGGGCTCGGCTTGGAGAAAACTGTCTAAAGCTTGATCAATTTCCGATATACTCCGCCCCCCTCTTTTTTACGCCTTGCCGGCGCACGCGCTGTTTCCATGAAACTGATCGTCAAAGTCTTCCCAGAAATCACCATCAAGAGCCCGCCGGTGCGCAAGGGCTTCATTCGCCAGTTGGCGAAGAACATCCGCACCGTGCTGCGCGACCTCGATCCCGAACTTCGGGTGGAAGGGGTGTGGGACAACGTCGAGGTGGAAACCGCCTGTAGCGAGCCGAAGCAGCTGCAAGAAATGATCGAGCGCCTGCGCTGCACGCCGGGCATCGCCCATTGCCTGGAAGTGCACGAGTATCCACTCGGCGACCTCGACGACCTGGTTGAGAAGTGCAAGGCGCATTTCGCCGATCGGCTTGCCGGCAAGATCTTCGCGGTGCGCTGCAAACGCGCCGGCAAGCACCCGTTCAGTTCCATGGACGTCGAGCGCCATGTCGGCAGCGAGCTGCGCGTTCAGTGCGGCGCCGCCGGCATCTCGCTGAAAGCGCCGGAGATCGAAGTGCGGATGGAAATCCGCGACCAGCGGCTGTTCATCGTCCATGCGCAGCACGACGGCATCGGTGGCTATCCGCTGGGCGCGCTGGAGCAGACCCTGGTGTTGATGTCCGGTGGTTTCGATTCCACCGTGGCGGCCTACCAGATGATGCGCCGCGGGCTGATGACCCACTTCTGCTTCTTCAACCTCGGTGGCCGCGCCCATGAGCTGGGCGTGATGGAAGTCGCCCACTATCTATGGAAGAAGTACGGTAGCTCGCACCGCGTGCTCTTTATTAGCGTGCCGTTCGAGGAAGTGGTGGGCGAAATCCTCGAGAAGGTCGACAACAGCCAGATGGGCGTGGTGCTCAAGCGCATGATGCTGCGCGCATCGACGCAGATCGCCGAGCGCCTGCATATCGATGCGCTGGTTACCGGCGAGGCGATCTCGCAGGTCTCCAGCCAGACGTTGCCGAACCTCTCGGTGATCGACTCGGCCACCGACATGCTGGTGCTGCGGCCACTGATCGCCAGCCACAAGCAGGACATCATCGACACTGCCTTCGAGATCGGCACCGCCGAGTTCGCCAAGCACATGCCCGAATACTGCGGGGTGATCTCGAAGAATCCGACGACCAAGGCCAAGCGCTACCGCGTCGAGCATGAAGAGAAGCAGTTCGACATGGCGGTACTGGAGCGGGCGCTGGCCAACGCCCGACAGGTCGCCATTGACCGCGTGATCGACGAACTCGGCCAGGACGTACAGGTAGAAGAAGTAGTCGAGGCGAGTGCCGGCCAGGTGGTGCTGGATATTCGCCACCCGGACCTGGCCGAGGACGAACCTCTGCAGCTGCAGGGCATCGAAGTGCACACGCTGCCTTTTTATGCGCTGAACAGCCGCTTCAAGGAACTGGATGCGAATCGCCAGTACCTGCTGTATTGCGATAAAGGTGTCATGAGCCGCCTGCATGCTCATCATTTGCTGAGCGAGGGGCATGTCAATGTGCGCGTTTATCGTCCGAGCTAAGCAGCCTGGCCTGCTGGGTGGCAGTATCCGCCACCGCCCTCCCGACCGTTGAAGTCACCGGGGTTGCCCCGGCTCCGTCTTCCGGATTCGCCTAGCGAGCCAACCATTTTTTTGCGGCAGGCCTACAGCCAGACGCTTTTACAGAGAAACAGACCTGTGATCGAGAATCTCCGCAACATCGCCATCATCGCCCACGTTGACCATGGCAAGACCACCCTCGTCGACAAACTCCTGCGCCTGTCCGGCACCCTGGACCGCAAAGAAGCGGAAAACGAGCGCGTGATGGACAGCAACGACCAGGAAAAGGAACGCGGCATCACCATCCTGGCGAAGAACACCGCGCTGAAGTGGAAGGACTACAACATCAACATCGTCGACACCCCCGGCCACGCCGACTTCGGCGGTGAGGTGGAGCGTGTCATGTCGATGGTCGACTCCGTGCTGCTGGTGGTCGATGCCCAGGACGGCCCGATGCCGCAGACCCGCTTCGTGACCCAGAAGGCGTTCAAGGCCGGCCTGCGTCCGATCGTCGTGGTGAACAAGGTCGACCGCCCGGGCGCGCGTCCGGACTGGGTCATCGACCAGATCTTCGACCTGTTCGACAACCTCGGCGCCACCGATGAGCAGCTGGACTTCCCGATCGTCTACGCCTCGGCCCTGAACGGCATCGCCGGCATGGACTACGAGAACATGGACGACAACATGGACGCCCTGTTCCAGGCGATCGTCGACCACGTCCCGGCGCCTGTCGTTGACGTCGATGGCCCGTTCCAGATGCAGATTTCCCAGCTGGACTACAACAGCTTCCTCGGCGTGATCGGTATCGGCCGTATCGCCCGCGGCACCGTCAAGTCCAACACCCCGGTGACCGCCATCGGCGCCGACGGCAAGAAGCGCAACGGCCGGATCCTCAAGATCATGGGCCACTCCGGTCTGCAGCGCGTCGAAGTACCCGAGGCCCAGGCCGGTGATATCGTCTGCGTCAGCGGCATGGACGAGCTGTACATTTCCGACACCCTCTGTGACCAGAACGCCGTCGAGGCCCTGCCGCCGCTGACCGTCGACCAGCCGACCGTGTCCATGACCTTCCAGGTCAACGACTCGCCGTTCGCCGGCAAGGAAGGCAAGTTCGTCACCAGCCGCAACATCAAGGACCGTCTGGACAAGGAGCTGCTGCACAACGTGGCGCTGCGCGTCGAGCAGGGCGACTCCCCGGAGAAGTTCAAGGTCTCCGGCCGTGGCGAACTGCACCTCTCGGTACTGATCGAAAACATGCGCCGTGAAGGCTTCGAACTGGCCGTCGGCCGCCCGGAAGTGGTGATCATCGAGAACGAGGCCGGCGAAAAGCAGGAGCCTTACGAGAACGTCACCATCGACATCGAAGAGCAGCATCAGGGCCCGGTGATGGAGCAGATGGGCCTGCGCAAGGGCGATCTGACCAACATGATCCCCGACGGCAAGGGCCGTATCCGCCTGGAATACACCATCCCGGCGCGCGGCCTGATCGGCTTCCGTAACAACTTCCTGACCCTGACCTCGGGTTCGGGCATCCTGACCTCGACCTTCAGCCACTACGGCGCGATCAAGGCCGGCGAAGTGACCAACCGCCAGAACGGCGTGCTGGTGTCCATGGCCACCGGTACCGCGCTGACCTATTCGCTGGAAACCCTGCAGGCACGCGGCAAGCTGTTCCTGGCACCGGGCGATGAGATCTACGAAGGCCAGCTGTGCGGCATCAACAGCCGTGACAACGACCTGGTGCTCAACCCCACCAAGGGCAAGAAGCTCGACAACATGCGTGCTTCCGGCAAGGACGAAGTCATCGCCCTGGTCCCGCCGATCAAATTCACCCTCGAGCAGGCGCTGGAGTTCATCGCCGACGACGAGCTTGTTGAAGTGACGCCGAAGTCGATTCGCCTGCGCAAGAAGCTGCTCAACGAAAACGACCGCAAGCGCTACGAGCGCGCCAAGGTCTGATGATCGAGCGGTAGTGAAGAAAGGCGCCTTAGGGCGCCTTTTTTTATGCGTGTGTCCCGTCCTGAATAAGGTTTATACCTTCACTTCGCTGCCCGCTGCCCGCTGCCCGCTGCCCGACGCAGCGCCTGTATTACCGACCCGGTGTACCGGCTGTCATAGCCCCCTCCTTTGCGAAAAAGCATGCCCGCTGACGGGCCGCCACGAGCCTCTCCGCGCCGAATTGAAAACAGGCGATCTGTTACCCCAAACGACATCGCCATCCCGGAAAGCGACCCCTTCGATGCTGATCCGGATAGTTCAGCTAAAAACAATTGCCATGCGGTCGACAGAATGAGAGACAGGCCTGCATGGCCAGGCGCCATTACCTTTGTCTCAACTCGGATGGAAGATGACGATGCTCGGTATCGCAACGGCCAGGCTGGCCAATATGGGAACGGCCACGAAGCTCGCCCTTGGCTTCGGCCTGGTCTTGCTGCTCACCGCCGTGGTCGCCATCGCTGGGCTGGCCGCCTTGCGTTCGGTGGATATGCGATTCGACGCACTCAAGCGCGTGTCGTCGATAAAAACCGAAGTCCTGTATATCCGCAGCATCGAGCAGCACTTCACCGAAAGCGGCGACGCTGAGCATGTAAAGGCGCTCAACGACAAGGTGGCCGCAACCTTGGCCAACGTTGCCGAGCTCAAGGCACAGCTGGGGGAGGCTCAACAACAGGGGCTCACCAGCGTCGAGCAAGCCCTCGGTGAATATCAGGATGCGTTCGCCCGCTTCGTGCAGGTTTCAGATGCCAAGACCATTGCGCTGGATTCCGCCTATTGGTCAGTGGTCAGCGCTTCCAACAGCCTCGACATCCTTCAGAGCGGGCTGGTCGAGGACGGGCTCTACGATCTCAAGGAATCCCAGGGGGAGCGAGGCGCCGAAATGGTCGGCCAGGGACAGCAGATCGCTCAGTTGTACAGCCTGATTCTCTCCGCACTCAATGAGGCCCGCCAGCGCACCCAGCAGCGCGACGAAGCGCCTGCCACGACGATCCAGCAGGCCCAGGCGGCGCTCGATCTTGCTAACGCGTTGATGGAAACGCTGGACCGCGGCATGTACGGTGCGGTGTTGACCGAGGTACTGGGCAACATCAAGTCGTTCAACGACAGGCTGGCCGATTACACCCAGGCATTGGGAGACGGTGCCCGCCTTTACACTGAAATGAACGCTCGTGCGGCCGGTGCACTCGAGGCTGCGGACAAGGCCTACCAGGCTCAGCAAGACGCCATGCAGGCCGATCTGGTCGCCAGCAGCAGCTTGATTCTGATTGCTTCCGGGTTGGCTTTGATCGTCGGCGTCATCGCCTCGCTGTTGATCACCCGCCTCATCGTCCGGCCATTGCGCGAAGTAATACAGGCTGCCAACCAGATCGCTCGGGGAGACCTGAGCGCGCAGATCGTGGTTAATCGTCGTGATGAGTTCGGCCAACTGATGCTGGCGATGCAGGAGATGTCGAAGAGCCTGCGCGGCATCGTCGGCCGCCTGCAAGGGGCGGTGACGCAAATCGCTGATTCCGCGGAGCAGGTCGCGGGCGTCACCGCCAAGGCCCGGGACGGTGTGTTGCGGCAACGGGTCGAGATCGATCAGGTCGCCACCGCGATGAACGAGATGTCCGCCACCGTTCAAGAGGTGGCCCGCAACGCCGAGGAGGCGGCCGGTTCCGCTCGGGTTGCCGACCGCACGGTTGGCGGCGGACATGCGATGGTCAAGCAAAGCATGGAGCGGGTAAATCAGCTGGTCGGTTCGGTTCAGGAAGCGGTCCGAGGCATCGATGCGCTGAGCGAAGAAAGCCAGAACATCGGCACCGTGCTTGACGTCATCAAGAGTGTTGCAGAACAGACCAACCTGCTCGCATTGAACGCCGCCATCGAGGCGGCGCGCGCCGGCGAGCAAGGGCGGGGGTTCGCGGTGGTGGCCGATGAGGTCCGCTCGCTAGCGCGGCGCACCCAGCAATCGACGGCTGAAATCCAACAGCTGGTCGACGCGCTGCAGAACGGCGCGAAGGCGTCGGTCAGGCAGATGCAGCAGAGCAATGATCTGGTCCAGCTGACCGCCACCGACGCGAACCAGACGGCGCTCGCCCTGAACGAGATCGCCGCCGCGGTATCCATCATTCAGCAGATGAACCAGCAGATCGCCACGGCCGCCGAGGAACAGACTGCGGTGGCCGAAGAGATCAACCGCAGTGTCATCAACATCCGGGACGTCGCTGACCTGTCGTTCAGGACGATGGACGAAACGACGAACTCCCTCGATCAGTTCAGGACGCTCAGCCATGAACTGCAGGCGTTGGCGGGGCATTTCCGCGTGGAGGGGTAGCGCACGATCGGGCTTCGGTAAATCGTGGTCTATCCCCAAACGCACGGACGCGCACGCCTTTGCTCAGCCAAAGCGGCCAGTAATGTAGTCCTCGGTCTGCTTCTGCTTGGGCTGGGTGAAGATGATGTCGGTCGAGCCGACCTCGATCAGTTCGCCCAGGTACATGAAAGCGGTGATGTCCGAGCAACGCGCGGCCTGCTGCATGTTGTGCGTCACTATGACCACGGTGAACTGTTCCTTGAGGTCGGTGATCAGCTGCTCGATCTTCATGGTCGAGATCGGGTCGAGTGCCGAGGTCGGCTCGTCGAGCAGCAGCACACGCGGGCGCAGGGCGATGGTGCGGGCGATGCACAGACGCTGCTGCTGCCCACCGGACAGGCCCAGCGCGCTTTGCTGCAGCTTGTCCTTGACCTCGTCCCAGAGCGCGGCGCCGCGCAGGGCCTGCTCGACGCGCTCCTGGGTTTCCCCGCGTGACAGCCGCTCGTGGTGGCGAATGCCGTAGGCGACGTTGTCGAAGATCGACATGGGGAAGGGCACGGGTTTCTGGAATACCATCCCGACGTTGCTGCGCAGGCGGCTCAGCGAATACTTCGGATCGAGGATATTCTCCCCGTCCAGCAGGATCTCGCCAGTTGCCGTCTGCCCCGGGTACTCGGCGTAGATGCGGTTGAAGATACGCAGCAGTGTCGACTTGCCGCAGCCCGAAGGGCCGATGATCGCGGTGATGCGGTTGGCCGGGATGTCGAGGCTGATGGATTTGAGCGCGACGTGCTGGCGGTACTGGAAACCGACGTTGCGTGCGCAAATTTCAGGCATGTGGTTCTGGAGATTGGTCATTACGCACCCTTCCGGCGGGAGAAGACGAAGCGGGACAGCAGGCTGAGCAGCAGCACGAACAGGGTCAGCAGCAGCGCGCCGGCCCAGGCCAGTGCCTGCCAACTTTCGAACGGGCTCATGGCGAACTGGAAGATGGTCACCGGCACACTGGCCATGGGCTTGAGCAGGTCGCCGTTCCAGAACTGGTTGCCGAACGCGGTGAACAGCAGCGGCGCGGTTTCGCCGGTGATCCGTGCCATCGACAGCAGCACCCCGGTCACCACGCCGGCTTTGGACGCGCGCAGCAATATCTGCAGCGTGACCTTCCAGCGCGGGATGCCGAGCGCCAGCGCCGCTTCGCGCAGCGAGGCGGGCTGCAGTTGCAGCATCTCATCGGTGGTCCGGGTAACGACCGGGACGACGAGCATGGCCAGTGCCAGGCCGCCGGCCAACCCGGAAAAGCTCACCGAACCGCCGGTGAGCTGGTTCATCGGGATGACGATGGCGGTGTAGACGAACAGGCCGATGACGATGGACGGTGCCGACAGCAGGATGTCATTGACGAAGCGCACCAGCGTGCCCAGGCGCGATGTGCGCGCGAACTCGGCCAGCCACAGGCCGGCGAGAATGCCGATTGGAGCACCGATGGCCAGGGCCAGCAGCGTCATCAGCACGCTGCCGAACAGGGCATTGGCGAGGCCGCCTTCGGCACCGGGCGGCGGGGTCATTTCGGTGAACAGATCAAGGCTCAGTGCGCTGCCGCCCTTGATCAGCGTCGTTAGCAGAATCCAGACCAGCCAGCCGAGTCCGATCAGCGCCGCTCCGCTGCTCAGCACCATGGCGAACGCGTTTTTCAACCGTCGTGTGCGGTAGAGATTTTCGTTGAGGTTCATCAGTTGCCCGCCCGGCGCGACATGCGGGCCAGCATCAGGCGGGCCAGCAACAGCACGATAAAGGTGACCACGAACAGCAGGAAGCCCAGCGCAATGAGCGATGAGCGATGCAGGTCGGTGTAGGCCTCGTTGAATTCGTTGGCGATCACCGAGGCAATCGAACTGCTCGGCATCAACAGCGACATCGACAGCTGGTGCGCGTTGCCGAGCACGAAGGTCACGGCCATCGTCTCGCCGAGCGCGCGGCCAAGCCCGAGAAAGATCCCGCCGACGACCGCTGAGCGCGTGTACGGCAGGACGATGTCCCAGCAGACCTCCCAGGTCGTCGAGCCGAGGGCGTATGCCGATTCCTTCAGCGCCGGCGGGACGGTACGAAACACCTCATACATCACCGAGGTGATGAACGGCAGGATCATGATCGCCAGGATGATGCCTGCGCTGAGCATCCCGATGCCCAGCGCCGGGCCCTGGAAGAACGCGCCGATCAGAGGCAGCGCGCCGAGATATTCGCTGATCACCGGGGAGAGGTACTGCGCCATGAAGGGGCCGAACACGAACAGGCCCCACATGCCGTAGATGATCGATGGAATCCCGGCCAGCAGCTCTACCGCCGAGGCCACCGGCGTGCGCAGCCAAGGCGGCGCGATCTCCGAAAGAAACAGCGCAATGCCGAAGCTGACCGGAACCGCCAGCACGAGCGCAATAAGGGAGGTCATCAGGGTGCCGTAGATCGGCACCAGTGCGCCGAACCGGCCATTGACCACATCCCACTCGCTGCTGGTCAGAAACGACCAGCCAAAGGTGGAAAAGGCCAGGCGGCCGCCCCAGAGGGTGGACGCGGCGGCACCGAGCATGACCGCCAGCACCAACAGGGCGGCCGTCAGCAGAATAAATCGAAACCAGCGATCGTGCCGCGTGTCGCTTTGGGCGCGGTGTTCGCGTTGGTCGCGTGTCAACGGCAGATGGGCGACCGGCATGGGATTGGCGGTGGGCATGAGGGAGTCCTAAAGCAAAGCACCCCGCGCCGTTACCGGAGCGGGGTGGTTACGGGCGCGGCCATTCAGTTCTTGAAATCGGACGACCAGTACGACTCGATCTTGTCGACCAGCGAGTCCGGCAGCGCGACATAGTCGAGCGCGGCGGCATCCTTCTGGCCGTTTTCCAGCGACCACTTGAAGAAATCGAAGGCGGCCTTGCTGCGCTCGGGGTTCTTCGGGTCCTTGTACATGATCACCCAGGTGGTGGCGGTGATCGGCCAGGCCTGCTCACCCGACGCATTGGTCATCAGCAGGTTGAAGTCCTTGGCGTTGCCCCAGTCGGCGGTGTCGGCGGCAGCCTGGAAGCTGTCGGAGTTTGGCTGGACGAATTTGCCGGCGGCATTCTTCAGCTGCGCGTGGGCCATCTTGTTCTGCAGGGCGTAGGCGTATTCGACGTAGCCGATCGAGTTCTTGATCTGCTTGACGTAGGCCGAGACGCCTTCGTTGCCCTTGCCGCCGACACCGGCCGGCCAGTTGACGGTGGTGCCGAAGTCGACCTTCTGCTTCCACTCCGGGCTCACCTTGGCCAGGTAGTTGGTGAAGTTATAGGAGGTGCCCGAGCCGTCCGAACGATGGACGACGGTGATCTTCTCAGCCGGCAGCTTGAGATCCGGGTTCAGCTTGGCGATGGCGGGGTCGTTCCAGGTCTTGATCTCGTCGAGGAAGATCTTGGCCAGCGTCTCGCCGTCGAGTTTGAGCTTGCCGGGCTCGATACCTTCGATATTCACCACCGGGACGATGCCACCGATGATGGTCGGGAACTGACCGAGGCCGGATTTCTGCAGGTCATCAGAGGACAGCGGGGCGTCGGAGGCGCCGAAGTCCACGGTGGCTGCCTTGATCTGGGCAATGCCGCCGCCCGAACCGATCGACTGGTAGTTGATGCGGTTGTCGGAGTGCTCGCTATAGGCTTGCGACCATTTGGAGAGGATCGGATAGACGAAGCTGGAGCCGGCACCGGTCACGTCGGTGGCATGCGCGAAGGAGCTCAGGCAAAGTGCCGACAGCAGAGCGGAGAGGCGGAAGGTGCGTCCCATGTACGTAACTCCTGGTTTCGGGCGGGGGTGGCCAGCACTCTAGGCCCGCTTTGTGAAACTAAGATGACGGTCATGTTGCAGATGGACGCGGCGAGACATGCGGTGGGCTGGCTATTGCTGGCGCGACGCGATGAGATGGCGGTGCGCTCAAGGGTTGCATTGCCGCGCCAGATACTCGCCTGGCGTAGCGCTACTGCTTAAGGGTTTAGGTCGGTTTGGCGAAGCCGCTGCCGGGACATATCGGGGAGCGGGGCGACCTGGCGGGCAGGGGTTTCGATAGTGGCTGATCGTCGCTGACGTCTGCTTCGATCAAGCGGGCCGCGCCATTACCGGCGCGGTGGTCAGCCCGCGGTATTTCCGTTTGCTGGTCCGAGCAGGATGCGCCGCCGGGGCGCGCCCCGGCAGAGGGCCGAGTGGCCCGCGGCTTACTGGCGAACCCAGGTCTGGGTGCGGCCCAGCGCTTCGATGCCTATGTAGCCGCGCATCTCCAACTTTTCGCCGCCGTCGAGTAGCGTCACCTTGGCACGGTAGGTCTTGCCCTTGGCCGGATCGAGAATGGTGCCGCCTGTCCAGACGCGTTCGCCGTCGGGCTTGAGTCCCCAGAGAATGGTCATGCCGGTGATGGGCTGGTCTTTGCGCTCGCCTTCGCAGGCGCTGCACACAGGATTTGGGCCATGGTCCGATTGCAGGATCTGCGCGACCTTGCCCGTCAATGTGCCGTCGGCGGCTTCTTGAATTTCGACAATGGACTTGGGTTTGCCGGTTTCGTCATCGATGGTCTGCCAGCGACCAGCGGGTGACTCGGCGGCGAAGGCCACGGACGTAAAGGTCAAGGGTAATGCCATCAATACGGCGGTAAACAGTGCGCGCATGGTTTCTCCTGGGATTATTCGAGGGCAGCGACTCTACCACTGCTTTCGACCCGTAGCGCCTCGCTGAGTTTGCGCCGTTAGTGCCAAGATCGAGGACTATCGGCGCGCGAAGCGCTGAATACCGGTGGCACACGGTGTGTCATGTCGCTGTCACGTCAGTGTCATAGGATCGCTGCTTTTCGGCTAGGAGCCCGTTATGCCTACTCTTCGTCCGTTGTTGTTCGCATTGTTATGGCCCGGTTTGGCGTGCGCCGAGGTACGGGTCGTGGGGCCGATCGAGGCTGGTGTGTTCGAAAGCGTCTATCAGGACCAGCAGCCTGGCGAGCATGTCCTCACCCGCAACGACCAGCGCATCCTCGAGGCTGATCACATACCGCTGAAAATCGGCACCAAGTTCGGCCTGCGCTACCGTCTGGACGACAAGCGCGCCGACGATACACCGCTCACGCTGCTCTATCTGACGCCCGGGGTGGTCGATCCGAGCGGCCAGCGGCACGACCGGTACGAAGTGGTACAGGAGCTGGTGCCCGATGCGCCGCAGGACGTCATGGCGTTCGAGTTCACCGAGACGCATGAGCTAGTGCCGGGTGAATGGCATTTCATGGTGTTCCAGGGCGATCGCAAACTGGCTGAGCAGCGCTTCCAGGTACGCTGATTCGCCCTGGCGATTGCCGCAGGTCAAGCTGGTATTGGCGCACTGCGTCCCGGTCAGATGGGCCGGAGCAGACTTGTCTTGGCGTCGGCTCCGCGCCATGCTTGCCGTCGGCTCAAAGAAGGAGTGCCGTGATGCAAGGAAGGCTGACCGTTCTGCTGTTGTGCATGTTGGCGTTTCAGGCGCATGGGGCGTTCAAGAAAGACGACGAGGCGTTCGCCCTCCGGCAGGCCGAACTGGAGCCGCGGTGCGAGGCGGCGCGGAGCGAGAAGTTGGCACCGCTGCGCGAAGCCGCCTTCCAGCAGTGCATGAACGCCAAGCGCGGCGCCGATACCGAAGCCGACTGCCGGCGCAAGACCGCTGGCGAGAATGGCAATCGGGTCGGCGGAACGCCACGCTTCTATGACCTGCCCGCCTGTGTCGAAGCCTTCGAGCACAAGCGCCAGCGCCGCTGATTGTTCCCCCTCGTACGCCCAGGACACATCAGGCGCAGCGTGTTCCCGCGGAATGCCCACGCACCTGGCACCGATGCTGATCGACATTCATTGAGCCGCAACCTCCGCACGCCAGCCTGCAAGCCGTTTCCCCTCGTGCCATTGCGATCCGTTCTCCGTTCGGTCATCAGCTGAACCGGACGAGGGGCTGCCGGATACCGGGTTAGCGCTGGCGGCGGGCGCCACCGTTCGTCGGTGCGCGGAGCTAAGGACAACCCGGCGTTCAAGTCTGTGCCCGAAGCGCCGAAAAAAGGAGTGCTTGAATGCTCTTTGAATGATGCCAGTATGATGGCGCTGCGCCCGTGCCTAGCTGACGCTCCGACCCAGAGGTCACCCGATGAACTCACCATCGTTCCGCCATCTGACGCTTGCCCTGTCGTTGCTCGCGTTGCTATTCGGTGGTCAGACGGCGTGCGCTCATGGGGGCCTTACCGTGGTCACCGAAGAGTTGCCGCCGTACAACATGACCCTCGGCGGCAAGCTGACCGGCATGAGCACCGAGGTGGTCCAAGCTGTGCTCAAGGAGGCGGGCGAGACGGCGCATATACAGTCGATGCCATGGGCGCGTGCCTACGACATCGCGCTCAATTCCGAGAAGGTGTTGATCTATTCCATTGCCCGCACGGCGCAACGCGAGACGCTGTTCAAGTGGGTGGGCGTGATCGCGCCAACACGTTGGTACCTGTTCTCGCTGCCTGGCACGCAGTTCAATCTGAAGAGTCTCGAAGACGCGCGTCAGTATCAGATCGCCACGGTGAAAGACGACGTCGGCGAGCAGTACCTGATCGACAAGGGCTTCGCCATCGGCCGCAACCTGCAGTCGAGCAACAAGTACGAACACAACTACGCCAAGCTCAAGGCAGGCCGCGTGGACCTGTGGATTTCCAACGAGTTGAACGCGCACTACCTGGTCCGCAAGGGCAGCGGAAATCCTCATGAAAACGCCGTGCCGCAGCTGAGCCTCGACGATCTCGGCGGTGCCAATGGCTTGTGCATGGCATTCAGCCGCAACACGCCGGACGAGGTGGTCGAACGCTTCCGTCACGCACTCGCGCGCGTGCGGGCCGATGGGCGTTACGACGCCATCGCCGCCAGATGGCTGAAATGAACGCCTATCAACCTGACTCCACCCCGGTCGTGCCGCGCCAGACCAGTTCGCTCGGCCGGCGTCTGGTACTGGTCACGCTGGGCTTCTGTCTGCTGTTCACCCTGGTCACGGTAGGCGTGCGGACCTGGTCGGCCTGGCAGCACGGCCTGGCGACGATGAATGCCGAACTCGCGCTGATCGATCAGGTGTTTCGGAGCAATCTGGCCAAAGCGATCTGGGAAATGGACAGCGACGCACTGCAAACCCAGCTCGACAGCGTCGCCCAGGCGGCGCCTATCGGTCGTGTCGAGCTGCAGATCATCCGTGCCGGGCGCGAGCCGGAGGTCATCGAGCGCGAGCGCGCGCAGCAGCCGGCCGAGCATCGGGCGCCGCGGCTGCATCATGTTCTGACCTACGTTCCCTACGCCGACGCCAGCGAAACGGTGGGCGAGCTGACGCTGGAAGGCAACGAAGGCGTGCTCTGGGATCGGCTGATCAGTGAGGTCACCGATATCGTCATCACCCAGATCATCCAGTCGCTGCTGCTCGCCGGCCTGATCATGTGGATGTTCAACCGCACCGTGACCCTGCACGTCCGCCGCATTGCCCGTCACCTGAGCCGGCTGACCCCCGACAACCTGGACAAGACCCTGCGCCTCGAACGCAGGATGACCGAGCGCGATGAGTTGAGCCTGCTGGAGTTGGGCGTCAACGGGCTGCAAGCCAAGCTTTCCACCTACCTCGAGCGCCAGCACCACGACGAACAGGCCCTGGCGGCCCATCGCGATCGCCTGGCCGAGCTGGTCGCAGAGCGCACCGCCGAGCTGCGCGCCGCCAACGTGCGGCTCGAAGAGCTGTCGCGCAGCGATCCGCTCACCGGCCTGGCCAACCGGCGTCACTTCGATGAACTCAAGGAGATCGAATTCCGCCGCGCGCTGCGCCAAGGCCTGCCGCTGACCGTACTGATGTGCGATGTGGATTTTTTCAAGCGCTACAACGACCACTACGGCCATGCGCAAGGGGACCATTGCTTGCAGGCCGTGGCCGAAACGCTCAGCAGTGTTTTCGCCCGTGCCGGCGAGGTGGTCGCGCGGCTCGGTGGCGAGGAGTTCGTGGTGCTGATGCCGGGCGTGGACGCCGAATCCGCCTGGCGCGCCGCCGTGAGGCTGCAGCAACGGCTGGCCGAGCGGGCACTGCCACACGCGGGCTCCGACGTGTCGTCCCAGGTAACCCTGAGCATCGGTCTGGCCGCGTTCGAGCCGGGCTGTATCGACCAATTCGACCAGCTGCTTCGCCGGGCGGATGAGGCTCTATATCGAGCCAAGACCCAGGGCCGCAACTGTATAGCTGTCTGACCGACTGTGAGGAACCATACAATGCGCCCGATTGCCTGGATCGCCTGCTCGCTGGGATTGCTCGGTATGACGCTGCAGGCCGCGCCGCTACGGGTCGTGACCGAGGATACGGCGTACAGCTATCTGCAAGATGGCCAGGTATCCGGCACCGCCAGCCAGGTGGTCGAAGCGACGCTCCAGCGCGCCGGGTTGACGGACTACCATGTCGCTCTCTACCCCTGGGCCCGTGCCTACGACATGGCGCTGAGCGAGCCCGGTGTGCTGATCTACCTGATCGCCCGGACACCCGAGCGTGAAGCCCTGTTCCGCTGGGTCGGCGAGATCATGCGCATCGAGTACCACTTCTACAAGCTGCGCTCGCGAGACGACATTCAGGTACCCGATCTGGAAGCGGCCAAGGCCTATCGAATCGGCGTGTTGCGTGAGGACGTCCGCCACCAGTACCTGCAGGCCAAGGGCTTTCATAAGATCGTGGTCGCCGCGCAGAACGGTGAAAACTTCAGGCGCCTGCTCAATGGTCAGGTCGATCTGGTGCC